>CACLZW010000001.1 GCA_902611475.1 uncultured Alphaproteobacteria bacterium
ATAACGAACCAAGGAATAAACGGAATGTTTATAAAATATCAGATGGCAATGTTTCTGGGTATATTCGGTGCTACGATGTTGGTGCAATTTGTTGTTCAGTTTTTTGAAAGTCTCGCTGATATAAATGGGGAACCAGGAAAACGCGATACATCAATACAGTTAGGGCATTAAATGGAGCTATTTTTCTTAGCAGTTTTATTTCTAACCATGGCCTTTGCTTTAGGCTCAGGCTATCCAGTAGCCTTTTCTCTCCCTGGCGCTGCAATCATTTCTATAGTAGCGGCTGCGGGATTTGGATATTTGTTTGAAGGAAACTTTGATGCATATTTTCACAGTGGGGGGCCCTATGAGTGGCTTTCTGCAGGTGTAACCAATCTCAGGTTCGTTTATTGGGATGTTGAAAGAGATACTCTTATAGCGATCCCCTTGTTTATTTTTATGGGTATAATGCTTCAAAAATCTAAGATAGCGGAGGATTTGTTAGTAACGATGGCTAATTTATTTGGCCCAGTTCCAGGAGGTCTTGGAATTTCAGTAGTTTTTGTTGGTGCCCTTCTTGCCGCTACGACGGGGATAGTCGGTGCAACTGTGGTAGCTATGGGACTGATCTCTCTACCAGTTATGCTAAGAAATAAATATTCACCTGCCCTTGCTACAGGAACGATCGCTGCTTCTGGAACTTTAGGACAAATAATTCCGCCGTCTATTGTTCTTATAATTCTTTCCGATCAGCTCGGATCTGCAGCGGATCAGGCTAGCTCGCTTCGAAAGGCTTTACATAAAGAAGCTACTGGAGATTTATCAATGCCTTCTGTAATGGATGTAACATCCACAAGTGCAGGGGAGATGTTTCTGGGTGCTTTTGTCCCGGGGATAGTTCTTGTTTTGCTCTATATGCTCTTTATTCTTGTGCTAGCCCTTTTCTTCCCACGACTAGCACCATCTGTTCCCTACAATGGAAAGATGAATGCTGCTTTCTGGGTCAGGGTTGGCTTCATATTGATACCTCCTCTGACTTTAATTATCTTGGTTTTAGGGTCAATTATTTCTGGAATAGCTACTGTTAATCAAGCTGGCGCGATTGGAGCTGCTGGCGCACTAGTAATGGCAGGATATCGTTTGAATCCTAAGCAAGATTATACAGCATATCTTCCAGCAATACTCTTGTTAATTTCGATTCTCATAATGGCTTTTGCGCTCTCGAATTTCGATATGAATATTCTATTGATACAGGACGCAAGAGATTTAACCGGCATTTTAATTGGAATTGTTGGAGCAACAATTTTTATTATATCCCTTATTTGGAGTTCTCTCCGCCTTTTCAAAATAGAAAATACCTTGAATGACGTAATGCTAGAGACGGCAAAGACAACTTCACTTGTTTTTATAATATTACTAGGAGCCGCTGTGCTGACGGCAGCCTTCAGGGCATTCGGCGGTGAAGATTTAGTGCGTGAGTTTCTAAACTCACTTCCAGGAGGCTTTTGGGCAAAATTTATAATTGTTATGGCGGTTATTTTTATACTTGGATTTTTTCTTGATTTTATAGAAATAGCTGTCGTAGTGGTGCCTATAGTGGCTCCAATCCTCTTAGCAGACCCCTCTGCAAACATAACGGCTGTCTGGCTTGGCGTTATGATAGGTCTGAACATCCAGACTTCGTTTCTCACACCACCCTTTGGATTTGCGTTGTTTTATCTTAGAGGAGTTGCTCCTGCAATTGTAAAAACAGTGCAAATGTATAAAGGGGTAGTACCCTTTATAGGCCTACAGATATTAGCACTATTTATAGTTGGTTATTATCCCGCTTTAGTTAACTATTTGCCTAATAGGACAAGTTTTTTATCTGAAAACTCTCCTCCTCCAAAAAATCCACGATTACAATATTGTATTGAAGAGTACAGTGCAGGTTTATTGTTCTCTGAAAACAGATATGTACAAAATGCTGTACTAGACCTTAAAGCAGTCGATTTAGGGCTTCTTCCAAAGAAGGTGAGAGGTGGGTTGGAAAACGCTATTGGGGATGCTGAGTTGGCCATTGATAGTTTGGAAAAGGCGATGCGTCAGGAAACAAAAATTAAGCAAGAGTCAATCGAATATAAACCTATTTTAAGAAAAGTGAGAAGAATTGAGAGCCAAATAAATGTAAAACTCAGAGATATCAAAGAGTTGAAAAAAGATCAGGTTCTTCAGAAGACACTAAAGAATATGGATTTAGTCGAGGAAATAGAGGGTGAGATTGGGTACATACAAGAAGAGATAGACGAATTAAAAGCGACAATACCAGCAAGCTGGCCACAGACTTACAAAGACTTTAAAGCTCTGATGAAAGAAGAAGAGAAACTAAGGAATGTTTATAGGCGCAAAGGTGAAAACTCATATCAAACCATTCAAAATGTTTCTGACATTTTAGCTTCAAGCCGAGAAATAACAAAAGTAAAAAAAGAATACTCCTTAATTCTTGATGGATTAGCCGAGTTGGAAAAAGACGAAAAGGTTAAGCGCCTTAATGATTTTGTAAGGAAGTATAGGGATGTAAAAGGCACCTCTGAGTTCAAAAAGAATGTCTCAAAAGCAATAAAAGAGTTGAAGAAAAAGAAAATTAAAGAAGATAGGGTTGAAAAGAACTTAGAAAAAGCGCGGAAAGAAATAAATGAGTTAGAAGAGTGGGTTCTCGGCTCAAAGACTACTTTAGCTTCTCCTCTTGAGACTTATTTAGAAAAAACAAAGACAACGCTCGGCGTAAGAGCTCAGCCCAAGTTCCAAAAAGAGCTTGCCCTATATTTAGCTAGCTGTAACGCAAATCATAGAGATCTTTCACTTAGCTTTTAGGAAAATTTACTGATCTGAAGGCAAGTAGATAGGCACACCAATTTTCTCTTTAGAGTCATTTACAGCATTGGGTGTTGTTTGTCTAACTTTGGTAGAGCAAATCCACTTGTCTTCTGTGAAAACCTCGAGAGGACTAAACCTTTTCTTATAGTCCATTTTAGAGCTTCCTTTAACCCAGTAGCCCAGATAAACAAACGTAAGCGTCATTTCTAATGCTAATCTGTTATGGTCTATAATCATATATGTCCCAAGACTTCTCTCCTTGAGATATGGGTTAAATACTGAATAGACCATCGAGATACCATCATCCAAAATGTCGACTAACGAAAAACTAATAAGTTCTAACTCGCCATTTTTTTTTGCATAGTATTCAATCAACTTGGACTCAACATTTGTTTCTTCAATCATTGCAGTAAAGTCGTTAGCATCCATATCTGACATTCCTCCATTGGGATGTCTTGCGGTTATATATTGTTTGAAAAGATCAAATTGGGCATCGGTTGCCAGTGCAGGATTTACAACTCTTACAATATCTGAGTTTTTTGAAAGTATTCTCTTTTGTGACTTTGAAGGTTTGAACTCTCTACTAGAAATTCTTGCCGACATACAAGCGCTGCAGTTTGCACAAGAAGGTCTATATAAAACATTTTGCGATCGTCTGAACCCTTGTTTTGACAAAGAATTATTTAGGCGTCTAGAATTAATGCCATATAAGGCCGTGAACAGCTTTCTTTCGACCTGATTATCTAAATAAGGACATTCTTGGGGGGCTGTAACATAAAATTGTGGATTTTGAGGTAGAGAGTGTCGCATAGCTAAGAATAACCTTAAATTTATGGTTATTTCAAGCCAATCTTTTCTATCTCAAAAGGAGTTGTCTGATAGATCTCGTTTATCCAGTTACCGTATAAAAGATGTGCATGACTGCGCCACCTGTTTATCGGATCTTGTTTTGGATCATCATTAGGGAAATAGTTTTTAGGAACCTGAAATTTTTTTTCAGTACCTTTATCTCTCAAATATTCATCATTAAGAGTATTACTGTCATATTCCAAATGATTAAGTAAAAATAAAAAGTTTTTTTCCTTATCTTCTATAAGACAAGGTCCAACTTCATCAGAATCCAGAAGTATTTCTAGATTTTTTTTCTCAACTATTTCACCTCTTGATATTTCTGTCCAGCGACTGACAGGCACAATCAAATCGTCTGAGAAACCTCTTAAAAAATGGGAGTTAACTTTTCTGTTCTTATGCCGAAATAGTCCTAAAGCCTTTCTGTCCAGCATAAGTTTTTCTATTTCGTAGAAATAATAAAGCATAGCCATCGCCCCCCAACAAACACCAAATACGGAGTGCACAGATGTTTTTGCCCATTCTAAAATATCTTTCAATTCTCCCCAATAATCGACTGCTTTAAATGGAAGGTGCTCTATTGGTGCACCTGTAATAATTAGTCCATCAAATTTGTAATTACGCACATCATCAAAAGTCTTATAAAAGTTTTCAAGGTGTTCTTTAGACGTATTCTTTGAAACATGTGATGATACTCTTAATAAGGTAAACTCTATTTGAAGAGGTGTTGCTCCGATGAGTCGCGCAAATTGCGTCTCAGTTTTTATTTTTTCCGGCATCAAGTTAAGTAATATTATCTGTAAAGGGCGAATATCTTGCTTCTCTGCTAATTGACTAGACATTACCATAACACCTTCATTTTGAAGAATTTCGAAGGCTGGTAAACTTTTAGGAATTTTTATCGGCATTATTGGCCCTTTATTTTACCCGGATTGCACACTCGATAGCCCCAATTAAATCTGCAGCACTTTTTACTTCACGTAATTGCTCGAAGGTTAAGGATATACCCCAATTTTTGGAGATTGTATCGAAAATCGCTTTTCTTCTTTTAATAAGTGCTTTAAATCCATAAATCATAAAGTCATCAGGATTTATTTCATCACAAATAGAGGAATTGTCATCCCTAAAACGTTGCCATAGAGAGTGTAAGAAATTTTCCTCATAATACATTGGTTTAGGTTTGGCTAGAAATCTGTCAATTAATACCTGATACATAGTGTCAGGTGCTTCAAGACAGATTATAAGAAAGTTTTTGGATAATGATGATAGTATTTTATCATTTTCGTCTAGTGGATTTACCAGTTCACAGATAGAACCAGATGTATCACACATAAAGTGTGACAACTCCGGTGAGTCTTCTACTAGTGAACTTGCATTGAGCGTTGCTTTAATTTCTGCATCGCGATGAAGTTGTTGACGTTTTAAATACTCTGAAAATAATATTCCTCCCATCGACTGAGAGCCAGGTTTGCCAAGGAAATTAGATAGATTTGTTAGATTGCCTATTTCAAAACCATCAAGTAAGTGTTTATGCTCCTTCTTAAAGAGGAGCTTACCTATCTCGTAATCCACTGAATAATGTGACCATCTGTCTTTGTTCACCAGTTTGCGAGAGATAAATGTCTTCCCGAGCCCAGACATACCAAGCAACGCAAAACGCTTGAACTGGAATCCAGAGGTTTCATTAGCAATTATTTTCATGTGACTTCAAGAATATCAATAAGGATTGATATATCATGAACTATTGGCTTTAGCTAGGGCATTCTGAATTTTATCTCGTAGCTCAAGACGTTCATCTGGGCTCAAAAATGCACCCAATTCAATATGCTTTCCTTTTCCAGCTAAGGTTAAGTAATTTTTCAATTTTGGATTATTAATGTCGAGATGTACCTTGGTCCAATAAGGATTACACTCCCAAGTCATTCGCTTTTTATTCTTTTCTTGGTGTACTACTTTAATTTTATTTTTTGAAATTAAAACCTCTTCGAAAGTGCTACCCTGATGAAAGTTTTTTTGAAGCAGGGTTAGAAAAAGATAGAATGTCAACCCTGAAAAAATCGTTAATGTTGTACCTATTGGACTGCCAATAAAAGGTATTATAGGAAGTAAAAACCCACATGCTATTACAGCAAAAACTACTTTAGTTCCATATGAGTCTAGGGATCTATTTGGCACCAAACGAATGTTTATAAATGGTGCATCATTTGCGTCACCCCAGTTATCCGATATTTTCAACATAATAACCCTAATTAGTGGCTAGTTGACTTGGACTCCCACATGTCTCGAGTAGGTAATGTTTCAAAAGTATGCTCGGGTGGTGGATTTGGCAATGTCCACTCCAATGTATCAGCGTGTTTCCCCCAATAAGCTTCCTCTGTTACACGTCTACCCCACATTAATGTGTAAAAAATTATACCAAAGAAAAATATAAATGATCCAAAGGATATGAAAGCGCCAATAGATGATACATAATTCCATAATGCAAATTGCTCTGGATAATCTATATATCGTCGAGGCATACCTTGTCTTCCAAGAAAATGTTGTGGGAAAAACGTAATATTTGATCCAATGAACATGGCCCAGAAGTGTAGTTTCCCTGCCCACTCAGGATATTGACGACCAGACATTTTCCCTATCCAATAATATATACCAGCAAATATACAAAAAACAGCGCCTAGAGACATAACATAGTGAAAGTGAGCTACAACATAATATGTATCATGATATGCTCTGTCGATTCCCGCTTGGCTTAAAACTATGCCTGTTACTCCACCAACGGTGAAAAGAAATAGGAAGCCTATCGACCATAGCATGGGTGTTTTAAACTCAACTGATCCCCCCCACATTGTGGCAATCCATGAAAAAATCTTTATGCCCGTAGGAACCGCTATAACCATTGTTGCAAGCATAAAATAGGCTTGCTGCGTAACAGACATACCGACGGTATACATATGATGGGCCCATACAACAAAACCTAATGCACCAATTGCTATCATAGCATACACCATTGGTAGATATCCGAATACTGGCTTCTTTGAAAATGTTGAAATAACATGGCTCACTATTCCAAACCCAGGAATTACAATCATGTAGACTTCTGGGTGGCCAAAAAACCATAAAAGGTGTTGATAAAGTACTGGATCACCGCCTCCTGCAGGATCAAAAAATGTCGTGCCAAAATTTCTATCGGTTAGGAGCATTGTAATCGCACCTGCTAATACAGGTAGTGACAAAAGTATAAGAAAAGCTGTAACTACTATTGACCAAGGGAATAGAGGTGTTTTGTGAAGTGTCATACCTGGTGCACGCATATTTAAAAACGTTGTGATCATATTTATGGCGCTTAATATTGATGAAGCTCCAGATAAATGAATAGCGAATATTGCTAAATCCATAGACATCCCCTGCTCAGAGGTTGACAAAGGAGCGTACAACACCCATCCAACTCCGGATCCTAATTGACCATTTCCTCCCGGTGCTAATAAGCTACATACCGCAAGAGATGAACCTGCGACGAACAACCAATAAGATAAGTTATTCATTCTTGGGAACGCCATGTCAGGTGCTCCGATCATCAATGGCATGAAGTAATTACCAAAACCGCCGAAGAGAGCTGGAATGACAACGAAAAACATCATTAATACACCGTGGCCAGTAATTAAAACATTCCACATATGCCCATTTGGCTCACCATCGGCATTAGTCATATACTGCACTCCTGGTTCCATAAGCTCTAATCTCATGTAGACGGTAAATGCCACCGCGATAAAACCTAAAAGTGCCGCAGTAAATATATATAAAATACCTATATCTTTATGATTTGTTGACATGAACCAACGAGTGAAGAAATTTTTCTTTTCGTGTCCATGTGAAATTTGATCTGTAACATCAACCATTAAAAGACGCCCCCTTTAAGCACTGATAGTGAATTAAACACTTTAATATATAGTACATACTAATTAATTTTTCCAGCCAAAATTTAGAGACCGTTCGACGCACGTGAGAGATTTCTCATTTTGTAAAAATTGTTGAAAAAGTTCTCTTAAACACTCTGTCTATATCGGCTGTTTTTATTTTAACTCCCAGCTCATGTAAAGAGGTAACTCCTTTCCCAGATATACCGCATGGATTAATGTTGTTAAAAAAGTTAAGGTTTGGGTTTACATTTAATGCTAAGCCATGGAATGTTACCCATTTCTTTACCCTTAATCCAAGCGCTGCTATTTTCTTATCACGAGTTCCATCTTTGTTAACGGTGCTAGGATCCACAACCCAAACTCCGACCATTCCAGGAATTCTGTACCCCAAAATGCCCAGTTCCTTGAGGACCAAAATAATCCATTCTTCAATGTTCCATACTAATTTTTTTATGTCTTTTATTCCATTTCTTAAATCCAGCATAAGATAAACGATTCGTTGACCAGGACCATGATAGGTTGTCTGCCCACCCCTTTTTGTTTGATACATCGGAATATTGACATGGTTCTTGAAATCGCTCATTTTTGCAGATGTACCGAGAGTAAAAACGTTGTCGTGCTCTAAAAACCAGATAAGCTCTGTCTTTTGATTTGAAATTATATCTTCAACTCGTTTAGACATCGTTTGCTCAGCAATTTTGTAATCTACTAAACTTTTATCGTGCTTCCATTCTATCATTTGTGCTATTAATATATCGTGTTGCTTTTTGGGGGAAACTATCATATCTAACTCAAGATTGAAAATAGTATTGAAAACGCGGCTGTGGCGGAATCGGTAGACGCGCAGCGTTGAGGTCGCTGTGGGGTAAAACCCGTGGAAGTTCAAGTCTTCTCAGCCGCACCATCTTAAAAGCTAAGCTATTGATTTGTAAGCACTTTGTTTGAACAGATCATAGGGGTAGACAAAACGGTAGACAAATATGTGCGTCTTGACATGAACTACACTTTGCCTAACATATTGATATTGATTACTTTGATGTAGTGATTGGTGCAGGTACGAAGCAATTAACTCTTCTCAGCCCCACCATAATCTTTATAAGTATTTGACCTAAGACTCTGATTTGCAAATATTTAATAATGCCTATGCGATAAGGTATGAAACAAAATTAGAAATTTATATTTTTTGAATATGTTTGCGCATAAAGTAATAATTGGAATGGTTTTTCGAGAATAATTTGGAAAAATACAGAAAGCTTCTAGAGCTTATAGAGGAACAAATTGGGAAGAGATGAACAAATGGCTACTGAAAATAAGCGTCCCAAAAATTGATTAAGATAAAATGAACATTTTGAAGAGAAAAATTAAATAATGTCTTCTACTCAATTCCTACCAGTCTCCGCTAAAGACACTCGAACTCTAAAAACAACGATTGCTAAACAGTGTTTCCACTAAAAATGATTATTTGTATAACATGTGAAGAACATGGGCTATCTAGTCACACTAAGACTTTTACTAAAGGATTGCACTAAGATAATGGATTCAAAAACATTAATGGAAACTTATTTAATAGAGATTGGTCAGAATGGCCGATTAGATTTAATTAAGACAATTACACAACCAGACATGATTGATGAAGCAAATCGAGCATTTGGTGGGCCGGTTGGGAGAGATGGACTCATAGCTCACGTTAAGACGTTTCGTAGTCAAATAGGAGAGTTAAGACTTGAGATTAAGGAGATAGTGGGAAATGAAAATGAAGTCATGGCTCATTGGTTTTTTACAGGGATCCATAGGGGTCCCTGGTTAAAGCGTGAGGCGACGGGGAAAGAAGTTTCAGCGGATGTATTTAGCTTCTTTAAATTGAAAGACGGTCTAATTAGCCATTATCGTCTGTGGCTCTGTGCGATGATTGATGGGCCGGTAATTTTCGATTCATCACGCCCAAACATAGAAAAATGACAAATTTTAAAGCATTAATGTTTCTTTTTATTTTTAATTTTAACTACTGGATAATTAGAAATGCTCGCTAAATCGATGTTAATCATATTATTAGGTCTTTTCCTTTCAGCCTCAGCTTTTGGAACACAATACTGGCCAACGAGAGAATGGAGAACAAGCTAACCAAAGTCGCAAGGCTTTGATCCTAGATCAATAAGTGAAATGTTTGAATATATGCAGAAAAAAAAATTTCCGATAGACAGCGTCATAATACTTAAAAATGGGTATTTGATTGGCGAGCTATACTCTAATAACACTGACGAGAAAACATTGAGTAATATCTATTCCGTAACAAAAAGTTGACGTCAGCGTGGGTCGGCATTGCTATTGATAAAGGTGATATAAGAAGTGACAGCAAACATTAGGTTCAATATTTCAAAAAAATGATGTAATTGAAAATAACCCAACGCTGAAAGATATTAATGTTCAAAATCTATTAACAATGACATCTGGGTTGAAAACTAGAGATATTTTGATACCAAAATGCATTGGTTGAAAAATTTCCTTTAAATTGATAAGTGGACAAATAGGCAAAACTGTTGCCTAATGCTATAAGTTCATAAAATAAACTAAAAAAGGAGAGCAGAATGAATGTAGATCAAGTAATTGTAGCCGCAAATAATAGAATACATGATGTATATAAAACACTCTATTGTTCGATAGCTAGCTATTTGATAGTTATTATAGGGTTAACAGCATCGGACTCTGGTGAGGTCGACCTTATTTGTGCTGTACTGGCCGTCGCAATAGCTGTTGTACAAGTGGCTGCCGGAGACGGCGCAATTAGAGATATTGAAGCTTTAAGAAATGATATGCCTAAAGAAATGCAAAATTCAAATTATGCAGAAAGTTGGCGGTCACAACCGATTGGGCTTTTTAGATTATTAAATTTAGTTGTGCCGATAGTCGTTAGCGGTGCAACTCTCTTAACTATTTATAATTAATTCAAAATAAATTCGAGTGGCGTTTTCAATATTTTTGGTGCAAGACCTATTTGGGAAGGCCACTCTTTTGTCAAAAGTAACTATTGAGTATTTAAGTCTATTAGTATAGCGATCCAGTGAGCTTAGATTTTTTATTTTTTTTGAAATCTGAGGAAATTTATCTGTTCAAAGTGCGTATTTGGAAAAGGATAGATATTATGGTAAACGGAAAAGTTAAGTGGTTTAACACTAACAAAGGATATGGCTTTATTGAGCATGATTACGGCTCTAAGGGTGTATTTATACACGTAAGCACTATTTAAAAATAAGTTTTGAAAACACTTTAGGAAGACCAAAAAATAACCTTTGAAATAAATTGAGATAAGGTTAAATCATCAACGGCGAATATAAAGATTGTTAGTTAAATATAATTTAACTAATCTTAATAAATGATAAATGATGGGCGCGCACTCTATTTAGATTATTCAGAGAGATTAAAGCAGCCAGGCGACTTAGAACCTATCATTGCCAGTTTCTTCCATGAGGACGCATTAATTAATATTGTTCATCCCTTTAATCAGATAAACGGGCCAAAGGTCTACCTTGAACATTTTTTTTTACCCCTTCAAAACTCATTACGGGGACTTTATCGACGAGACGATATTTTTATGGTTGGTGAGTTTGAAGGTCAAAAATGGATTAGTTCAGCGGGCTATTACGTAGGCCAATTTAAAAATGACTGGCTTGGCATAAAGGCGTCAGGTAACTTGTCATATTTACGTTATGGAGAATTTCATCGTATTGGCAATGATAGAGCTGTTGAAAGCTACATTTTTTTAGACATTCCAGAACTAATGATTGCCTGTAATCAATGGCCATTGGATATAGGACCTGGACATTCCCGGGGATATACGGGTTTAATACAAGGACCTGCATCGCATGATGGCGTACTCAAAGAAAATTGTGATCCCAAAGAAGGAAAATTGAGTTATCAGATTGTTACAGACATGTTAGCAAACTTAGCAACAAAAAACGAAGCTTGGCGTCCATATTGGCATAAAAATATGATGTGGTATGGGCCAGGAGCTTTTGGCTCTTTTATTGGTGTAGAAGAGTTTGCTCATTCCAGGTTCCATTCGAGTCCGAATTTGAAGGATGGTCAGGAGGGTCAAAGAATAATGGTCTAACTAAACATTTCACACGATTTGGTGAGGGAAATTACACTTGTTCAGGAGGATGGCCCTCCCTAACTGGAATAAACGTCAAACCCTTTCTTGGACAAGAGCCAACTAATGAACGGATATTTATACGAGTATGTGATTGGTGGCGACGTGAAAATAAATTGCTGGTTGAAAATTGGGTATTTGTTGATGTTCCACATGCTTTATTGCAATTAGGATACGATCCATTGCCAAGTTGGCAAATTAACTAAGAGTCTCTATTATATGTTTGGCAAAGAAAGTTGAAGGATGATAGAATTAACTAGGTTGCATGATGAAAAATCTGCTCCAGTAGAAAAGAAGAATATACTTGAGAAAGTCAAAGCGTCTTTTGGTATCATTCCAAGACTATATACAGTATTTATAATACTCTTAATAGTTAAGCCCGCATATAGTGGATCAGTATCTGAGCAAAAAATACAGGATAGGAAAGTAACTTCTGGCGAATGTCTAGAAGTTCTTGAAAAAGGAAATTTTATGCCTGTGAATGATACAAATTTTTATCGTATTTTCTATGATGGGCATTTATATATTATGACAATTAAGTACATGGGTATAATTAAGCACTATAGTTGCGATATGAAGATCAAGCTTATAAAAAATTAAAAATTTTTCTATTCAAATACGTTGGATCTTTTTGTGATGACTTGGAGAATGAAAAGTAAAATCTTTGCACAAAATTTGAGAAGTAAATAATTTCCACTTAGTACAGATCTTGAAGAATAACGTTTCTACTGGACTCGATAACCGGACTAATTGCTTCAAGCTCTTTCATTATGCTTTGCCGAAAATTATCAATGGCTTTTTGACAATCCTTATATGATTGTGGACTATTATATTCAAAAAGTGTTGATGTCTTATAAGTACCCTTTTTATTCCAAATTTGATTATAGCAGAATCTTGTACATCCTTTCTGTTTGAGCTTTGCAAAAAGGAGCTTTCCTTTTTCTTCCCATAACCTTATGTGCAGAAGCATTTGAGCCTCCGTTTTAAATGTAAAGGTATTGTACGACATGAGATTGGTTTCAGTCATTTTATTGCCTCTCATAAGCTAATTATCAAATAATTATTGTTTCCTTAGTTGTTGAATAACATCACCGTCAAACACGATGGTATCTGTGATTTTAAAATCGTATTGTTCCCTCCATTCCGACATTTCTTTAAAAAGCAAATCACCTTTTTCCTTAGTTTCAAAAATAACAAACATCAAAACGGACTCTGGACTAGCTCGAACCCAAGTGATTTCTAATAAACCACGTTCTAAGAGTTGGGGAACTTTGGTAGTGTGCATGGCAATAAATTTCTCACAGTCAGGCTCTGTGAAAAAGTTAAACATACCAACCCTACCAACACTCATAATGCGCGCATACTTCCTTCGACTCGATTAGATAACAGTATTAATTTTTCATCTTACCATATTCATAAAGAATTTTTCCATCAAAGGTAATTACGTCAACTTTAAAATCGTACTTTTCACGCCATTCATTTGCCCTTCTTAAAATCTCTTGAGCGCCTTCTTCGGTTTCAACAACAGAAAAATATAGTAGTGAGGTTGCACTTGCTTTTACATAGGTAGCTTCAAGAAGACCACACTCATCCAAAGAACTTGCAAACTCTTTATGAAGAGCAAAGTATTTATCGAAATCTTCTTCCGAAAAAAAGTTTATAATATTAGTTCTAGCTACAGCCATTTTTTCTATTTATGTAGAAAATTTGTTTTATTTAATTCCTAGATGCGGTCTACCTTCTCCAAATCACGAACGCTGACAACATCTCTCCAAACTTTATCATCTTTCCATAATTGTACATTGGTAGTTTCCCATTTTTTACCTCCGTGCTCTATTAACACGTCCCTCCATGCCAATAGATCTTTGTTTTCGATTATAAGCTCAAGCTTTTCAAAAGTTAAACCGTCCTCAAATCTTTTTTTTATGAACGATACCATTTCATCTTTGGAAATCAATGTAGTTTCTCTTAGATATAAATATTCATCATGTAAAATATCCTGAAGTCCCTCAAAGTCTTTATTCTCAATCAGGCTTTTAATTTTGTTCCATTTGTTCATTAGCACCTCTAAATGCTTGTTTCATGCCCATAATAAATTTTATTGATTAGCTCCCCAAAAGGTATTTTATTAAAATCTTTATTTTTATATGTTACATATTCTGTAATACATATTTTCGCAGTAGCTTTTACCTTCCTAGGGATAGAACTTGGTCAACCTCCCAATTATACGTAATTGTTTTTGGTGCTAATCGATCTCTAAAAGGTACGATTATTTGCTCTCCTATTTTCATAATAACTTTTTGGTCTGCCTTTTGTTTAAAGCTCCATAGCGCCAACATTCTATTTGGCATATCTATATCTCTAACTATTTCCAGAGTGCTCTCGGGAACTGATTCTTTATATTTTGGCCACTGTTGTTTTAATACCATAATGAACATTTCACATTCATCTTCGGAAGAAAATGTATTTATGATAGTTGTTTTAAACATGCTTTATTTAACTACTATATGATATGACTTTCAACGGTGAAAATTTTTAAAATATCGCAATTAATGCTCAAAGAGTTAATTGAGAAAAAATCTATATTGTTTAATTGGTGCGAGTTGGATAGCAATAGTACCGGTGGTCGCCAAGCACTTCATCGGAATTCTGAAAATTCTCCAAGACTTCCCCATTGTTTTTTATATAGAACCGGGGGTCTTTTTTGAGTTCATATGCTTGTCTCATACATTCATTTTTAGATAAGTTATTTTGTATGATATGAGACTGAAAATTCGCATTTGGCGTAATCCCAACGTTCGGGGTAAGGTTTATAATCAATATAAGTGAATACCAAACAGTCATAGAAATCTCCGTTGTATTATTTGCTTTGAAAAGCATTAGCGAAAGTATAGAAATTACTTTAAATTTGGTTTTTTAACCACACCTTTAAAGCCGATATAGTTTTAAGTTCGACAATCCTCTCTAAATCAAAAGTTCTGTCAACTTCCTCATGTTTCCACGTCAATTTATGGGGAATATAAATTCCCGTTCCCCCAATATTTCTAACAGGTAGAACGTCAGATTTTAATGAATTTCCAACCATTAAAAAGTCCTTCGGTGCAATATTATTCTTTTCCAAAATTTCCAAATATGTTTGCTCATCTTTCTCTGAGACGATTTCTGTGAAGCTAAAGTATTTCAAAAGCCCAGATTTTTGTACTTTTCTCTGCTGATCAAGTAAATCTCCTTTTGTTATTATTATAAGCATATAGTGCTCTGAAAGATGTTGAAGTGTTTCTTCAACTTCAGGTAAAAGCTGAATAGTCTGTGCAAGCATATCTTTTCCGATTTTTATTATTTTATCTATATTTTGGAGATCGGTTTGGTTATTTGAAAATCGTACTGATGCTTCTAATAATGAAAGTATAAACCCTTTTATTCCATAGCCATAAAACTTAATATTTTCCTTTTCAATTTGAAGTATAACTTCTTCAGGATCTTTGATATGGGGATGCAGTTCGATAAACTTCATTTGTGCTTTATGAAAAAATACTTCATTTTCCCAAAGGGTATCATCGGCGTCGAAACCTATTAATTGTTTATTGCTCATTACTTACTCTCCAATCCACTCGAATTGTAATTCCGGTATGCCATCCGAACCGCGGTCTTATCTATTTTTTAACTGAAATCCCGCTCTTTTATAAAACTTAAGTGCCGAATTATTAAATTCATGACTCCACAGATGTACATATTTGTGGTCTGATTTTATTCAGTCAAGAAGTATCTTTCCAATGCCTTCGCCTCTTTTGTTAACATACAATGCAGAAATTTGTAATAAGTCAGGATTATAAGAAATATACCCATTAATTGGCTGACCAATTACCCATACTTCTCTCAGTGGAATTGCATTTCTAATCATTTCGGTAAGCTTGTGTTTGTCAAAAAGACGTGGCATCTCCACTGTTTTTTCAATCCAGTCATCAACTATTAATGCACATGCTGATGCATCATCAATAGTTGCCCGCCTTAATGTGTAAATTTCATTGTGTATCATTACTCTATTTTTCTAACAGCAAGCACATTCGATAGTAATTAAATTGCGTTGTTTTACAATTGTGTTAAAAAATAGAATATTCTTGCCAAGTCCAGTAAATAAATAGATAAATTATTTATGTTCAATAATTTTTTGAAGAGCCATGCAATTGGTTGCTTTTTATTAAAGAAATGCATTTTTTGGGTTTTACTAGCACTCTTCCCACTATGCCTTATACCAGCATATGCTGCTGAGTTTGAATTAAAGGGAATAACAGTTAGTAATCCACACTTAGTAGTTTTTGGAAAAGGTGCTAAATCAGGGGCAAGCTATTTTGTTATTTCAAACAAAAATTCTGATCCTGTAATTTTAAAAAAAGTTACAGCTGATTTCGGAAAGGCTATGTTGCATAAGACCGATGTTGATAAAAAAGGTGTCGCTAAAATGAAGCACTTAAAAAGTATAGCAGTCCCAGGTAATGGTTTATTGAAACTTGAGCCTGGGGGAACCCACATTATGTTTGTGAATATTTCGATTGAGTTTGATGAAAGCCACAAATATCCCATAACCTTGGTTTTTGAGGAACAGGGGTCATTAGATATTGATCTTAAACTTAAAAGTGCAAAGAATAGCCAAAAAGTGCACAAACACAAACATGGACACGCGCATAATCATAAGCACGATCATTGAATAGCTATGTCCATTTAAATTTCAAGAACGAGTTAAATTTTGGAAATAAATCTACTATTTCTATTTACTGTAGTGCCTGCAATTATTTTATTTGGCATTGCAAAATCTGGACTCGGCGGGTCTGTCTCGTTGATATCCATTCCTCTGATGACTTTTATGATGCCATTAAATCAGGCTCTGGCAATCCTTTTACCTATATTGATTTTTTCCGACTTCATTTCAGCCTTTAGATTTCGTAAGGAATTTGATCTCAATACAATAAAGTTGATGGTTCCCTTCGCTGCGGTTGGAGCAATTATTGGGGCATCTACGTTCTCATTTTTTTCTGAAGATTACCTCAAATTTATCTTAGGTATAATGGGTTTTTTATTTTCATTTCATTACTTTTTTTTTAAAAAAGATGCTGATAAACCAGCAAAAGAAAATTTTATAAAAGGCGCTATTTGCTCTTTTATTGCTGGGTTCACCTCTTTTTGTGCTCACTCTGGAGGTACGCCTACTAGCATATATTTGCTTCCATTAAGATTACGAAAAGAGATTTATGTTGGAACCAGAATAATGTTTTTTACGTGTATAAATTTGGTAAAGCTACCTTTTTATATTCATCTATCAATGGTCAATTCTAGTTCTTTAATCCATTCTCTCGCGCTCTTACCTCTATCTGTATTTGGTATATTTATTGGGTATAGGATTTTAAAGGTGATAAAAGAAGGTATCTTTTATAATGCTATTTACACTTTGATTCTAGTAGCAAGCGCCAAATTAATAATAGACTTCTTTTATCCTCTTTAAGTTAAAATTAAAAAATTACCACTTATGGGGCTGTCCATCGTTAGCCTTAACTGCAGGACTGTATAAATATAGATTTTGCTGAACAATGTTCTTCCTTTAAACTAAAAATTAATTTTGATTAATAGAAGAAATGAGTGCGATCATATGGTGGATTTTGTTTCCTTTTTAGGCGTAAAAGGTGGCCCGGCTATCAGACCCGGGTCGAATATGCCTACCTCTACTTTAATTCACATCAACGGAAAAAATTTGTTAGTAGATACAGGGTTAGGGGTCTCACGATCTATATGTGACCAGGGTATCGAACTTCTTGACATAGATGCTATTTTCATTACGCATATGCATTCAGATCATTACCTCGAGCTTGGACCTTTGATCCACACAGCATGGGTATCAGGCCGAGTAAAACCTATACCTATCTATGGTCCTAAACGGCTAGAGCATTATTGGAGAGCTTTTCTTGATTCAATGGTTGATGATATTACGCTTAGAATAGAGGATGAGGGACGAATTGATTTAGAGAAACTACCGGCATTTTATAGTTTTGAAGATAGACAGTCTTTATCATTATCCAATATCAATATCCGAGTTATGCGCAATCTACATCCCCCGATACGAGATAGTTTTGCACTTCGGTTTGAGTGGGGACATTATTCAATTGTGTTGTCCGGCGACACAGCTTACATGCCAGAGATGATAGATTTTTCTGATCAAGCCGATCTCTTAATACACGAGGTCATGTTATCGGAAGGAATTGACTTAATAATGACTCGTTTAGGGCATGAAGATGATAAGCTTAGAAACCATCTCCTACAAAGCCATACCCTAGCTGAGAATGCAGGATTAATTGCCAAGTGCGCCAAAGTAAAATGCTTGGCCTTAAATCATTTTGTTCCCGATGGATTTGTAGAGTTTAATGACGAAGATTGGTTGAAGGCTGTTAGAAGGCATTGGTCTGGAAAGATTATCCTTGGCAGAGATGGAATTAGAATTCCTTTATAAAACTTCTTGATATGTCACGCTCTGGATAGGGCTAGTAAGACCAAACTTTCTTGATATTTCTAATATTCAATCCAGACACGTTAGCAAAATGTCTAGTTACTATTGACCTAGCCTCATCTAAGGAACACGCTTCTACTATCCATATACTATTCTCATTAACAATTGTTCCATTACATACCGAATTGATACTATATTCAATTTCATACTCCGATTTCCAATGGGAAACGTTTTTCTTGCTAAAAGTGCATTCAACTATTGTTTTAAAAGAGAATTCCTCTTGTAAGCGTTTTGTAGACACTAAAACCCAATTTTTTTTTGCCATTAAGTTTAGAGCATTACTAAAGTAGGGTTCATCATCGTAAAGTATAAGCTTTTTCGTCTTCAATGGTATTGTCCGAAAATTTTTATTGTCCCAAGTAGTGCTCTTTTGTCATTTTTCAAAAGTTTTATTTTTTATTAAAAGAGAAAAAAGTTCTAACTCCATAAAAAAATCCGTAAGTAATTTCACACAAAAATGAAAACAACTGAACTAGCCAAAGAATTTCAGGGTAATAACCTCTGAACAAAGGAAAACTTGTAGGAGTAATAAATATGCCTTACATGTAAGATACTGAACAACAATTTGTAGAAAATATTATGAAAAAGAAGGTTTATATCGCAGGACCTTTATTCAATGATCATGAGAGAGATTTTTTAGAAGCCATAGCACTCTGTCTTGAGAAAGAAGGCTTCAAATGTTTTCTCCCACATCGAGACTTAACGGGTGTAGAAGAGTCTGAATTAAAGACAACATCTATGACACAAGAGTCCAAGGATAAAATATTTGTTGCAGATTTAACTGCTCTTAGAGAGTCGGATCTAACCATTGCATTAATAACGGGTTGGGACATAGACTCGGGGACTTCTGCCGAAATAGGGTATACGTTTGCACAGGGAAAACCGATTATTGGCATTGATGCTTCGGAGAGAAGATTTAGAAATTTATTTGTAGAGGGAATGATTACGGAAAAGGTTCAAAATATCAATGCTATCATTCCAGCAATTAAAAGAACTTTTTCTTAAATAGTTCATTAGATATGTCTCGTAACTCCTCCATCAACCCTTATACTTTGCCCGGTTATATAGCTGCTGTCATCTGAAAGTAAGAAAGCTGCCGTTTTTGCCTGCTCCTCTGCTCTGGCGAACCTTTTGAATACAGACATATGAGAAAGTTTTTCTGGCAAATCCAGACTGTCTGTAAATCCGGGTAATAAACAATTCATTCTAATATTGTCTGACCCATACCGATCAGAGTAAAGTTTGGTGTACGACGATACTCCCACCCTATAAACGCTTGATGTCGGAAACATTAAGCTAGGCTCAAAAACTGAAAATGTTGTTATATTTAAAATTGAGCCACCTCCTTGAGATTGCATAATGGGGGTTATTAACTTGGATAACCGGATTACAGGCATTAGCACCATTTCATTAGCTTTTTTCCAATCATCCTCTGATATTTCAAGAAGATCCCCCTTAGGAGGACCGCCTACATGAATTAAAAGGCTATCTATTCTACCAAATTTCTCCATTGTAAATTTTATAAGGTTATCGGTATCCTTAGAAGTTTCTGCCCTGCCGCGATATGCTATTCCGTCAAGCTCCTCAGCAAGATTTTCACAATTGTCTGATGGAGACATCAATGAAAGTCTGTAGTTTCTTTTTTTCATTTCACGCGCAATCGCCGCGCCCATTCCCTTGCCCCCACCAACAACAACGCAAACTTGATCGGTCATGATAAGCTCCTTATTTAATTTTTGCCTTTTAGCTTAGTAGAAATAGTTAATAAAAAGAATAGGATAATTAAGAAGATATCAATCAATGATAGCTTTCTGATTTCAGAATTAAAAAGTTTAGAAAGAGGATAAAAAATATTATATATTTTCTTATAAGCAGTGATCTTAGCGCCGCTCTATTTTTAAGGGTTTGCCAATGATAACTTGGATTACTCATCCTGAATATGATATTCCATTGCCTCCGGGTCATAGATTTACGTCAACAAAATTTTCAGATCTTTTCGAATTATTAAAAAGGTCTGAATATATGGAATCTGCGACCATTCTAGTACCGGAAAAGGCGAACGCAGAACAAGTCGGTATCGCTCATTGTAGCGAATACGTTGAGAAGATAGCAAATGGTTCATTAGATGAAAAAGAACAGAGGAGGCTAGGGTTGCGTTGGAGCCCAGTGTTGGCAAAAAGATCCTTTATTGCCGTAAATGGGTCATTATTAGCTGCGAGATCTGCTTTGCAATACGGCATTTCATGTCATTTGGCAGGGGGCACTCATCATTCTCATTTTGATTTTGGGTCAGGGTTTTGTGTATTTAATGATCTAGCTTTTACCGCATTAACCTTGACTAAATCAAAAGAAGTAAAAAATATTCTGATATTTGATTGTGATGTCCATCAAGGAGATGGAACAGCGAGAATATTAGAGACTAATAATAGAACATTCACGTGTTCAATACACTCTTCAAAAAACTTTCCTTATAGAAAGGCTAATAGTGATCTTGATATCGGTTTAGAAGATAACATTTCTTGGTTTGAGTATAAAAAGCACTTGGTAATGGGATTGAATAAATGCATAGAAAGATTTTCTCCAGATTTAGTTCTATATGTAGCAGGGGTGGATATACACACTAAGGATAAGCTAGGCAGATTAAGTATTGATGATGAGGGTCTTTTTGAAAGAGAAATGACAGTATTGAACTTTTTTAAGAAAAGGGATATTCCTATTGCAACCGTGATGGGAGGTGGGTACTCCGATGATAAGTATGAACTTGCGTATCGTCATTCAACGGTCGTGAAAGCTGCGCATCAGATTTGGGCATAGGCATAGAGAGGAGCGGTATTTACAAATGGAACTAATGGATATCTTTATGTTGATTAAGATATTTTTGATTTTTGGCTTTGTGACTTATTTGTATTGGTCATCAAGAAATATAAAAAAGTAATTTTGTCACACTAATGTAAACACTATTTGACAACCTTTTTTTCCATGTCATACTTTTAAACCTCAAGAAAGCCATCCTTATTATGTTTGCCAGTTGGGGGAGGGCTCTTGTGTCTTTATCATTAAGAAACAAGAATAATACACGGGATGGTTTTCTTTGAGAAAATGGGCCAACAGTTGAATGTTAGCCCAATTAGGGGAGGATAAATTCACGCTGTGAATAACCATATCCTACATGAAATAATAGCCATTTCAAGCATAACGTGACGTTAACGTAAACATAAACTGAGCTCTTTGAGTGAGGCTATAGATAAATCAAATTGATTGAAAAAATTTAGGTTGTCTGGTTTTAAACTTTTCTAAGTCTTTGCCTGTATCCAAGTCATCCTTAAGACTATCTACTGGAGCTATTATTGATCTTATAGAAATCTTTTTTGCTTCTTTTTGATGTTCAAAAAATGAGTTTGGACCAAATTTAAAATCTAATCTTGTTGGCAGAGATAAGAACAAAGCATTTGTCCCGAAATCAGTCGAGGGACATATAACCATACTGTTTCTTGATTTTTTTCCAATCTCTAAAATTTTTTTAATATCCTGAGTTTCTGGATCAATTATGTCACCTGGAAGTATGAGGCTTGAGTCATAAAGATTTTCTGAAGACCAGCATATACCCTTTTTCACAGCTGAGTTAAGTCCATTTAAGCTTTGTTCTTTAAGAACAAGTACATGAAAGTCCTTTGATATTTTTTCTACTTCCTGACACGGGGTTATCACCAGTATATCAGAAAAGATAAAAGGAGATTGATTTTTCAATGTTTTTAGTTTTTTTAAAAGTTGCGTGAACAAAAGTTTTATGAGTTTTTCTCTCTTATTAGGGGAAAGTAAGTTAGATAAACGCGTTTTACCTTCGTGTAGTGATCTCATTGGAATTAAGATTGAGGTCTTACTTTTCTTAGATCCTAAGTTCATGCAATTTAAGCCTTAATCAATTTAAAAAACTAAGTGGGTTAGATCCGTTTCTTGATACTAATGGATCGTGACCAACTACAGAAACCTCTGTGTCATAGGTTTTAAGTTTTCTATATAACGTGTCTCTCTTTATTGGTATCTTTGAAGCTGACCGAATTATCTCAACCATTTCCGTCTCTGTAATTTCTTGCCCGTTTTTTGATCCCGCTGCCCGCGAAATACTTTCATTCATCAAAGTACCACCCAAGTCGTTAACGCCCATAGATAGTAAATTTCTTGCCTTCTCAGCCCCCAATTTCGTCCAAGACACCTGTATATTATCAATAAACCCGTGCAAGACAATTCGTGCAACAGCATGCATAAGTTCTATCTCGTTATCAGTTGCACCTGCTCGTACCAGCGAGGGGCTTTCCAGGTAAAGCGGTGAGTCATAATGGACAAAAGATAGTGGAACAAATTCTGTAAAACCGCCGGTCTCAACTTGAATACGACGAAGGATATCTAGGTGGACAGCCCATTCTTTAGGAGAGTCTATATGGCCATACATTATTGTAGCTGTAGATGGAATGCCTGAGCGGTGTGCGGTCTTAATGATTTCAACCCATTGATCGGCAGTTAACTTATTTTTTGTCAGCTTTTTTCGGACTTTTGTATCAAGTATTTCAGCTGCTGTGCCTGGCATTGAGCCTAATCCACACTCCTTTAAATCTTCAAGAAAATCTGCATAACTCATTCTACTTTTCTTTGCACCATACCATATCTCAAAAGGTGAAAATGCATGAATATGCATTTTAGGTAGCACTTTCTTTATAGCAATTAGGATCTCTCGATAATAAGTGCCAGGAAGTTTTGGATGAAGTCCCCCTTGTATGCAAACTTCCGTAGCCCCTCTTTCTGAAGCTTCCTTGGCTCTTCGCACTACTTCATCAAAACTTAACCATTCGGCACCAAGTTCGTTTGACCGCTTTGCAAACCCACAGAATTTGCAGCCCATGTAACATACATTTGTAAAATTAATGTTCCTGTTAATTACAAAGGTTACGTTATTGCCGTTGACCTTATTTTGTAAAAAATCAGCAAAATTCAAAACAGCCTGCTTATCTTTGCCTTTTGTTAAGAATAGCTTCTCGATATCATTTAAAGAGGGTTGCTGGTTTTTTAGACAATTTTCCAATGTTAAACAAATGTCCTTCGACACCTCTGAAAAAATATCTTCAAGACGGTGTGTTTGACAAACTATTTGTAAATCTTTCATGCTGTTACCAATTCCTTAAGCTTATTGTCAGGATTGAGGTAAGCAGAATGTTTTAAAATATGGCTTCTAATAGTTGTAGATAAGAAATCTTCTGTATTGAATTTTGGATAAACAGTAAGTCGTTCCATTAAACGAAATCCTATTTCACTCATCATAGATTCTAGTACAGTAATATTTGGCCAAGGATGCTGAGGGTTGATAAAGTCCTCAGTAACCGGAGAAATACCACCCCAATCATTTATTCCTGCATTTAAATACTCTAAATGCTTTTTCTCTAGATTTGGGGGCGCTTGTATGCTGATAGTAGGATTTAAAATAATTCTGGCCAAAGCAATAGTTTGTAGCATCTCTTTTAACTTAGGCTCTGGGTGCTTAGACATAAGAATGTTGGGTTTTGTTTGGAAATTTTGGATAATCACCTCTTGAATATGTCCATACCTGTTATTGATTTTTTCTATCAATAGAAGAGCCTCAATCCGTTCCTCAAGAGTTTCCCCTATGCCTATAAGAATACCTGTGGTAAACGGCACCCTACAATAACCAGCCGTAATTAAAGTTCTTATTCTTTGGATTGGAACTTTATCTGGGCATGCATAATGAGGACCTCCTTTTTTAGTTAATCTTTTACTGGTAGTTTCAAGCATCATTCCCATTGATGCACATACATTTTTAAGCTTTATAATTTCATACTCGTTAAGTGTTCCTGCATTTACATGGGGCAGGAGTGATGTTTTTTCTATCACCAATTTACACATGTCAGTTAAATAGTCTGTCATTACTTCATAACCGAGAGCTTCTAGGGCACGCTTTGGTTTGGCATACCTTTTCTCAGGTCTTTCTCCCAAACTAAATAACAACTCTTTACACCCCTTATTCTCACCTTGGCGAGCAGACAATAGAACTTCCTGGGGGGACATTATTTTTGCATCGGGATTATCTGGATGTTTTACAAAAGTACAATAACTGCAGGTGTCTCTGCACATGTTTGTTAAGGGTACAAAGATTTTTCTGGAGTAAGTAACCACATTACCCCAATGGGTGTCTCGCTTATTTGACGCGGTATCGATAAGTTTTTCTAAAGGAGTGTTAAGGACCATATGTTCGTAGTAGGCAACTTCATCCTTATCTATTCTCCACAGGTCTTTGTCGTTAAGATGAGTTGACAAACTCGTCATTTTCCCCCCTTAAAATATAAATCAAATTATGACACGGTTGATAACAAAGGGCAATAACATAACAATGTACATCGATTTAAAAAAGTTAGACTTTAACCTTCAGTAAAGCTCTTTTTTATACTGAGCTAAGATCTTTTGCTCATCTTTGATTTCACAATCAATACCAGTCTGATCCTCTATCATTTCAAAAAGAGTTGGTATTGGGCGTATTCCAGGCCACTTTCCTGGATCCCATAAGCCTCCTCTTAACATTGATTTTCCACAGTGTAAGTGGGCTTGTGTAACTTTCACTTGCAGAACTGTTTTGGGAACATTGGTTTTTAATCTGTGTCTTTCTCGAATATCCAATTCTTCACTTATCACCGCTTCGCCTTGTACCCTCAATGTCTCGTTTACGCTTGGAATTAAAAACAAAAGAGAAATAAAATTATTTCTCACAATATTTAATAATCCGTCTATGCGGTTGTTGCCTGGCCTATCTGGAATTTCCAAAAGATCATCACTCATTACCTTAACAAAACCATAGGGGTCTCCTTTTGGAGACAGGTCAATGCTTTGATTATTTAGTGTTCCAATGATAACAAAGGGTGAGTTTTCAATAAAACTTACACAGTGTTTATCCAATTTTTCTAAGATTTTAGCTGCAGCTTTTTCTTTAGCAGGGCCGTAAATCTCTCTCAATCTTTTCTCATCCATCTCTTTCACCATTTTTAATTAAATTTTTATAGCATCACTCTCACACTTAACGTAATTCGGTAACAGACTAAAAATGCAAAATTACTCCTAGGAATTTTTGATTACTCAGCAGCCTGTTCAGTCATGATAAAACCTCCTGACTGTTTATCCCAATATTGTCTATATAAGCCATTAATCTTTAGAAGTTTTCTATGTGTACCTTCTTCAACTATCTGTCCATCCGAAAGAACAAGTATTCTATCCATTTTCGCCAAAGTAGATAAGCGGTGGGCAATAGCTAAAACAGTTTTATTCTCCATGACTAACTCAAGTGCATTTTGTATTGAGTTCTCAACTTCGCTATCCAAGGCACTAGTAGCCTCGTCCAAAACAAGAATAGGTGAGTCTTTTAATATTGCTCGAGCAAGAGCAATTCTTTGTCTTTGGCCTCCAGACAGCTTTACACCTTGTTCGCCTAAATGTGCGTCATAACCTTTTCTTCCCCTGTGGTCCTCTAAATCTTGAATGAACTCATGCGCCTCTGCTTGCCTACTGGATCGAATTAGATCTTTTTCTGTTGCATTGGGATTTCCATACATGATGTTGTCGCGTGCAGACCTATTAAAAAGAGCAGTTTCCTGTGTCACCATTGCTATTTGCTTTCTCAAACTTGATTGAGTTATATCGTTTATATTTATGCAATCAATCAATACGGCTCCCTTTTGCGGTTCATAGAGCCTAAGCAGGAGTGATACTAAGGTAGATTTGCCAGCTCCAGACGCTCCCACAAGTCCAATTTTTTCTCCTGCTTTAATAGACAAGGAGATATTTTTTACGGCAGCTAAATTTTGGCCATAGGTAAAACTAACATTTTTAAAGTCTATAGATCCTTTTGATACCAAAAGGTCTGGTGCATTATCTTTATCACCTAATCTATATGACGTAGACAAAGTTTTTACTCCATCTTCAACTTCTCCCAAGTTTGCGTATAAAGTCATCAGAGTAAAACTTACCCATCCAGTCATCTGCGATAGTCTTAATGATATTGCCCCAGCAGCAGCAATATCGCCTGCTGAAACATTTCCTACGCTCCAATAATAAAGGCTCCCACCAACTAACATTATAGGTAAGACCCCAGAGAGACCATTTAAACAGAACCTAAACCAGGCAGCAATTACACCATAATTGATAGAAAACTCTCTGAAATTATCCATTGCATCAATCGCCGCATCATCTTCCTTTTTGTCATGAGCAAATAACTTTACCGTTTTTATATTGGTAACCGTATCAACAATTTGTCCAGTCACCAAAGCCCTTGCACCAGCTTTGTCACGTGATCTGTTCCTAATCTTGGGCATGAAATATCGAATTAGAAAAAGATATGCAACCAACCAAGCGAATAGAGCTATTGAAAGTGTTATATTAACAGTTGTAAGCATTAGAGCCGCCCCTACCACTGAAGCCAAAGCTAACAGTATAGTATGAATGATTTCTATCACTACGTCTGTTGCGGCTCTAGCTGTTTGCATTTCTTTTTGTGCAATCCTTCCAGCGAAATCATTTTCAAAAAATGTAACGGACTGACCGAGTGTCCATCGATGGAGCCTTGATAAAATTAAATTAAATATGTTTGGTGACACAATGACTGTTTGCGTATATGAAAAAGCTCCGAATATTATTGGTCTAATTACTAAAAAAAATAGCAAACCTGACGCTAAAAGTAAGATCTGGCTACTTATTGGGTTGTTGGATGAAGAGGCTAGCGCCGCATCTATAAGAAGTCCTAATAGGACCACAGCAGATACCTCAATAAAACCAGTCAAAATAGAGACAAAACCTGATAAAAATAACACGGGAAAACTACCTCTTAGAGCCCAGTGGAAAAAACTCAGAGTATTAGAAGGAGGAGGTCCCTCAGCTTTTTGTTTGTGATTGATCCAGTTGGCTGGCTTCATATCCTGAGCCCAAATATCTTTGAATTTTTATTAAAGTGAGAGTGTTTCATGAATTGCTTTTTTTACTCAGACTTATGAGGGCATTTGATATATCTTCATCCTCTATATTCTTGGCTCCCCTTGAGAGTCGCAGTTTATGAGCTTTTTCCAGAACCTGTCCATGAGTATAGCCTAGGGGCGGTTCAAATTTATAACTTGCTAGTTCAATCAATAAACCTAGCGGGTCTCGGAAATATATTGAGTCCATAAATCCTCTATCTTTTATACCGGAACTACCAATACCTCTCTCCTTCAATTTTTTTTCTGCAATCCTTATGGTGCTTTGACTTACCCAAATCGCTACATGGTGTACAGACCCTATAGAGGTGTCTAATGGCTCTTGTTTTCCTATTCGCGATTCGTTAGTAAAAATGGTAACGGTTCGCCCGTCACCACAATCAAAATATAAGTGATTTTCACTTTCATCATCTAGGTTGGGCTGCTCAAAAATAAGCTTCATCCCCAAAACATCTTGCCAAAAACTAATAGAAGTTTTTCTATCAGCGCCATTCAGGGTAATGTGATGGATTCCTTGGGATTGTAATATTGCTTGCATCAGATGTTCCTTGTCAGAAAATAATTTAATTTGTCTAAAAATCAAGTTTTGCTTGGAGATATACTACCTGACCACTACCATATACCAATAGAATGCTATATCGAACTTCGTTTAAACATCAAGGGAGCTGTTATTAATGAAACATCAGGGTGGCTGTCATTGCAAACAATTTAGTTTTAAAACCAACATGGATCCGATGTTAGTCGTTCAGTGTAACTGCAAGAGTTGTAGACGGCTCACAGGCTCAATAAACATTGGGTGTCTTTATGGGGATACAGAAGTCGATTTTGAAGGTGAAACAAATGTCTATGAATTTGCTGGAGGCAGTGGATTTATCAATAAAGCTTACTTTTGTTCAACATGTAACGTACGTGTTTATAATAAGCCAGCTCCCGAAGTAATGGAAGGCATGGTAAGCATTCCCTTAGGCTGCTTCAATAATACAAATGAATTAGCACCAAAAGTTGAAATTTGGAGTGAGGAAAAGCTAACTTTCTTGTCAAAGTCTGAATGTATTTTAGAAGCCTTTGAGGGTAACGGAATACCTGAGAGGTTGAATGCTCTTCTTTCAAGTCTGGAAAGTCGCTAGGAATTTTTATTTTTAGAAAAGCCTAACTTCATGAACTCTTTGCATCAGTTGAATCAAAGATTTTCAATCCATTTTTCCATATCTCTGTTTTTTCAATATCTCCAAGAATTGTATAATATGTCCAAGTACCAGTTTTTTTGCCGAGTTCATATTGACCCTTTTTATAGAGCCAACCGTCATATGGATCTATGTAAATCCATGGCCCATCCAACTTACCGTCCTTATAAGTTGCCTTAATGTACAGTTGACCACCACTACCATACTGCTCTCTTGTGCCATTCAATGTTCCAAGAGTGAAAAACTCAACCTCTTTTATTTTCCCATTCTCGTGATAATATTCCCATAGATTATCCTTTTTACCATTTTTGATCATTCCAGTTTCTTTAAGATAGCCATTTGGCCAATAAATCTCAATTTGTCCATTGAAGGGTGTATTCTTGAATTTTTCGAAAAACTGGTTCTTACGCTCGACTAAATTCTCCCACGTTTTCGGCTCAGACAGGCATTTATTTATAGGCAAAAGAACTAGTGAGCTCAAAAAAACGGAGGTAAGCGCAAGTAATTTAATATTTATTTTTTTATCTCTCTGATACATGCTTTATACACTTTCCCATGCTTAAACATTTTTCAATTGGAAAGAACTCTTCTAGAATAGATAGTATGCTCACATATCTAATCAATTGAAATTAATTCCAATATCTTAGATTAATAAAATAGCTTAAATTTTTGGTCTTACTATTGTCTTTTTCTATTAATCCTAACATAATCTGTGAATATCAGATATTTTTACAAGTGTATTTTTGTGTGCTAAGGGGGTCAACTCCTAATATAAGAGATGGTGGTTTCCATGGCTTCCACAGTTTGAAATCTCGAATTCTTATTCCTCTTTAAGAAACAATTCTTTTGTGGTTCGATAAGACTTCCTTTGTTTCCTTATATCGCTTGCGAGCATTTTATATTTACTAAGGTAGACAAATGGTCCTCTTTCTCTTAATGCACCATAAATTGTTTCTGGATTTAATAAGACCTCGGTTGAATAGGGATCAATATCCATGCTGTCACATTTTGAGGAACCGCGATTGCTTTGCGGGCTTGAAAGAGGTTCATGCAAAAAATATCAGGCTATACAAATACTAAATCAACTTCTTTTTTTCTTATTATTCTTTGGGACGCTTGAAGACATATTCGGTCAAAGCTCTTCCTCCACCAACACGACTAGCGCTTACTAATTCCCAACCTTGGTCACCGTATTTATTCAAAGAGGGCGCATAATTTCCCAGTCGCAATTGATCGGCGTATAATTCATCATCTTTCGCGAGATCCTGCAAGCTTTTTAAGCTTCTTACGTTCTCGACCAATACTAAATATTCCCATTTTCTCATTTATATGCTCCATCTAATCATACATTAGTAACGACCTAATCACTCCATTTTGTAGAGAGTTGAAAAGATCATTGATTAATGATTTAACACTAGGAGAAGTTTTTCTGAACACTTTTTGACATTAGCATGGTGAGTACTACCCCCTGCATAATGAAAAATAGAGGGGAAATAATGTAAAAAGTAAAGAGGTAAAAATAATCTTGTTTTATTTGCATTGGATTAAAGAGTTCGCTTATAAATCCTAGAAAAACAAAGAGTAGGACCAATGGTAAATAGGTCAATCTACCCAAATTTTTAAGCCTTATAAGAAAAAATGCATTGAGTATATAAATAATGGAAAAAACGAGAAATAATACATTCCCAATATCGGTAAAATACTCTGTGCTTACGTTTGCACTCATTACAGTAGAATTATAGCCACCCCACAAAACTATTAGTATGAATAGCAGCGATTTCACTAAGACCGCTTTTTTTAAATCGTTTTTCATTGATTTATTTTAGATTGACATTTGGCAATGAGCAGATCGCGAAAACTTCCAATCAGCAAATTTGTTATAAATTAAACTAAGAACAGATCGCACCCCTGGGATAGTACATATTAACGCTATCAGACGCCACCTTGGAAGTTTTTTCCAAATAGCTATAAACGCGTCAATTCCAACGTAGATTGACCCAGTTTGGTCAGAAACATGCAACCTTTTTAGGGCATCACGTTGAGACACATTGATCTTTTCTAGGTGCTGTGGCTCATTTGCAATGTCGTACCAAATAAAGGTTGTGGGAGGGCAGATCTTCATATAGTGGCTTATTTCCCTGTTACAGAGGCCACACTTTCCGTCATAAAATACTGTTATCATACAATTTCTCCTCATGTACAAATAGGGTCAGATTTATGAACGTCAATAGATCGTTTATCAATTAGGTTATGGAAAGCAAACTTATATATCCTCACTGTTAGTATTTCATTCAACTAGCAAAAAGTCTACGCCGCCCAAATGAATATTATTGTTTATCAAAACCCCTCTACTTACCGCTCTTTTTTCTATTTCCAACCTTTTTGCTGTATGAATTTGAAAGGCAGATATATGCTCAGATTGTGACTGAGTATTTATAACAAAGTTTATACTAGATCCTGATAAATCGATTGAGGTTTTATCTAATGATCTTTTCCTACCTAGCGCTCTTTCCCAATTAGATAATAAATTATTTGGGTCTGGACTGCAGATGTTAACCCCTGAAACGTGACTTACCAGCGATTTATTTATATCTTTCTCCCATTCTGTTCCTGCCCATAGCCAAGAAGATGCAGGTTGCATATTATCTATTGACAAAATAGCACCACCAACTTGTTTTGGATGAAGATGAAGTGATTGACCATGAATATCGTCAAACTTACGATTTTCGTACCACACAATATCCATTTTAACATTTTCTAGCCTTTTCCGTTCTTTTTCTAAATCGACTGAGTCAACAATGACCATATAGCCTCCATCACCACCTCTTTTTTTAAGGAAACGTTCTGCCGATGTATTTTCTTTAATGGGTGTTACCAGCTCTAAAAAGGTATCGCCCAAAGGAATGAGAACATTTTGTAAGCCAAAGACAATTAACTCCGGATCACTGAATGTTCTTTTCAGCTCGAAAAGATCGCAAATACTATCTGCAAGAAGATCCATCTCACTTGTAGCAATAACCAATTGCCTTAAACGCATATTAAACCCCTCAGAAATTTTTATTAAAACAATAGAGTACCAAAAAAAAGTTCAGCTATAAAGTGACTAAAAAAAGTCGATGAGCCTTTACTAGTTTGTGTTTATGGATACTATTACTTTAACCAGCGAGACTAAGTATATGAAAACAAATTTTGGCAAGGGATTGCTAGCTTTTTCTGAAGGTAAATATGAGCAAGCCTTTACCTTTTTTGAAAAGTCCCATAGAGAAAATATACCAACTGATAAGCATCTTACTCTATACAATATGGGGTTAAGCTTAATTTTTTTGGAAGATTTGGTGCCTGCTGAAGATTATTTTTTGAAAGCATTAAGATATCTGCCCAATCACTCTGATAGCCTTCATTGGATTGCATATATTTATTTTAAGAAGGGACAATTATCAGCTGCTCAAGATCATTATTTAAGTTCATTGAAATCTTATTCACGATCTCAAACGAGTATAAATGGTTGCATACATTTTTTTATTGAACAAGGGTTCAACGGAGAAGAAATAAATGTCCTTTTGAATAAAAATGGAGTGCAACTTAAAGAAGATGAAAATTTTTATTTGAAACTTGCGGATTCAGTGAAAGTATCGATTGATTCAAATATTAGCTTTTCTTTGATAGGAATAGATCCTCGATCTACGATGCAGAAATCTATCGATAATTACGGCTGCTATGAGCCCTTAATGGTAAAAAAAATATTAAAAAATGTTCGAGAAACGGATATTGTGTATGATATCGGTGCACATATAGGTTATTACAGCAGCATTTTTAATAAACTGACTGAGAGTAAACAAGTTGTATCACTTGAACCTGATTTTTACTCGAGTAATCTTATTAAAAGGAATACAAATGGGAGGGGTATTGTAGTTAACAAGTTCATTGGAAGTAAGTTAGGCTACAATACGACCACCTTAAATGATTTATCATCTATGCTTAATTTGGAGCCTTCAGTAATAAAGATGGATATTGAAGGTTTTGAAGTAGAAGCATTTGAAGGAGGGTGGGAAATAATAAGAAATCTTAGACCACAAATATTTTTGGAAATACACCCAAAGTTTATTAACAAAAGAAATCCAACGGCATTCAATAAACTAATAGATGAGCTTTTTCAACTTTACAACATGGAGTATGCTAGAAACCATTGGGGTCAGATTAAAGGTGAAGAAACTTTCCATAATGAATGGGAAAAGGCCACTCCTGATATTATATCTAAAATCGCTAATGAAATAATATTTAATGATCAAAAACCTAACGCTTTCGCTATACATTGTTTTTAGAGTAATTTTTATTAAAAATAAAGACAGGGTAGAATGATTAAATGAAAGTAAAAGATATTAAATTGGTAGGTTTCATAGATTGGTGGATACTTATTCCTGTTAGCATTATAATGTATTTAATTTTCCATTTATTTGCTTATTTCTTTTTAAATGTTCTTAATCATAAGCTCACTATGAGAAGCAAAGGTGTAGTTCAATTTATTGGCTATACCATTGTTACTATTCTGATGTTAATTTCCCTTTTTTCATTTTTCTAATTGCAAAACCGAAAACCATTATGGGGTCAGCAAACATTAGGTGTACAAATTAGTTTTCTCTGCTAACCTTGGATTACAGAGGTTTAGCAAATAACACTTAACGATTTATAGATAATGAGCAGTAGCCTTTGTACTTTCCTCCCTAACTTAGCCGCAGAGGGACGCGGCTCTTTTTTAAAAAGATATGATCAAAAACATCAAAACGAAGAAACTTCGACCTCCATCTCCGTTATTTCTCGGAATCGAATACGGTTAGCAAGTTTTATTTTTTTTGATAGGTTTATTTCTTTAAAAGATGACATTAGTCTCAAAAAGGCAACTTTTGCTTCTAGACGCGCCAGATTAATGCCAGCACATATATGAATACCTAGTCCAAAAGATAAATGTCTATTTGGTGATCTTGATATATCGAAGATTTCAGGCTCACAAAACTGTGAGGGATCTCTATTGGCTCCGGCAATAATCATATGAACTGGAGTTCCCTTTTGAATTGTTACATCTCCTAGCATTGTTGTTTCCAAACAATGCCTATTATTAATCTGGATTGGTGGTTGAAATCTGAGAACTTCATCGATAGCTGTATCAATTCTTTCGGGCTCTTTTTGTAACAATCTATATTGATCTCTGTGGTTAATTAGTTCATTAAGCCCATGTGATAACATATTTGTTGACGTTTCATGGCCTGCATTCAACATAAAAATGCATTGATGAAGAAGCTCAGTCTCAGATAATTCTAGACCTTCAGCTTCAATCAAAAGCGAAAGAATTTCATGAGCTTTATTGATATCTTTATGAGTTTTTCGGTACCTAATCTGATCCCTAAGATATTCCTTGAAGTTTATAACAGCGGTCGAACCCTCATCTAACTGTTTAGGAGTAAGTTTAGGCTCTAATGCACCAAGAATTTTATGTGCCCAATCTCTAATTAATTGCCGATCCTCGCTCGGGATCCCTAAAACGCTGCAAACTACATCTACTGGAAGTCGAAAAGAAAAATCTGAAACAAAATTAAATTTTTTTTTCTCGTGCATCATAATTAAATAACTATCTACTAATTTGATAATATCTTTTTCTAACGCATGAATAGATTTGGGAGTGAAGGCCTTCTGGAAAATTTTCCTTATTCTAGTGTGATCTGGCGGATCTACAAAAACAACGGAAGTAGTATGGTGTTCAAACAGTGGTGATGCACCAAATTTAGCGCCAAAATCTGTTTTTTTATCAGAGCTCCAAATCTTAAAATTTCGATAAACACTAATAATTTCTTTATATGTTGTTAAAACAAAAGAGCCATCGGGGTTTTGGTGAATAGGTGATTTTTCTCGGAGTAAATTGTAGTACTTATAAACGTTGTTAATAAAGTCGCTTGGAGGATTATAAAGGTCAAAAGATTCGATGCTCATAGATTAAAGTTTATAAGATGATTTCAATTAATTGTAGTAATAATCCACTTTCCATTCTGATAAGACTCTGTTTGGGCTACAGTCCCATGCACGTCAAATTTTTCCCATAAACCGTCTTTATGACCGTCGATAAAGAATTGTTTCTCTTTAATATTTGCATTTAAAAAATAATATACCCAAGGGCCGTCCTTTTTTCCGTTAGCAAACTGACCCTCAGATTTCTTTATTCCACTTAAATAATATTCGATCCAGTTCCCCACTTTTTTCCCATCCGAAAAGTCTCCAATGATTTTCAGTTGACCGTTGGGGTGATAGGATTCAACATGCCCAGAAAAAGGGATATTAGAAAACTTTCTATAAAAAGTATCGTCTCTTTTGACAATTTCATCCATCTGAATTGAAACTTTTTTCTCGGAAGGCTCTCCAGCTTTTGGGGAAATTTTTTCATCTTGTGTTTCGTCACTTTCATCTGGTTTACCTTGGATATAACTGTCTAATCGGCCAAAAACCCAATCTACAAAACTGTTGGTGAGTGTTTGAAAAAAAAAGCTAGGTTCAGCCACACTGACCCTAGGGTTGAGGAAACAGAAAAAAAGTATAAAAAATAAAAGGCTATATTTTTTCATTTCAAGATAATGAGAGAAACATTATTAAATTGCAATTAATACTATGTCTTTTAAATGCTCTAGCTCAATTTATATTCTGTTTATAGCGCTTATTACAGCCTTGATTGGGGCAAGAGTGATGGAAGTATCTATCCCCACTCCAAACACACTTCTACCATTTTCATCTGGAACTTTGATTTCTATGTAAGCAGCTGCTTCGGCAGTAGATCCAGAGCTTCTTGTATTTTGGCCAAAATCATTAAGCATAAAATTTAGCTTGAAAGTATCTCTGATAGCATTTACAAAAGCGCTTATTGGGCCATTGCCTGTGGACGAAATTTTTATCTTATCCCCATTGTGATCTATGGTCGCTTCGACAAATTCGGCATTATCGTCTTTTGAAATTTTCTTACTTTTAAATTTGATAAGAGAAAACTTACCTTTTCTCAAAAATTCTTGTTCAAAGATATCCCAAATCATATCAGGAGTTATTTCCTTGCCCGTCTTATCAGCGATATTCTGAACTACCTCACTAAATTGAATTTGAGCTCCCCTAGGTATATTAATATTATGCTCTTGTTCTAATAACCAAGCAGAGCCTGCTTTGCCTGACTGGGAATTTACCCTAATGATTGCCTCATAAGTTCTACCAATATCGCTAGGATCAATAGGCAAGTATGGAACTTCCCAATGAGGTTCATTCGATTTTGAAATTGCTTCCATTCCCTTTCTAATCGCGTCCTGATGACTTCCCGAAAACGCAGTATGTACTAAAAGGCCTGCGTAAGGATGCCGTTGATGTACGGGTAGTTGATTGCAAAACTCCGCCGTTTCAATAAGATTGTTGATATCAGAAAAATCCAGCTCTGGATTAATACCTTGGGTAAACATGTTTAGTCCCAAGGTTACTATATCTACATTTCCTGTTCGCTCCCCATTTCCAAACAGTGTTCCTTCAACTCTATCGGCTCCCGCCATTAAACCAAGCTCAGTTGCAGCAACTCCCGTTCCTCTATCGTTATGGGGATGTAACGATAATATAACCCTATCTCTATCTGTGAAATTATTGCTCATCCATTCAATCTGGTCAGCGTAAATATTAGGGGTAGACATCTCTACCGTCGCTGGCAAATTAATTATTACTTTATTTTGTTTTGATGCCTTCCAGCAATCTAATACAGTCTCACAAACATCGAGTGCGTAATCTAGTTCAGTTCCCGTGAAACTTTCTGGAGAATATTGAAGGGTCAGTGCAGTATCGGGCAAATGCTTTAATCTCTCAAACACCATTGCCGCACCATCTTGTGCAATTTTCTTAACTCCCTTTTTATCTTGTTTGAAAACAACCTTACGCTGTAAAGTTGATACTGAGTTATAAAGATGTAAAATTGCCGACTTGCAACCCTCTAAAGCTTCAAAGGTCTTATCAATTAGGTGTTCTCTAGCTTGTGTAAGCACCTGTACAGTTACATCATGTGGTATAAGTTTATTATCTATTAGGTGTCGACAAAATTGAAAGTCGGTGTCAGAAGCAGATGGGAATCCGATCTCAATCTCCTTAAATCCCATAGATACTAACGTTTTGAACATCCTAAGCTTGCGTGATGTATCCATTGGTTCCACTAAGGCTTGGTTTCCATCTCTTAGGTCAACACTGCACCAAATTGGAGGTTTTTTAATAGCTTTACTTGGCCAAGTTCGTTTATCCAAAGATATCGGAACTGATGGCTTATATTTTGTGTGCTTATCGTTAACGTCCATAACTTAAAGTTACAGCAAAAAAGAATGCAATACAGCATTTTTCAACGAAATACATAATAAAAAATAAAGTTTTTCCAATTTTACTTTTCAAAAAATTTGTATATTGGGAAACGTACTGAGGCTACAATTAAGAAAAACAAACCCACTAGAAATCCTTCGATTGCCATAATGTTAGAAATCTCTTCAGTTGTGAAGAAAGTTGACATTAAATAAATGTTTAACGAACCGAGAGCGCCACAACCAATAGCAATTGTAAGCAAACTGAAAGTTGAGGAACGAAGCTCTGGAGTGGAATTAAGGTAAATTATGGTACTTTGTAATGCCGAATAACAAGCTGTAGCCATTCCAAAAATCAATATAGATAAAGAATACATGTAAATCGAGTTACTTGACGCGGATAGAGATATACATAGCAAAATAATTCCAAGGAAGGATATAAAGCTAATTAATTTTTTATTGATCGCAATGACTGTTATAGCAGTGCCTCCTATTAGAGCTCCAATTCCTTCCAAGGATGTGAACATTCCTATATATAACTCGTTTGGATTAAATTTTTCAATAAGCAATAGACTTATTAGTGCGATGAATGGGAGGGCAAAAATATTGAAGACGAAAGTTAAAGATATGACGGATAACAAATTGACATCATCTCTTGTCTGTCCAATAACTTTTAGAAGTGACTGAGTATAGCTATTTGTATTAGTTGTTAAAGCATCTTCTTTTTGGGTAGAGACTAAAAAAACCGAGAGGGCATAGAGAAGAAATAGAAAAAAAACACCTGTATTCAGATCAAAATAAGTCAAAAAAATACCACCAAATAAAGGTCCCAATATTCTTGTCGCGTGACTAGATAAAACATCTAAAGAAACCCCGGCGGAAATTAAATTGTCGGGAAGGGCATCAGCAAGCATAGGCCTTCGAAATGAAAAATCGATACTCCATAGCGCGCCACTCACAGTCGATAGTAGCCCCAATAAATAAACATTTATGTTTTGGCCTGTTTGTGAGTAGACAAAAACAAGCAATGAGCATAAAGAACATATTAAACTTGCACCCAAAACAACTTTCTTTTTTACTACAAATGCGCCAGCAAAACTAAATGTTACCCCAGTTGCTGCAACACCTAGCAACCTGAACATTATTAAGAGTGCTGCTATTGAAGCGTTCCCAGTGAGTTTCCATGCAATTACTGAAAATAAGAATACTTCGAACCATCGGGCAACGCTTGTAAGGAAACCTGCTAGAAATAAAATTGTAAAGGCCTTAGTTCGCCAAATCTCAAATAGAACACCAATATTCATTGAACAAAAAGGAGATTAGCCTTTAAAAAGCAAATCTTCGCTCTCTGTGCTTGAGCCTAAGTTTAGTTTATAGTGTACTGGACTGGTAGAGCTGATAACTTTTCCACGTCTAACAACAAATAGCCTTGCTGGCTTAAGTCTTATGGCCTCTATGGGGTCTTTACATTGCAAAACTACCAAATCTCCATTTGATCCCTTATTTATACCATAATTATCTAAATGAAGTATGGAGGCGGCATGGACCGTCACTGCATTGAAGCATGATTTCATCTCATCAATGCCAGTCATATGACAGCAGTGTAAAGCCATATGTGCAACCTCGAGCATATCATGGGAGCCTAGTGGATACCAAGGATCCATAACGCAATCATGTCCAAACGCGACCTTAAGGCCTGCATTGAGTTGCTCTGGTATTCTAGTTAATCCTCTTCTTTTAGGGTAATTATCTTGCCTTCCTTGTATCGTTATATTAATTAAGGGATTAGCTATAATGTTTAAATCTGCCTCAACGAGCAACGAGTTAAGTTTTGTGAAATAGTAATTATCTATTGAGTGCATGGAGGTCAGGTGAGAACCCGCTACACGTCCCTTTAGACCAAGTCTAGTAGTTTCCAGTGCAAGCTTCTCAACATGCCTTGACATTGGGTCATCTGTTTCATCACAATGCAGATCTGTAAGAAGTCCACGCTTTTCGGCAATCTCGCACAGTATACGAATGGACTCATGACCTTCATCCATTGTTCTTTCAAAGTGAGGGATTCCACCAACGACATCAACTCCCATATCGAGCGCTGTATTCAAATTGTCCAAACAATTGGCTCTGAGTAATCCGTCTTGTGGAAAAGCAACCAGTTGTATATCAATAAAATCTTTCATTGTTTCTCTGACATCTAGGAGTGCTTCAACGCCCACTAGGTTTTGTCCAGAGACATCGACATGACTTCGAATTGCCAAGGTTCCTCTAGCTATCGCCCACTTGCAGAACTTCAAGGCTCGCTCCTTTATAGCATCAGCAGTGAGATTTGGTTTCAATTCTCCCCACAATTTGATGCCTTCAAGTAAAGTGCCACTTTTATTCACGCGGGGAAGGCCATAGCTTAGTGTTGCATCCATATGAAAGTGACTGTCAACAAATGGGGGAGTAACAAAGTGAAAATCGGCGTCTATGATGGGAATATTATCTGCTGTAATTTTTGATGCTATGTCTTTAATAACCCCTTCCTTAATTAAAATGTCTTGAGGGTCTTTGTTTTTTGATAATAAGCAGTTTTTTACTAATAAATCAGTCATGTAATTCCTCCCTTTTTTAATGTCTTTCACCTCGTCGGAATGGGATCAAGAGTGCCTTTGGATACCTTGTTCTTTTGGCTGCAATTACCATTGCAACAATACTCAACAAAAAAGGAAGCATTAGAAAGAATTGATAAGGAATAATAGCTCCGGCCAGTTGTTGAGCTCTAACTTGATAAGCATCCAGTCCAGCAAATAGAAGTGCTCCCAAAAGAGCTCGTTCAGGTTTCCAAGATGCAAATATCACTAAAGCAATAGCAATCCATCCTCTTCCATTTATCATGCCAAAATAAAAAGCATCAAATGCAGATAATGTTAAGTAAGCTCCACCAACTGCCATTAAAGCGCTGCCTAGTACAACGGCAATCGTTCTAACTAAAAACACATCAATTCCCTGAGCTTCTAGTGCCATAGGATTTTCCCCCGCCATTTTTATTGAAAGGCCTAGCGGTGTGGAGTTCATTAACCAAAACGCAAATATTACAACTAAAATTGCTAAATAAGTGAATGGCGTATGCTGAAAAAATGCTGGACCTAAAAATGGCAATTCTGACAAAAGAGGAATATCAATGGGTTGGAATGGTTTGATTTTTGGGGGTGTGGTAGACGCAGGCAAAATGAGCTTAAAGCAAAAAAATCCTAGTGAGGATGCCAACATTGTTATTCCAATCCCTGTAACATGCTGGGAAGCACCCAAATAGACGGTAAATATAGAATGGAGAAGGCCGAAAAGACCTCCAATAATAAGAGCAGCCAATATTCCAGTATATAGGTCTGCTCCAAGAAATACTGTCATCCATCCAACCATTGCTCCTATTGACATAATTCCCTCGATGCCCAGATTCAAAACTCCCGCACGTTCACATAATACCTCTCCAATTGTAGCTAATATTAGAGGGCAGGCTATTCTTATGGTTGCCGCCCAAAAGCCGGCGGTAAAAATAATCTCAATAAATTCAATCATTCTTTTTTACCCCGAAAAACAATATTTTGTAGTGAACGAACACAAGGCTTAACAATATGCACAGCACAGTTAATGCGACTATCACATCTGCCAAATAAGTAGGTACGTTCATCGCTCTACTCATTGCATCCGCTCCGACATAAATTGATGCTAAAAACACACCTGAAAATATTACCCCGATAGGATTGAGATTTGCGAGCATTGCAACAGCTATTCCTGCGTACCCAAAGCCAGGGGATAGGTCTAAAGTAAGATAACCTTTCAACCCTGCGGTTTCAGTTACTCCTGCCATTCCAGCCATCCCACCGCTCAGAAGTGCTACAATCAATACTGTTTTAAAAATTGGCACCCCTGCATGCGACGCAGCTGCAGCATTTAAACCAACTGACTTTATTCGATACCCGATCACAGTTTTACTCAAAATAAACCAAACAGAGAAAGCAAAAAAGATAGAAATAATAAAACCAAGGTGGAGTCTGGTTTTGGAAAGAATTTGGGGTAACACACCATCGTCAATTACTGATTTTCCTTGAGGCCAACCCAATGACATGGGGTCTTTCCAGGGACCTTCTAATAAATAGCTTACAAGTAAAACTACAACAAAGTTTAAAAGTAAAGTCGTTACGACCTCGTCAACTTTATAATAAAGTTTCAAAAGAACCAAAGGTAAAAGGAGTAACCCACCAGCAAGCGCTCCCATAATAAACAAAAAGGGGATCATTAGTATACTTGGTAAAACAACTAATCCAGTACCAAACAATGTTGTTGCCAATGCCCCAAAATATAATTGGCCTTCCGCTCCTATATTCCAAAATTTTGCTCTAAACGCTATTGAAGCAGCAAGACCTGTTAAAATTATTGGAGTTGCTCGAGCAAGCGTTTCTGCAAACGAGTTTTTTGATCCAAATGCCCCAATAATTAATTGATAATAAGATTCAAATGGATTTGCACCTGCGAGAACAATCAGAATACCAGCTAATATTATTGCGACTAATATGGCTATGAAGGGAGATAATATGATTAGCCAATAGGGGCTTTTAGCTCTTTCTTCAAGTCTAAATTTTATCATAGGAAACCGTCACCTGCCATTCGAAGTCCAATAGAAAGTTTATCTGTAGAACTAGTTTCTGTCGGATCAGACAACATACCTTTATACATTACCGAAATGTCATCAGACATAGTCAGTAATTCATCTAAGTCCTCTGATATTAAAATGATTGCTGAACCATTCTGTTGGGCTTTAAGAAGTAAATTCTGGATAGAAGCTATCGCGCCTTCATCAAGTCCACGGGTCGGTTGACAAGCGATTATTATTTTAGGTTTTCTCATGAGCCAACGTCCTAAAAGAAGCTTTTGTACATTTCCACCAGATAGTAATCTGCTTCGTTGTCTTATCGACTGCATTCGTACGTCATATGTTTCACAGAGATTTTCACTTCTACCAACCGAGGCTTTTTTATTTATAATTCCGAGACTATTCCTCAAGTATGAATCATCCATTTCGGTCATTATGGCATTTTCCCATATTTCCATATCTCCAACTATTCCATCACTATTGCGATCTTCAGGTATGTAGGCAACTCCCAAATCCATAAATGATTTTGGCGATGTATGCACTCTTTTAGCCTTATTAAAGACTATCTTTCCCTGAGTTGGTTTAAAATGCCCTGAAAGGATTTTTGCTAATGTGGTTTGACCGTTTCCTGCAACACCCGCAATTCCAAGTATTTGACCACTATATAAATCCAAATTGACTTTGCTTAATTTTGGGGCATCTGTTTTATTGTATGAAACATCTACTAGACTAAGAACCTTTGATTTCCTCGGTATTTTTTTTTTCTGAGGATAGTCTATTTTTTTTCCAACTATCATTTCAGCAATTTTTTCTCTATCCGCAGAATGGGTGTCGATTTCACCAACAGAGGAGCCATTTCTCAATACAATTATTCTATCGCTGACGGCAAGTATTTCATTGAGTTTATGTGAAATTAAAATTACCGATAAACCAGTTTCAATCATATTACGAATAGTTGAGAATAAAGCATCTGTTTCTTGGGGAGTAAGAGCTGCAGTAGGTTCATCTAAAATTAGTAGTTTGCAGTCTAAAAATAGAGTTTTTAAAATCTCTATTCTCTGTTTCTCACTTACGGATAAGTTTGCTACCAATTCATCAGGATCAATAGGTAACCCGAATTTTTTCGATAACTCTAAGATCTTTACTCTAGCTTGTCTTTTGGGTAAAGACAGGGAGAAGATTGATTGTCTACCAATAATAATATTTTCTAAGACGGTCAAATTTTCAGCTAACGTAAAGTGCTGATGAACCATTCCAATTCCAAGCTTTATAGCATTATTTGTATTACCAAATTCTATTGCATGTCCTTCAAAATTTACGGTTCCAGCATCCGGTGTATAATGACCGAAAAGGATATTCATTAGGGTGGTTTTACCTGCTCCATTTTCACCTAGAATTGCCAATACTTCGCTTTTATTTACTTCAAAGCTAATTTGGTCATTGGCATAAAAGTCACCAAATTTTTTTGTTATTTTCTCTACTTTTAGAAGTGTAGTCATTAAGAAAAATACCACTCCCACTTTATTAAATGGGAGTGGTGTTTTATTTAGAATGTAGACTTTGGTTCAGCGTCATTTATTTCTACCGTGAACTTACCCTTCTTAATGTTATCCGCAAGGGTAGCTACTTGTTCTTTTACTGCAGAAGGTATCTTGCTTTCAAACTCGTAATATGGGGCTAGGGATGCACCTCCTTTTGCCATCATAGTCCAATCGTGATATTCTTCTGAAGAAAAGTTTCCTGATTTTACTTTTGCGATAGCATGATCAATCGCACCTTCCATATGCCAAAGGGCTGAGGTGACTACTACATCTGTACCATTTTCTTCTTTGTTCATATCATTTACATTACCAAATGCTAAAATGCCTTTTTCTCTACACGCGTCAACTACACCTGCTCTCTCGGCATAAAGAATATCGCAGCCAGCCTCAATCTGTGCAAACGCGGCTTCTTTTGCTTTCGGTGGGTCGTACCATGATCCAATAAAGGTAACTTTAAATTTTATGTCTGGCTTAACAGATTTTGCTCCATTCATAAAAGCATGAAATAGTCTGTTAACTTCACCGATGGCATATCCACCAACCATACCTATCTTTTTAGCTTTTGTCATATGGCCAGCGACAATTCCCATCAAATAGCAAGGCTCATGTATGTAATTATCAAAAACTGAAAAATTATTTCCGTGTGGCTTAAATGGATCTCCCATTAAAAAGGCAATTTCTGGATAATCATCAGCGACTTTTCTGGCTTCTTTACTTATACCAAAGGCTTCGCCGACAATCATGTTTACGCCACTGTCACAGTATTCACGCATAACCCTAACATAGTCTGTATTAGCTGTGCTTTCTGAATATACATAGTCAATTTCACCGCGCTTTGCTGCTGCATCTAACGCAAGGTGCAATCGAGCTACCCATTTCTGTTGTGTCGGCACAGTATATATTCCAGCCACTTTAAGTTTACCGCTTGCCATTACTGGCAGAGAGCTTATTGCAGTAACCAAAGCAGCACTTCCAACGGCGAACTCTCGCCTGTTTAAAATCAATTTAGGCATGATTCTCTCCTGAACTTGTTTGTATGTGACGAAATGTTACTACATTTAGACCAGATTCTACTAATTAAAAGTCTAAACTTAACCTCAGATCAAGTTACGCCGATCATTAAAGTTTAAAACTTATGCTGATAACTTGGGTGGGTCCTGCTGAACAAGAGTCAAAAGCCAATCAATTTGTTCCTCTTGGTGTATATTCCAGCTCTTCGGCGCTAAAGATACTTTTTGGGCCCTACATCTAAATACAAATGCTTTAAAGGAGCTGACGAGTTTTTTAGAGGTTACTGCCGCTTTCTCCCCTTTAAATTGATTAAAAAATACATTAAATCGTCTCGCACTTCCGTTTTCTTTAAATTTAATCCTATTAAATACAAATGATTTAACAAATCGAGCAGTAAATTCATCAATTCCTATATCATTCAACTCCGAAATAATGTCGTTTGCGGTATCATTCAAAAAATCCTTACTAATTTCTTCATAATGTTTGGATAAGCCATCACTAAATTTTTGGGAGTTAGCTAGGATTGAGGTACTCCCCGTTAGAGCGTCTCCTACAATTACTCCTACCGCTACGCTCAATATCCATTCAGGGCAATAGTTTGACATAACTTAACAACCTAATATTCGAGTTTTGGAACACAAAACTTAACACTATAGTCATGCGAATCCAATTAATTTTGAGAAAGTATTTAAATTTTTTTTAAAGGTATTCCCAGAGAGCTTATTGATAAGGAACTAAAAAATATTGAAAGGAAGTTATAGATCTAATTATTATACATCCATTATGGAAACTTTTTGCATCATAACATCACCAACCCAATCTAAATCTTGAACCTGATCGACTTGCCAGCCTGGAGGAGGGAGGCCTTTTGCTCCTGATCTCATTGAAAACAAAAAAGCTCTAAAGTTGGTAACAATATATTTTTCAGTTCCTGTGGGTGTTCTTTCACCTTTAAACTCCGACGAAAATATTCCCGACAACTTTCTAGCCGAACCATCATCTTTAGACTTTATTTTCTTATGAATATATCCCCGAATTATCTCTTCCGCCGCGCTTCCTGCATCAACTTCTACAAGTGATGCAAGCATTTTTTCTGCACATACTTGTATAAAATCAGGTGATATTTCGGAATAGTGTTCATCTATTGCAACCGAATACTTTTTGACGATTGTGTTTATAGGGGCTGAGTAAAGAAGGGTTTCCCTAGCGGCGTTTGCACAAAAAATGCAGAGTATCCAGCCTGGGCAGTGTAAAGCCATTTATGTATTATCCTTACCTCAGTAATTGTTAAAGACATTGTTAGCATATTTTTCTAAACATGAAAAATAAAAACCGATCTAACCTTTGCAATTTATAAGCAAAATTTAATAAAAACATTTAATTTTTTCAGAGATTTTTTCAGGAGATTCTCTTCTATTAAAATAAGATAAGACTTCTCCATCCTTATTCACAAGATAAGAGAAAGTTGAGTGATCAACTAAATAGGATTGATCTTCGTTATCTACCTTATTTGATTTTCCAAAAACACCATACGCCTTCTTGAGGGCTTCTATTTGTTCATTTGAACCAGTTAAAGCAATCATTGATTTATGAATATACTCTGAAAAATCTTTCAATCGCTCTGTTGTATCTCTAGATGGATCAAGGGTGATAAATACTAAGTTAATATCCAATTGCTGTTCATCCATAATATCTTTTACGTAGGCATTTCTTTCTAAATCATAGGGACAGATATCAGGACAATAGCTATACCCGAAGTATAATAATGAAAGGGAAGCATTTTGTTTTTCCAAAGAGAAAGTAGTTTCATTCTGATCAATTAAATCTATTGGTCCCCCTAATCCACTAACAAAATTGGTTGATTTATTACAGGTTCCAGATTCTGATATATGCGTGTAGATGTTATAGGAAAAAGAAAATATTATTACGATGCCAGAAAACAGTAATAAATAAAAAAATTTACGATCTTGGGATAACATTTACTGATGCCCTTGGTAAACTATTTTTAATTTCATCAGAATTAGTTAAAATTACTTGTAACTCAGGATACTGAAAATCACTAAATATCATTCTTTTTTACTTTGCCTGACGCGTTAGATAATGAAAGTTTGTATGTCTTCAAAATCTATAAATGTCAAATAGAATTGCACCAAACACAGAAAACCAATAAAAGATAAAACAAAAATAGAGTTCGACAAATTGAAGCGGGATGAAGGAGATTTTTATATAATGGTTAAAGAGCTGGTAAATGGGTTTAAAAATTTTCGAGAGTCCTATTTTGAAAAAAGGAGTCAAGTTCTTCAACAGCTAGCTAAAAAAGGCCAGTCACCCGAAACGATGGTCATTTGCTGTTCTGACTCCCGTGTAGAACCATCTATTCTGTTTGGTACCGGGCCAGGTGACTTATTTGTTGTCAGAAATGTAGCAAATCTAGTGCCTCCATTCACATCAAAAGATAATGTAAGCATCGGCTCAGCATTAGAATACGCTGTAAAGATTTTAAGGGTCAAAGATATTATTGTGATGGGGCATGCCCACTGCGGAGGCGTTGCAGCCCTATGTAAAAGCATTAATAATGATAAAGAAGGAGAGGCTAAAGATAATCCGACCGATTTAATTAAAAGTTGGGTTGATATTGCAAAACCGGCTTTATCAAAAATAGACTTTGATCACAACGACGCAAATATTGAAGTTAATTCAGAGAGGGCGGTGGTGCTATATTCCTATAATAACTTGCTTACTTACCCTTGGCTAAAAGATGCGGTGAGTAGAAATTCTTTAAAAATCCATGCATGGTGGCTAGATTTCAAATCAGTAATGTTATGGAAAAAGGCTCAAGGGTCTGACTCTTTTATACCCATGGAGTTTTGACTTTAATGAGCGTTGATCAAAAAACTTTAGATGTATATGACAAGTGCATTTCGGAATATGAAAAACTAATATCAAAAGAGCTGAAAGATGCAAACTTAGATATTTTTATGAAAATGATAGAAAGAGATGGAAAGGTACTTGACCTTGGTTGTGGCACCGGAACTGCATCACTCGAGCTTAAGAAAAATGGCTTTACACCTTTTCCTGTTGATGCTTCTCTCGAGATGGTAAAACTCGCAGAAACCTTATTGGATATTAAGCCAAGAAAAATATCTTTTGATGAAATAGATGAGCATGATTTTTATGATGCAATTTGGGCTAACTTTAGTTTGCTTCACATAAAAAAGAATAAATTTAGTGATATCTTGAAGCAATTATTTTTTGCACTCAAGGAAGGAGGAATTCTATTTTTCAGCCTTAAACGAGGCATGGGCGAAAGTCGTGACAAGTTAGGTAGGTTTTATAGCTACTATGAAAAGAGTGAGGTAGAAAAACTTCTTGAAAAAGCACGCTTTCGAACTAGATCTTTCACCGAAGGTGCTAGTATTGGTTTGGCTGGCGAGAAAGAAAATTGGATGGGTTTTTTTTGCGAAAAGATAAGATGACTAAAGTTGCCATATTGTTACAACTTGCAATGATATTGTTTATTGGAATGGTAGGCTGTATGAGCAACGAAGAATATAATGCACAATTAGAAAACACTTTTTCGGCCGAATGCCAGAGAGCGGGCTTTCAATTAGATACGAACGCGCACAAATTGTGTATGGAAAACAAAAGAGACTTAAATAAATTAGACCAACGAAACAGGCTTAATTCGTCATTAAATGCTTCTACCGCTCTGCCGACTACTTCCGGAAGTAACTTCTCTTTTTCTTACACTGTTAAGCTAAAATAAGCGTTTTTGAATAGATTATCGTTGCATTAATCGTATAATCGGGCATTAAGCACTACTGGCCATAAATGAGAGCAAACAACAATCAAATAGGAATGATTTTCATAGTTATTGGTATGCTAATTTACAGCTTTCATGATTTAGCTGTCAAAATGATAGCTAGTGAAACAACTATATTTCAGCTCTTTATAACGCGAGCATTTGTTGGTGTAATGGTAACTTTGACTTGCCTAAAGTGTCTAAATTATAAAATTGGATTAATCCCAGTTTATCCCAAGTTAACGTTAATCAGGTGTGTGTTAATGCATTTTGGGTTCTTTATATTCTTTATAAGTTTAGAAAAATTATCACTTTCCACAGTGACGGCTCTATTCTTTGCTGCTCCGTTTTTCATTACTATTTTATCTGCATTGGTTTTATCAGAGAGAATAGGCCTTATTAGAGTTTTGATCATAGTTCTTGGTTTCATTGGGGTATTTCTTATAGTGAAGCCTTTTAAGGAATCTGAATTCAGCTTTTTTATGTTAGCTCCTCTATTCACTGCGTTTTCTTACGCTATTGCAATGGTAATTTCTAAATATACCAAAGAGAATGAAAATGCATTTCTTCAAGCATTTCAGCAGTATTCTGTCAGTCTTCTTCTTTCAATAATTACTTATACTATTATTTTAGTGTTTCCATTAGACATGATAGATAAAGAGGAGTGGAGATTTATATTTGGTTCGATAAAATTTGATAACTATAATATTTTAATTTCAATGGCTATATTATCAATTTTTGGGACCCTCGGTATGACCTCATTGATACATGCTTACCAAGTTGGGTCTCCAATTACCAATGGGCCGACGGAGTATGTTTTGTTAATTTTAGCTATAATAAATGGATATTTCTTTTTTGGTAATATTCCAGATTACTTATCTTTAGCAGGAATTATTTTAATAATACTTGGAGGATGGGCTTTATTTTTTCGGGAACATAAACGAAATAAACTAGGCACTCAAGTTCCCCCTACGTAAACTTCTTGACTTATGTAAATATAAATACAACAATATTCACGTTTGCATTTTTATGGACTTCCAAAATGGATTTAAATGCTGTTGAACAATTAAAAAAAGTGCTTTCTTCCATAAATATCGAAAAAGACCAGATTATCTATGAAGAGGGCGAGCCTCTCGGTGATGGGTATATTTTGTCTCTAGGCAAAGTCCAGCTCTTTAAGAATACTAACAATGGAAAACTAGCCGAAAGACAAACTATTAATTCTATGCAGGTCTTTGGGGTTTGGAATTCTATATTAGGAAATAACGTACGACTATTTACCGCTAAGGCTTTGGAAAAGTCATCCGCGTTAATCATACCAAAAGCTACTCTGGATAAGAAATTGTTAACACTTGACCCTTTTCTTAGGCTGCTATTTAGACAAGCACTTACTCATAACCAAAATTTTGGTTCGCCATGACTTATGTTTAAATATTCAGCCTGTTTTTAGTCTAAAAAATCCAAATTGACGAGAAAAGAATATCAAACCTAAGACCGGTCCAGGCAATAAGATCCATACAAAATACAGACCAAGAGATTCATGAAACTGAGTGGTAAGAAAAATAGTTATCATACTGATCGAGAAGCCAACACAATTCTGAGTAGTTAAAGCGGTTCCAACTAAATGTTGTGGGCAAACACTTGCGGAAATTGCCGAAAATTGAGGCGAGTCAGAAATAACAAAAAATCCCCATAGCATCAGTAAACATAGATCAAGAAAAAAGCTAATATTGCCCAGCAGTGGATAAATTAAGCAGATGGAAAGACTAAAGGCTAGCGATAGTGAGGCAACTCTGCTGCTATTTAAAGATTTTGCTAAAATTCCACCCAAGACACAACTTATAAAACCTAAGCTAATAATTAAGAAGCTTAATAATGAAACAAGAAACTCTTTGTTATGAATTTGATGCTGTGACACCGATATTGCTATTAGAATCGGAACACAAGTCCAGAAAGCATATAACTCCCACATATGTCCAAAGTAGCCAACTGCAGAAGCTATATATTTTCTGTTTTTTAACAGTTCGCTGAATTGGTCTAGTAGTCGAAAAGAAGGTTTTTTGCTTATTACTAAATGAGGTCCGTCACCCATGAGATATATTGTAATTCCTGCAATGTAGCATAGCCCAGAAGTAAGTATAACGGTATATTGCCAATCAAATGAAATACCTAAAGCTCTTATAAGATAGGGTAAAGATGAACCAAGGACTAACATGCCTACAAGAAGCCCTAACGTGTTGGGCGCCTTTTGAGGGTTCCAACTAATAATGAGTTTCATGCCAATTGGGTATATTCCTGCTAGCGCCACCCCAACAACTAATCGAGAAAAAATAACAAAGGTAAAAGAAATTTCTTCAAATATGATTAAAGCATTGGATGTTGCCCCCAAGAAACAGCAAAGCATTACAATTCGTGATGGTTTAAACTTGTCTGCAAATCCAGTTACTGAAAAGAGTAGTGTGCCAACAATAAAACCAAATTGAACAGAATTTGTTAACAAACCGAGATCACTAGTAGAAAGCAACCATATTCGTTCAATCTGTTTCAATACACCGTTGGTGCTGAACCATAACGAAGTACCAAACATTTGGGCTACAACTATTAGTAAAATAGGATTATTCATCTATCGAAAAACGTTTGTCTCTAAACTTTATAGCTTCTCGCATTCCTTCTTTTCTCGCTATTTCCATAAAATTTTTTTTGTCTGGCGATCCCTGGGATTCTATCTGGTAATCTATCTCAAGATTATTTTTCAAAGATTCATGAATTCCTGCAGTCTCAAAACTTTGGTTAATAGCCTTTTTCGTTCTTTTGACTAAGGTGGGATCAATAACTGAGATGTGTTTCGCAATTTGCAACGACCTTTCCAATACCTGATCATTTTCGGTTATCTCGGTAACAATTCCTAATTCTAGAGCTGTTGATGCTGATATATCGTCTTTCCCTAATAGAATTATTGCTTTTGCTGCTTTCATGCCGATTACCCAGGGCAATAGCATTGTAACAATTCCCGCTCCGAACTTTAGTTCAGGCTCACCGAAAAAGGAGTCTTTCGAACAAATTGTAAAATCACAAGCGAGAGATAGTTCAAATGCGCCGGCCAAACACGCTCCCTTTACTACCGCTATTGTTGGCTTTGGGCTATTCCAAAAACGCATGATAGTTCGATGGTCTAATTCAAGGATTGGCTTCCATTCCTTACCTTCAGGGGCTTTTTCCATTTGATCTTTCAAATCAAATCCGGAAGAAAAGGTATCGCCTTGACCGGTAATTAATATAACCCGAACCTTTTCATCACTTTCTGCTCTGTCTAGTAAAATATTAATCTGTTCTAAAGTTTCTGCATCAAGAGCATTGCGTCTTTCTGGTCTATTTATAGTAAGTATGGCTATGTTGCCACTAACTGAATAAAGAATTTTATTAGAATTTTTCATTAAGTAATCATAACCCTTCTTAATAATAAAAGCGATGTTGACTCATACAAAGATTAGTTTTTGGCTGTCAGACTTCTTAAATCCTTATTCTGATTGGCAGAGGAGGTGTAAGTTACATACAATGATGATAGTATTATCAATGCAGCGCCTAAAGTGAACCATAAGCTAATTGTCTCTCCAAAGAAAATAAATCCTATACCGGATGCCCAAACTATTTGGACATAGGAGATAGGTTGAGTAATTGTAATAGGAGCCAGCTTTAAGGCAATTGTCATTGTGAAATGTCCGGCAGTTGCAAACAAAGCTACAATACCCAAAAATAATACTTCTTGAAGGCTTGGAGTTACCCAAAAAGCTATTGCAAATGGAGCTAATGTAAGGGTCACAATGAAATTCAGTGCAACAAGAATTTCCAAAGTGCTCTCAGTTTTTGATAATTTTTTTGCCAATATATATGATGCAGCAAAAAACAGTGTAGCTATTATCATCGACAATTGACCTGTCGCTATACCACTAGTTGTAGGTCTTATGATTATAATCATTCCGATCATACAAATAGCTAATGCACCAATAATACTAGTAGAAAGGGTTTCCTTTAAAAAAATAAATGCAGCTATTGAAACAAAAATTGGAGTTATATAGCCTATTGCCGTAACCTCAGAGACTGGGATTCTTGCCATTGCAAAAAACCAAAGAATAACTCCAAAACCGTGAGCTAAACCTCTAGACCAATAAACCCGTCTATTGCTTCTATTTCGTTCAAAAATGAACATTCTTACTATTAATGGAATAAAGAATATTGTACTAATTATGTATCGAATAAATGCAGCTACAGGTGCAGGAATATCACTGCCAATATACCTTACTATGCCCGTAACAATTGCAAAAAGCAGTGTAGTAACCACCATCCAAAAAATTGCCTGTAGATTTTTCATTTATTTTCTTTCTGCTTTGTTGTTATTCTCTTTTACACAAATGGTCAAAGATTAATATTAGGGGTGAAAATGTGTGGAAGGTTTGTACTTTCAAATTTTACTGATGTTAAAGACTTTCATAATATTTTAATTGAACCGTCTTATAATATTGCGCCCTCACACACTACATTAATTTTTAATCAGGAGATGAGGCCAGATTTTTTAGAGTGGGGCTATTCTCCCATTTGGGCAAAAAAGCCTATGAATTTAATAAATGCCAAATATGAAAGTTTGGATATTAAACCCAGTTTTAAGGATTATGAAACCTGCGTCTTTATTGCGGATGGCTGGTTCGAATGGCAAAAGAACTCTAGCGGCGAAAAGCATCCAATATTTATTCATGCTGATAATGAAATTTTTTATTTTGCTGGTATTAAAAATGCTTCTGGTGCAGCTATAGTCACGATTAACGCTCATCCAAGCTTGACTAATATTCACCACAGACAACCGATGTTTTTAGATCGGCTGGAAACATCTTTTTGGCTAAAAGATAAACGAAAAGTTTCCTCATCTAGTTTATTGGAAAGAATAAAATCTTACCCAGTCAGTAAATATGTTAACTCGCCGATAAATAATGACCAAAGATGTATTTTGGAAACCGATTTAGAGTAATTAAAATCATTTTCATAATGTTTGTTTCAAGATTTCCGTAAATCGCTCAAAGTCGTTAGTATTGTTCCACAAGTGAGGTGTAATTCTTAAATTGCCACCTCTCTCAGAGACAAATATTTTGTTTTCTGCCAAAGTTTCAAGAATGTTTTTCGGAGCTTTATAAGGTAGTTTTGCACCTATAAAATGAGGCCCTCTATTTTCGGGTCTTGGAATTTGCAACCCCAAATCGCTTAGCTTTTTACAGAGATTTAGATTAGAGTTATAGAGAGTGTTCTGAATGTTGGGTATACCCCATTTCTGTATTTGACGGAGTGCCTCTAGCACACCGGGAATAAGAGAAAAATTTGATCTTTGCCCCATATCATACCTGATTGCTCCAGGTTCATAATTATCCTGGTAATTAACGAGATTTGCAAAATCCTTACTGTTTTTTCTTGTTATCCAGCCTTCTTCAAGTGGCTCCCCATTATGGAATTTAGGAGAAACATAAAGAAATCCAGTTGAGTAGGGGCCAAGCATCCATTTATAATTTGCTACAATTGCAAACGCAGGATCTATTTCACTAAGGTCTATATCAAAAGCGCCCGCGGATTGGGTAAGGTCAACAACGAGCTCAGTTTTACATTCCAAGCATTTTGCTTTCACTTTTTCTAAATCTATTAATGATCCATTTGTCCATAATACATTAGCAGTTGCGCAAACGCTAAAACGTTCATCTAAAGCGTCGATTATATGATCTGTGGCTGCTTCACCATCAGGGACATTTACGGTTTTGATCTCAGCACCTTTTTGCTTAGCTATACGCCGCCACGGATAGACATTAGATGGAAACTGATCAGATAGAACAAGTATTTTTGATCCCGCTGAAATCTGTAAATTTTTTGCGGCAGTCTGAACACCATAAGAAGCAGAGGGAATAATAGCTATATTGGTTCCAACTGTATGCATAAGGTTTGAAAATAAATTTCGAGCCTCTTCAATATCATCAAAAAAATTGCTTATCTTGAGTTTCCATGGATTGGCTTTTAAACGACTTCCACTATCTATGGCAGTGACAACGCTGTTCAAAAGGGGGGACATGTATGCAGTGTTTAAATATGCGACGTCTTCAGGAATATCAAAAAGATGTCTTTGACAAGGGATCATGTGTTCTTGTTTAAACTAGGATATTGCTGCAATGCCCTCAGCCGCTTTTTTAAATGCGCTATCAGTTTTCTGAAGATCTTCTTCGGTAAGCGCAAGGTGTGTATAAAGTTTGGCATCTGCTTTGAGTATTCCAAGTTCTCTAACTATTTGATTGAAAGTTTTTGAATATTTAGCCTTATTTTTCTTAGTATCACGGTAATTAATAACAGGTGTTTCAGAAAAAATTATATCGAAAAGTGTTGGATCACCAACAATTTGAAACTCTATATTGTTACTCTTAAGATGTTTTGTAATGCTATCAATTAAAAACTGCCCGTTTTCTCTTATCCTATTATAAGCACCATCTCTTCTAAGTATTTCCATCGTTTTTAAACCAGCTACTGCTGCCAATGGGTTTCCACTAAGGGTACCGATTTGGAAAGTAAACTTTTCTTCACCAACAATATTTTTATCAAAATGATTCATAATTTCTTTTTCACCGGCTATAGCCGCCAGAGGTAAGCCACCTCCAATGATCTTCCCAAGCGTGCATAAATCCGGCACTACGCCGTACAGTTCTTGTGCGCCGCCGTAGGCTAACCTAAAACCAGTTACTATTTCGTCAAAAATCAAAAGCGCACCAATTCTTTTTGTTTCAGCCCTTAGGTGCTCTAAAAATCCTCTTATTGGCGGAATTATTCTTTGAAGTGGTTCTACAATTACCCCAGCAATTTGATCTGAATACTCATTCATTATTTCCGTAGCTACTTGAGGATCGTTGAATGGTGCGACCAGGATATCATCTCTGACGGCTTCAGGTATTCCCGCTGAATCTGGCACTGCTAATGGAAAATTTACCATTTTGTTAGGTGCAAGACTCATCAATGAGTCTCCACTCATCCCATGATACCCTCCCTCAAACTTGAGGATTTTATTTCTACCTGTATGTGCTCTTGCCAATCGCATCGCATACATATCAGCTTCTCCGCCAGAGCTTACAAATCTAATCTGATCGGCGCATTTCACTGCGCTACAAATTTCTTCAGCTAACTCAACTCCTTTTGAATTATTGGTGAAAAAAGTAAGGCCTTCACTGAGTTGTGCTCGAATAGCATCTAATACTTCTTCATTTCCATGGCCCAATATCATTGGCCCTGAACCGATTAAAAAATCTATATATTCTTTGTTATCTTCGTCCCATACTCGTGAACCTAAACCTCTTTTTAGACTGATATTAGGGTCGAAATTACCGAAACCAGCGCCTGGAAGTACCTTCTGAGCTCGGCTTTGCCACTCTTTTAGAGAAATATTCTTATTCATTATTTTCTTCTATATAAGAAAAGGCGGAGGAATTTCCGCCTTTTCAAATTTTAATTTATTCAAGTAGCACTAATTCAGCGCTGCGTTTGTAATTTCGTTAGTCCAAGCGCCTGATGGCTTCTTTGTTATTACAGGGTCAGAATCACCGGACATTAGCACCTTTACTGTTCTTTCGTAATCTGCAGGATCAAGTGACCCATTAGATCCAGCTGTAAGTTTTGCAATTTCGCCCATCATTCTAACTTGATGCTTCTCGGTTTGCACACCCGCATCATCGTTATCTAGAATAATCATCGCGGCCTCTTTCGGGTTTGCTTCTGCATACTTCCAACCTTTCATAGATGCTCGAACAAATCTTACCATTTTATCTTTGAATGCAGCGTCGCTTAGGTTTTTCTCATGTACATATAACCCATCTTCAAGAGTTGCGGCACCTTCCGACTGGTATTTGAAAACTGTTAGCTGTTCAGGAGAGTAACCAGCGTCTCTAACAACCCAATACTCATTATACGACATAGTAGATACGCATGCAGCTTGGCCCTCTGTTAAAGGCTCAACACCCCAACCTTGTCTCAATACAGTCACTCCATTTGCACTACCGTCGGTTTTTAAGCCTAGTCGGCTCATCCAACTCAGGAATGGATATTCGTTTCCATAGAACCATACTCCCAACGTTTTCCCTTTAAGGTCAGCGGTAGTGTTTACACCCATATCTTTTCTGCAAGTAAGCATCATACCAGAGCTTTTAAATGGTTGTGCTATGTTTACCAGTGGAAGACCTTTTTCTCGAGCTGCTAGAGCAGAAGGCATCCAGTCAACCATAACGTCGGCCCCACCACCTGCTAAAACTTGTGCTGGAGCAATATCTGGCCCACCTGGTTTAATAGTTACATCTAGGCCTTCAGCGTCGTAAAAGCCTTTATCTTTTGCTACATAATATCCAGCAAATTGAGCTTGAGTAACCCATTTTAACTGAATTGTGACCTTGTCAGCAGAAAAAACGGCTGATGCACTTAATATAAAAGCACAGGTCAATACAGATAGAATCTTCTTCATTTTTTTCCCTCTTAGTAATCGTTTCTTTAATTGTTAATCAAATTCAATTGATACGCAATGTTATTTTTGTTGACTAGGATGCCAAAAAGTTGTGCGTTTTTCAATTAACGCAATTAAGCCATAAAAAAGGCAGCCAGCAATTGCTGCAACAAAAATTTCCGCCCATACCATGTCCAATGCAAATCGACCAACTTCCGAGGATATTCGAAATCCCATCCCCTTTATAGGAGATCCAAAAAACTCAGCAACAATCGCCCCGATTAGTGCAAGGGTTGAGCATATTTTTAATCCATTAAAAATAAAGGGTAATGCAGATGGCAAACGAAGTTTAATTAGTGTTTGAGTGTAGGACGCGCTGTATGTTCTCATAAGGTCTTGTCGGCTAGGATCTATAAGTTCTAATCCTTGCACGCTATTTACAAGCATTGGAAAATAAACCATAACTACAACAATAGCGCACTTTGATTGCCAATCGAACCCAAACCACATTACAAAAATTGGGGCCATACCCACAATTGGTAGCGCCGAAATAAAATTACCTAAAGGTAATAGACCTCGTTTAAGAAAATTGAACTTATCAATCGCAATAGCTGTAAGAAAAGCTGAGCCACAACCCAATATGTAACCAGACAGAGCACCTTTTACCAAGGTCTGTACAAAATCAATCCACAGAATGTCTAAAGAACGAGAAAACTTTAAAGCTATTGCCGACGGAGCAGGTAACAAAATAGGATTTACTTGTAATCCAATGACAGCTAACTCCCACATTAAGAGAATAACAATCCCGAATAAAGATGGGACTATAAATCTAGGCAAACTAGCGTCCTTGTAGTTGGATATTTTTATATTAATCCACCATCCTCCAAGCCAAATAATGAAAAAAAGAATTAGAAAACTATTCATCTAATTATAGCCATTCTTTTAAGCGTGATTTTTTGTAAGAAATCTATTGTAAAAACTAAAAATGCGGCAAGAAAAGCAGCAGCAAACAAAGCGCTCCAAATCATAATTGTCTGACCATAATAAGTGCCTGCTAGCATTCGCGCACCCAAACCGGCAATAGCACCCGAAGGAAGTTCTCCAACTATGGCCCCGACCAGCGAAGCAGCAACTCCGACCTTTAATGAAGCAAAAAGAAAGGGTAAGGAAGAAGGAAACCTCAAATACCATAGGATTTCCCTTGAGGATGCAGACCATGTCTTCATTTGATCTAGCTGAATCTGGTCTGGTGATCTCAAACCTTTTACCATTCCTACAACAACCGGAAAAAAAGAGAGATACATAGAAATAATTGCTTTTGGTAACAAACCTGTTACCCCAACCGAATTCATCACAACTATTATCATTGGTGCTATAGCAAGAATGGGTATAGTTTGACTTGCAATTACCCATGGCATAACACTAAGGTCCATTGCCTTGTTATGTACTATGCCTAAAGCTAGTAAAATTCCGAGGAGTGTTCCCAAGAAAAATCCAGCCAAGGTTGCCTGCAAAGTAATCCATCCATGGTAAACAAGAGAACGCTTTGAACTGATTTTTTTAAAAAAAGTTGTATTTACCATTTCAGTAATTATCTGATGTGGGGTAGGGAGCTTTGGTTTTTTTAAACTCCAGCACTTTAGTATATGCTCACTGGCTGTAAGGTTCTTAAATTGTCTTGAAACCTTATCAGAGTTCATTGGAACCGCAACAAGGTACCAAAATACCCCAATTAAGATTACAATTGTAGAAACGGGAATAAATTTATTTGCAAAATAAGATGTTTTCATTTCTATCAACCCTCCTAAAAAACATCTTCGGTTTGACCAGCCTTTAAGCCTTCTCTCACTCTTTGTGCAATTTTTATAAACTCCCTACTATCTCTTATATTTAAATCACGTTTTTTTGGTAGTGTGCTTTCTATTATGTCAGTAATTCTTCCCGGTCTGGGAGACATAACAACAATTTTTGTTGATAAGAAAACTGCTTCTGGAATTGAGTGCGTCACAAAACATATAGTTTTTCTTGTTCTAGCCCATAAATTTAAAAGTTCTCCGTTCAATCTATCTCTAACAATTTCGTCCAGAGCTCCGAAAGGTTCATCCATTAATAGGATGTTGGCGTCAAATGCCAAAGCTCTCGCAATGGACGCCCGTTGTTGCATTCCTCCAGACAACTGCCAAGGGAACTTTTTTTCAAACCCGTTTAATTCTACTAAGTCTATTACTTTTCGTGTGCGGTCTTCTTTCTCACTGGTGGAGTATCCCATGATTTCCAAGGGTAATTTAATGTTTCCACTCACCGATCTCCACGGATATAAACCTGCTGCCTGAAACACGTACCCATATTGTCTAGCTTTTCTAGCTTCATCAGGTGTCATATTATTTACAGTCACCCGGCCTTCCGTAGGGGTCTCAAGTGCTGCAATTACTCTCAGAAGAGTTGTTTTCCCACATCCGGATGGTCCAATAAAGGATACAAAATCTCCTTCATTGACTTCCATAGATACATTCTTCAAAGCATTTACAGGACCGTCATTTGTTTCAAAAGTCAGGTTAACATCAGATACGCTTATCATAAGTTTTCCTTCGTGTAGATTTTATACTCCAGCTGGTATATTTAAAGGATCACGTTCTATTTTTCTTGGTGTGTTTAGAGCCTTCCACTTTGATACAGCACTATGCAATGCTGGGAAAGCAGGTCTTGGGACAAATCTACCCCTTCCTGGTTGTGGACTAGAGTTCTTGCCCCATGCCCATATTACATCTCCTCTAGATAATGTGTATCTTGGTTGTGCTGTGACTTTGAAGCCTTCGAAAACATTGTAGTCTAAAATTGATTTGTGGGTACTTGTTGAAATTGTTTTAGAAATCTTTGGGTCCCAAACAACAATATCTGCATCTGCGCCTTCTAAAATTGCTCCTTTTTTTGGATAAATGTTTAAAATTTTAGCAATATTACTTGAAGTAATTGCGACAAACTCCTGTCGAGTTAAACGCCCCGTTTCTACGCCTTCTGTCCAAAGAACGGATAACCTTTCCTCAAGCCCGTTGCTACCATTTGGAATCTTAGTGAAGTCATTTACTCCCATTCTTTTTTGTTCCGTCGAAAACGCAGCATGGTCTGTAGCGACAACTTGTAGGGATCCAGACTGAAGACCAGCCCATAATCCGTCCTGATGCGATTTGTCTCTAAAGGGAGGCGACATGACCCGTCTTGCAGCATGTTCCCAATCTTTATTAAAGTATTCGCTCTCATCAAGCGTTAGAAATTGAATAAGGGGTTCACCAAAAACTCTCATACCTTTTTGCCTAGCTCTTCTAATAGCCTCATGAGCCTGCTCACAAGATACATGAACAACATAAAGCGGTACTCCTGCGGCATCGGCTATCATTATCGCTCTATTAGCTGCCTCACCTTCTACTTCTGGAGGTCTTGAGTAAGCGTGCCCCTCAGGACCAGTTACTCCTTCTTGAAGGTATTTTTGTTGAAGCTCCGCAACAATGTCACCATTTTCGGCATGAACCATAGGTAGAGCGCCGATAGCTGCACATCTTTTAAAAGATGCAAACATTTCATCATCTTCAATCATCAGGGCTCCTTTATAAGCCATAAAATGTTTGAATGAATTTACTCCCATCTCAACTACCTTTGGCATATCATCAAAAATCTGTTCAGACCAACCTGTAACTGCCATATGATAACCGATATCAGAACAAATTTGAGGCTCTGACTTTCTATGCCACTCCTTGACTGCATTTACCAAACTTCCATCCTCACCTGGAAGACAGAAGTCCACTAACATCGTTGTTCCGCCAACTGCAGCTGCCCAGGTACCTGTTTCGAAAGTCTCAGCGGCGGTAGTCCCCATAAATGGCATCTCAAGGTGCGTATGTGGGTCTATTCCGCCGGGGATCACATAAGCGCCTTCGGCGTCAATGGTCTCATCCCCTTTTAGATTTTCCCCAATCTGCTTGATCTTTTCATTTTCTATTAATATATCGGCTTTCCACTCTCTGTCCGCTGTTACAATGGTTCCACCTTTTATTACTTTAGTCATTTTACCCTCCCAATTAAACTATTTCTGCAGCTTCCAATACTGCATGCAATAAAACATCTGCACCTGCTGAAGCCCACTTTTCAAATATCTCTTCTGCCTCATTGTGGCTTAAACCGTCAACGCACGGGCACATTATCATAGCCGTTGGTGCTACTTTATTAATCCAACATGCGTCATGGCCTGCTCCCGATATAATATTTTTATGTGAATACCCTAGTCTTTCAGCGGCTCTTCTAACTTTGTCAACACATCCTTCATCGAAAGTCACAGGGTCAAAATGTCCAACCTTTTCAAATTCCACAGTCAATTCCAAATCAGAAGCAATTTTTTTTGCTCCTTCATATAAGCGTTTTTCCATATCATCCTGGACGTCGAACGACGGAGATCTAAAATCTATAGTAAATACCACTTTCCCAGGTATTATATTTCTACTATTAGGAAAAACATCGCATTGACCTATTCCACCAACTGCGGACGGCTGGTGACTCATAGCGATCTCTTGAACTAGCTCTGTAATTCTAGCCATACCTAGGCCGGCATTTTTACGCATCGGCATGGGGGTTGATCCCGTATGACTTTCCCGACCATTAAGAGTTACTTGTATCCAATTTAGCCCTTGTCCATGGGTCACAACGCCAATATCTGTATTTTCAGCCTCTAATATTGGCCCTTGCTCTATGTGGAGTTCAAAAAAAGCATGCATTTTTCGTGACCCTACTTCTTCGTCACCAATCCATCCGATGCGCTTGATTTCTTCTCCAAATGTTTTCCCTGCTGCATCCTTTCTATCATAAGCCCATTGCAGTTCGTGTACTCCTGCAAAAACTCCTGATGCCATCATTGGAGGAGCAAATCGAGTTCCTTCTTCATTTGTAAAATTAACTACTACAATTGGATGCTTTGTTCTTATATCAAGTTCATTAAGTGTTCTTATTATTTCTAACCCTCCCAGAACTCCTAAAACTCCATCATACTTACCCCCAGTTGGCTGGGTATCAAGATGGCTTCCAACATAAACAGGTAACGCATTTGGGTCTGTTCCTTCACGTCTAGCAAACATTGTTCCCATTTTGTCAACACCCATTTCCAAATTTTCCGTATCACACCACTTTTGGAACAACTTTCGTCCTTCTGCGTCTTCGTCCGTGAGTGTTTGTCTGTTGTTGCCACCTGCGACACCAGGGCCTATTTTTGCCATCTCCATTAGAGAGTCCCAAAGACGAGAAGAGTTTATTTTTAAATTAGCTGCTGGTGTTGACATTTGATCCTCTTAACAAATTTCATATCTTCATTTTTGCATTATCACTAATTAGCACTAATAATGCAAAGGCAATTATCAAGCCTCCAAAAATAATGTTTTTATTTGGAAAGCTTGAGTTAATAATTATTTCGCCTAAGGCCACCCAAAAAGGAACAGCATAGGTGTACGCCATTACTTTTGAAGCGCTTATTCTTTTCGCTGCAAACTGGATCAAGAAAAAAGTAAAAGCTGTCGCAATGGTTGCCAAGTAAAGTGTAGTTATCCAGACCAATGGAGATAGGTTAAGCCAATTTGTTTCAACAACATCATTAGTAAAAATTAAAATAAGTAGTAGAAATCCAGCACTTAAAGTTCCTAAGGTTTGCGATGCTGCATTTTCCCCTTTGTTTAAAACAGGGATCAAAATAGCATATAAAGCATGTCCAACACACCCCCAAAAAAAGAGTAGTTCGCCATAGCCTATTTTAAATGCTAAAACGTTTTCTAGATTGCCTTCAAAAATCACCCAAATTGCTCCCATTGCTCCAAGAAAAATTGCAAATAGCGCCCTGAGAGTTACTTTTTTCTTTAAAAAATATTCAAAAAAAAGTGCAATAAAAGGGGTGAGCGTAAAAACTACAGCTAGTGATAAAGAAGAAGCCGTTTTTAGTGCTTCGAACATTAATACAAAATAAATAACTATACTCAATCCGAGTATTAAAAATCGCCATGGTTTTTTGAAGTCCTCTTTCTTAAGGTTTTTTGAAATAAATAATAATGTTCCCATTACAATTGCTCCTATTAAAAACCTTGCAGCTGTTATGGCTCCTGGCTCTATATCATTTGCTACCATGGCTCCTAAAATGTAGGATACTGATACACAAAGGGAGAAAAGGAGCATTGCCCCGTGTCCCCAAACCTCCGATGTCTCTATTGATATTTTTTTTATCAAGAGCTAATTAACCTAAGATATTTCCTGAGCTATATTTGTAATACAGTTTTTTACAGCTAAGAAATAGAGAAAAGTCTGTTTTTCAATAACTGAGGTGCTTATGAAAAAGCTGGTATAACATTTTCGCCGTATTCTGCGATAATTCTCTCTTCGTCTCCGCTATCCAGATAAATATTGAATTGGGTTACTCCAAGATCCTTTAATGTTTTAAGCTTTTTTACATGTTGATCAGCGGTTCCTAAAACACAAAATTCTTCAACTATTTCATCTGTGATAAATTCTAAATAAGGATTGTCGCTCTGGCCATGTTTAGAGTAATCATAGCCGCGGCGATCTTTGATATAGTCCGTAAGGCTGTTGGGAATGTCTTTATTATCTTCACCATACTTCTCAACTATGTCGGCTACGTGATTTCCAACCATTGCGGGAAACCACTTTACTTTCTCAATACTTTCTGCTCTATCTCCAAAGTAAGCAGGTGCAGCCACCATTACCTTGTAGTCTGACATATCACGTCCGTGTTCTTCTCCTGCTTTCACCGCTTGATCTCTTAGCCATTTGCAAACGGTTGGGGAAGCAATTTGAAGCACCAAACCATCTCCAACTTTTCCTGCAGATGTAAGAGCCTTTGGCCCATATGCAGCTACCCAGACTGGCAAATCATATCCTTCTGCCCATGGAAATTGAATTGGGTTAGGAACATCACCATACTGGACTTCTTCTCCCTTAACCATTGCCTTTACTTTTAAAATAAATTCTTCCATTCGTGCTAGATTCGCAGGCTTCTTTCCCATTACGCGAACAGCGCTGTCTCCTCTTCCAACACCGATATCAAATCGTCCATTCGATTGTAGAGCTAGTGAGCCAAACATTGATGCCGCTAAAGACCAGTCTCTAGTGTTGGGATTGGTTACACATGGTCCGAACCGCATTTTTTTTGTGTGCTCCATACACATAGCCATTTGAGCAAAGCTTTCTCTCCAAAGGATGTGGCTATCGTAGAACCAGCAATATGTGAATCCAGCGCTTTCAGCCAATCTAACCAGCGCTTTTGCTCGATCTGGTTGAACAAACCCTTTAAAACAAATTGCAAATTCCATATCTTCCTCCTTTTTTATTCCTCCGGTGGCCAAATTTTTATTCCAGCATGTGAAAAAGGCACCGCTTTAGACATATTTATTCTTATCAATATAGGCGTTATAGCCTCTAAACATCTCGCTGATGTTGCATCACCAGCATTGTAAGCTTCGACTTCTAAGTTTTTTAACAACTTTATAGTATCTAACCTAGCATCCAAATTGTTTCCACATACCAAGATATCACAATTAATTTTTTTCTCTAGGTGATTAAGTGTATTCGCGGAAACATTATGGAGGGCGCCAACTACTGGTATGTCAGGCCCTAATATGGCTTGGGCTGCTTCTGTAGCTGAGCCTTCAGGGGGCATAGCTACTTTTCTGGGGTTTCCGTCTTCCAATGGAACTACTATATCAACAAGTACCTTATCCGCTAGCATCCCTTTGATTTCACAAAGTGTATTGTTGTGACCACTCCAAGGTACTGAAAATATTACAAACTTGTCCGTGAATGCTATTGCTTCGCTATTCGAAAGCCCAGTTATTGACCCCTCGAGGTTTTGGTTTTTTGATGTTAAACTATCTGCAACTTCGATAGCTCTGGATTCATCACGTGATCCCAAAGCAACTTCAAAACCTGCCTTAGCAAATCTAAGGGCAAGGCCTTTACCTTGGGGCCCAGTTCCTCCAATAATTGATAATTTCATCTAAACATATCCTCATTTTGTTTCCGTAGAATGTCGTTTGCAGAGCCATATTTGCCACTCCAGCTAAGCCCTCTTAATAAAATTGCAGGACATTTCCCTGCTTTGCTCATAAGCAACCCCGAAGATGCTGCTATTTCATCACAAAAAGCTGGTTCTGTCACGTATAATTGATTTCCCCAAGCATCTGTAGTTCCCTGCTCATTTTTTGTTGCTGGTATTCCTGCAACACCAATAGCGACATTGACCTGTCCAATCCTCCATGGCCTTCCAAAGGTATCACTCATGACAATCCCTAAATTCTCCAAGTCAAAGTAATTTTTTAGTTTATCTCTTAAAATTTGCACACTGAGGTCAGGATTTTTTGGAACGGTCACTACAGTTTCCTGACCCGTTATATTAGACTCGTCAACCCCCGCATTAGCGCAGATAAATCCAAGCTTATGCTGACAAATGAGAGTTCCTTCATTTTGTTCCTCTCTTTTAAAAGAGCGAATAATGCTATTACTTTCTTGTAATACGATTTCGACTTTTCTTGGGTCCTTGTTAAGGCTTTTCCCGAGTTCGATTGCTTTTCTGGAGGGAGAAATTTCTTTTAAATTTATTATACATCCCTCAGCTTTTGAAAAGATTTTATGTGCTATACAAATAACGTCAAATTCTTTCAGACATATAGATGATTTGTTGAGAGCAGAAATCAGGATGTCACTAATGTTATCACCGTTTTCAATGTCAGGAATATGCGGAATTATATTTAAATTTAACGTTGAATTTGACATTTTCTTCAATAGTTACCTTAATCTGCGATAATTACTAGTTGTAGATCACGATCTGTAATCAACTTTTTTAAGAAGTTCTAAAGTCTTTTAAAAGATCAATCAATAGGTTGATTGATTATGAACTTAGCTAACCGTCTCTTGTCTGCAAGAGAGGTCATCAGTGTGTTCGTAAATATAGGTTTTTGATTTAGTAAAATAAATTGTTTCTTTAAGCCTATATCGGACCTATCGAGAATGAATGATTTGCAAATATCTTTATAGAACTGCATACAAGAAAAAGAATTTGGCTTGAAACCTAATTGTTTAAGCATTTTTGATGCAGGACCTTTTACAGCCTTTCCTTGAATCAACGGACTTATTGCTATCACTTTCTTATTATTTTTTTGAATTATGGATTTAAACCCAGGTATTTCAAGTATAGGTTTTATACTTACTAAAGGATTTGACGGAGCAATAATTATAAGTTCAGCGTTACAAAGTGCTTTTTTTGCCTCTTTGGTGATTTTGGCTGATTTAATTCCGGTGTATTTTAGTTTGATAATTCTCGGTGAACACCGTTTTTTGACAAAATATTCCTGAAATGATATCCAACCCGACTTGGTTTGCACCTCTGTTCTAATCTTATCGTCAGTCGGTAAAATTATATCTGCCGTTACACCCATTTTTTTAGCGATCTCATTGGCAATAATAGTCGGACGATGATCTTTTAATAGTCTGTGCTGTCTATATATATGAAGACCAAAGTCGAGATCACCTAAAGACATCCAGGTTTCTTCCCCTAATTTATTTAACATTGAGAGCGTCTTGTAATCGTCATTTTTTACTCCCCATCCTTGCTTTCGGTTCACCATGCCTGAAAGTGTATATGTTAAGGTATCTATATCTGGAGAAACCCTTAGCCCATGGAACTCATCATCATCTGCAATATTGCCAATGATAGCGAGATTTATATTTTTTATGGAATTAAGTCCTTCTGCTAATTTTGCACCACCTACACCACCTGCTATAAGAACAATATTTTTGATAGATCTTTTCATTTTCGTTAAAGTTAGTTACCTTTATTTTTGCTTCTGAAAGTGGGTACAATTAACTCAGCAAAAGTTAAATGTAAACATTTGATAGAGTTTTTAAATTCTGGCTTGAAAAAAAGAATATTACGCTAATTGTAGAGAAAAGACTAATAGGCATCTACACATCAATGGCAAAAAAATTAATATACATATGCTGCCTTGCAATTTGCTTTACACTTTCGATCACATCACTTTCTCTTTCTTCAAAAGAGAAAAACAGAATAGAGCTACTCCTTGATAACCTAGCGTCTTCGCCAAGCCCCTCTAACTCAGGGCTTATAAGAAGAGAAGTTTGGAGTTTGTGGTTAGAAGGGTATATCGATAGGACAAACAAGAGCAAGATCGATGAAGCATTAGACTTATTTAATGCTGGAAAACTAGAACAAGCAAAGATAGCGTTCAGCAAAATAATTGAATTAGATCCAGATTATGTCGAAGGATGGAATAAAAGGGCGACAGTAAAATTTTTATTGGGTGATTTCTATGGATCACTTAAAGATATTGAGGAGGTGCTCAAAAGACAGCCTCGTCATTTCGGAGCAATATCTGGTTCTGGGCTTATTCATATTCACAATAGCAATTTTCGTGAAGCATATAAGTCCTACAAGAGGCTGACTGAGATCGATCCCCATAATGAGGATGGTAAAAGGTTTTTGCCTATGCTAGAAAACAAATTATATGGAAAGAGTTTATGAAAAATGCAACCAATAACGGCATATCTCTGCCTTCTAGCTGCAATAGTCTTTGAAGTAAGTGGTACACTTTTGTTACCTGCGTCTCAAAATTTTACGAACGCAAAAGCTACTGTATCTCTAGTGTTACTCTACGGTGTTTCCTTCTACTTTTTGTCAATCGTTGTGAACTTTATTCCTATTGCGATAATGTATGCTACTTGGAGTGGATTAGGAATTTTTACTTTGGCCCTAGTATCTTATTTTGCTTTCAATCAATCTCTCAATTTTTGGTCTGTGATTGGATTAGCTCTAATAGTTATTGGTGTTGTTCTCGTAAATATAAATATAACATTACCCAAATAAATTTACTAAAAACTATTTCTTCATTCCATGCGTATCGAACAGGAACCCAGTATGAAGACAGGAAGCCACCAATTTATTCTTTTCCTTAAAAATCTTACCCTCTACCGAAACGATATTCTTGCCTATTTTCAAGATGGATGCCTTTATTGTTGCAGGCTCTAGAGACAATGGCCGATGGAATGTTGTGTGGAAGTCCGTTGTGTTGGGAAATCTTTTGCCTTTAGTAGAAAACAAAACACATAGTGCAGTGCAATCATCCAGTACGCTAGTGATCATTCCACCCTGTACAGTTCCTTGAGGGTTTAAACAATCAGGAGGAAAGCACACCTCAAAAACAAATTCGCCATCCGTTTCCACCAAAAAATTGATTGAGAAAAATTTCCCAACACCTTTGCTTTGGTAGACCTTCATAATTGCGTTAATCAGAGCTTTCTCAATAGACATCTCTACTTATCCAATGGGCTATGCTGTTTTCTTAAACTGTTATTTCTGATCTTTAAGTCAATTATAAATTTTATAGTTTGAGATGATTACAAATTAACTTACATTATTAATTAGAGTTTAACAACTGAAAGGAGGTGGTCCAATGTCTAGTGATTATTCGATGATGGTGGCAGACATAGATACCCTCTCGACAAAAATTTTCGAGGGGCAAAAAGGGGTCTGACACTAAATCGTCAGTCACCGAAGGAGGCTTAACAGCCTCCTTTGCTTTTTTATAGTTATGGTAAATTTTAAAACGCAAGTAACAATAATAGGTGGTGGTCCATCGGGCCTATTATTATCCCAGTTGCTTATGAATGAGGGTATAGACACCATTATTTTGGAAAAACAAACTCAAAGCCATGTATTATCAAGAATAAGAGCTGGTGTTTTGGAGAGTGGGACCGTAGAAATATTGAAGCAAGCTGGTGTAGGTGAAAGAATAGATATTGATGGGTTTGTTCATGAAGGTACTTATCTTTCATCTGAAAATAAAGGTTTCAGAGTTTCTTTTTCCGAGACCGTGGGTAAGAGTGTTACAATTTTTGGACAAACTGAAGTAACAAAAGATTTATACCAAAAGCAGGAGGAGAAAGAAGCTAATATCTTTTTCCAGGTAAAAAACGTAAATATAATCGACCCAAAATGTTCAAAGACGGAGGTAATATTTGAAGATGAAATTGGGAAAGAAATTAAAATTGTATCTGACTTTGTTGTAGGCTGTGATGGCTTTCATGGCGTTAGCAGGCAGCGAATCCCCCTAAACCAAAGAAAAGAGTATGAAAGAATATATCCATTCGGCTGGTTAGGTATTTTGTCCGAAACCCCTCCAGTCAGTGATGAGTTGATTTATGCCAACACTAGTGATGGATTTGCCTTATGCTCCATGAGGAATAATAATCTTTCAAGATACTATATTCAGTGTGATGTGAATACTAAAGCAGAGGACTATTCGGACGATTATTTTTGGAAGGAATTAATTAAACGACTACCCGAGAATTCAAAGGATAATTTAAGGACTGGCCCTTCAATTGAGAAATCTATTGCTCCGTTGAGGAGTTTCGTGGTCGAGCCACTTCAATACGGCAATCTTTTTCTTGTTGGAGACGCTGCTCACATTGTGCCTCCAACTGGGGCTAAGGGCTTGAACTTAGCGGTGTCAGATGTGCATTATTTATCAGAGGGCCTTCTAGCCTTTTATAGAGGAGAGGGTGATAAGAAATTATTTAACTACTCTAAAACGGCTTTGAATAGAATATGGAAAGCTGTGAGGTTTAGTTGGTGGATGACTACTTTGATGCATGAGTTTCCTGAGACTAAAGAATTCGACAGGAAAATAAAAATAAGTGAATTAGAATATCTGTCTCATTCAAATTTTGCACAAGCGCATTTTGCCGAAAACTATGTAGGCATACCATTATGAAAAATTTCATAGAAAGAGCTTTGAGGGTAATCGAAGAAGAAATAATTCCAGAAACAAAAAAAGGAGTTGCCAAAGGTAATAAAGTTTTTGGAGGCGCCATTCTAACTAAAAGTGACTATGCAACCATGACTATTGGGGTTAATCAAGAAACTGAGAACCCGCTCTTTCATGGCGAAATATCTACTTTAAACAAGTTTTTTGCCGAAAACAAAAATAGGTCCACAGGTGATCTAATATTTTTGTCAACACATGAGCCTTGCCCAATGTGTTTATCAGCTATTACTTGGGCCGGGTTTAATACTATTTACTATTTTTTTAATTACCAAGATACAAAAAAGGCTTTCAATATAGCTCATGATTTAGACATTCTGTCGGAAGTATTCGGAAGGTCGGATGGAACATATAGTAAAGAAAATTATTTTTGGAAATGTTATGCAATAAAAGAGCTGATCAGTATGCTAGAACCAGAAAGCAGAGATAATTTATTGAAAATATCTGAGCGTATATCGTCAATATATGAGAGTTTATCTGAAGAGTACCAAAATAAGAAAAATGACAATAGTATTCCGCTCAGCTAGATATAATTTTAGGTTGGTCTATTTATTTAAATGTTACAAAAAATAGAACTAAAAAAGTTTTTAAGGAGTATGAAATATGTTTGATGAAAAAGAGTACTTTGACCCAAGAAAATCGCAATTAAATGTGATTGGTACAACACTTGAACCCTGTTCTAGTGACCCATTAACTGGGTTTTTGAGAGACGGTTGTTGTAGCTGGGATTCTAGAGACATAGGAAGTCATACTGTTTGTGCAATAATGACAACAGAGTTCCTTGAGTTTTCAAAAGAAAGAGGAAATGACTTATCTACGCCTAGACCAGAATATCAATTTGAAGGTTTGAAGGATGGAGATCGTTGGTGTCTATGTGCAGCAAGGTGGGAAGAAGCTAGAATGGCAGGTAAAGCACCTAAAGTTGTTCTTGAAGCAACGAATATCAAATGCCTAGATATTTGCGATTTGGAACACTTAAAAAAACATACTGGAGGAAATTAGATGTCTGAAAATACTCATAATACCCAAGATTTTAGGGTCTTCTCGTTATCTATAGAGTTTTTAACAACACTTTATGGCTTTTTTATGGTCATTTGGGGTATTTCTATATCATTAATTTCTGGGAGTTCTTCTATAACGTCTATGATACCTGCCTTCATCGGGGTGCCACTTGCGTTAATTGGCTTTATATCAATGATAAAACCGACATTTAGGAAGGCTTTGATGCATATAGCAGTAGTTATCGGCATAATCATTTTTTTGGGTGGGCTCGATTTTTTTAGAGGCATGTTTAATAATTATTATGCTGGATTATCAAAGCTTATGCTTTTGATCACAGGGTTTGTTTATGTATATTTTTGCGTCCAAAGTTTCATATTTGTGCGACGACAAAAAAAACTGCAGTCTAATTAAAAAATAATCTCTTTGGGTTTTTATATTTTTGGTTGACACCACCCAAATTTACTCCATGTTACAGCTTGTGGGTTACATATTGTATAGGAGGATAATATGAGACTTTTTTCATTAACGGTAACATTGTTGGCTAGTTTTTTTGTATCTGTTGCTGCTTTCGCAGCTGACATAGAAGTAAAAATGCTAAATAAGGGCGAAGAAGGAAAAATGATATTCGAGCCTTCATTTATCAAAGCCCAAGTAGGCGACAACATAATTTTTCTACCGACGGATAAGGGGCACATGGCTGCGTCCATAAAAGGATTAATCCCCGAGGGGGCAAAAAAGTTCAAGAGTAAAATTAACAAGAAATTTAGTTATACGGTAGAAGTTGAAGGACTTTACGGGATCCGGTGCACACCTCATTATGCGAATGGAATGGTGGCTCTAATCCAAGTTGGAGACTCTGCAGATCCTACTGATTTTCTTAAAGGACAAAAAGTTCCAAAAAAATCTAAAGAACGGCTCGAAAAATATTTGAGTCAAGTCGGTTCTTAATTAAGTATTTTGTTTAAAGGATCTCCTTAGGGAGATCCATACAAAATAAGCTGTGCTGATTAGCCATAGTCCAAAGATCATCGCATGAAACTGGTGTAACAAAAAACTGTGTTTGTGTAGTATTAGAAAAACTGCGCTTGTAGACCATACTCCTACCATCAATATTGAAGAATTACGTAGCTCTTTAACTCTGAATGGGTGTATTATTTTTATCGGAATAAATGTCAATATCAAACATAAGCATATAGCTCCGAAATTAAACCAAAGCCCGAGATCTAAAATAAAAAGAAAGAAAACCAGCAAATTCCAAAGCGCAGAAAAGCCTTTAAAGTAGTAATCTGTTGTTTTCATATTCTTATCAGAAAACGTATAACAACTAGCCAATAAAATAGAAATGCAGGTTAAATGAACGAGATTATATGGAACCATTGAAAACCAATAAATCATCAATACGGGTAGTATTGAGTAGTTAAACATGTCTATAACGTTGTCTAAAGTGCTCCCATCTACTTCTGGAAGTGCTTCTTCCACATTGACGTATCTAGCTAGAGTGCCATCGACGCCATCAATAACTAAAGCAAAGCCCATAAATAAAAAAGCAAAAGTTTGTTCACCATTCAATATTGCTATAAGTCCCAGAAACCCGAAAATTAGTCCTGATGCAGTGAAAATGTGAGCCGCCCACGCAAACGCTTTATTTATTTTTTTTGATTTAAAAACAATATCTTTTAACTTCATGCCCTAAAAATAAATAAAAGTGGATATATGTCAAATAATTAGAAAGTTAAGATTTTTCCATTATTTCTGACACCTGAAACCCGTCTTCCCTTAGCGCCTCGATGATAGAGGCAATATGTTCTACGCTTAACGCTTCAATAATAGCATCAATTTTTGCATTCTTAACTGGAACGTCATTAAACATTCTTTGGTGATAGATTTCAATAATGTTGCCCCCATACTTAGCAATTAAATTTGAAATTCTAGCTAACATGCCAGGCTCATCAATTATATCGATCCGCACTTTTGTCATCCTTCCATCCATCAAGAGCTTTCGGTTTAATATGCTGGCAAATAGCCTAGCATCAATGTTACCTCCACAAATAACTGTTCCTACTTTTTTACCAGAAAATTTGTCTTTATTTTTCATTATTGCCGCTACACCTGCAGCGCCTGCTCCTTCAGCAACAATCCTTTCGTTTTCAAATAAAGAGCTAATTGCTTTTTCGAGCTCAAATTCGTTAATGAGCAAAATATCATCAACATGATGTTTTATTATCTTCGAAGTAATTTCTCCAGGCCTTTTTACAGCTATACCATCAGCCAAGGTATCTCCCAATATTGCAAGATCCCTTTTGTGAAGCACATTATACATAGAGGGAAATTTTTCAGTTTGCACTCCATATATTTTTATGTTGGGGTTTAAAGCCTTGGCCACTATTGATACTCCTGATATCAATCCACCCCCTCCAATAGGAATGACTAATAGGTCTAAATCTTTAATATCTTCCATAAACTCTAGTCCGAGGGAGCCCTGTCCAATTACAACGTTAGAATTGTCATATGGATGTATAAGGGTCAATTTTTTATCGTTTGCCAATTCGGAAACATAAGTTTGAGACTCATTTAGGGTGCGTCCCCTCAGGATAACGTCTGCACCTAAACTTTTTGTTTTCATTACTTTGAATAAAGGAGCATGCTCTGGCATAACAATTGTCGCGTTAACGCCTTCTTTTTTTGCCCACCAAGCTACAGCTTGAGCATGATTACCCGCAGACATAGCAATTACGCCCATTTTTTTTTGTTCTTCTTTTAAACGTGTTATGGATGTGTAAGCCCCTCTAACTTTGAAAGAAGATGTATATTGAAGGTTTTCTAGTTTAAGAAAAACCTCCCCATTGATTTCACTACTTAAATACTGAGATCGAATAGTAGGTGTTCTAATTATATTACCTATCAATTCCTCACTAGCGCGCGTTATTGTATCTATGTTGATTTTCATTTTTTTCGAAGCGTTATTAAGCTCTTTATTTACCATTTCAATCTAAAAATAAAGAAAAATAATTTACGAAGATCAGAATGGTAATAGCGTAGACATGGTAATAGCCACCGTCTGATTTTTAACAAACGCTATTTTTTTTTATGAATTGATATATAATGAAACTTGGGAGCGTGAATTAAATTTGAATATAAAAATAGTCGGTAAAAACATTGAACTTGGAGAATCGTTTCAAGTTTACAGTAGTGCTAGGATAGGCGAAGTTTTGGACAAATATTCATATGATGCCGTTAGCACTCAAATAACTTTAGAAAAAAGAGTTGGGAACTTTAAAGCTAAGTTGAAAGTATATCTCAAGAACAAAATTGAATTAGATGCAACAGGTAGAGGAAAGGATGCAAATACCAGTTATGAGGATGCCTTAGATCATATAGAAAAAAAACTAAGGCGTTATCATAGAAGGATGAAAAGTCACAGGAATATTGAGAATAAAAATATTTCATCAACTGATGAACCATTAAAGATTTATCAAAGCGTTTTGAATTTAGATGAAGATGATTTAGATAGTCACGATGGGGATAGTTTGCCTGTGATTGCAGAATTATCATATAAGATAGAGGAAATGACGGTTGAACAAGCTGTTATGCGCCTAGAACTAGAAAATGAAAGTTGCATATTTTTCAGAAATGCTTCGCATTCAGGATTAAACTTAGTTTACTATAGGAAGGATGGTAACATTGGTTGGATTGATCCAAGAGGAAGTCGAGAGAAAACCATAGCCAAAAACCACAACTCCTCGCAGGGTTAGTAAAAACGAGTGCATTATGAATGAAGACGAAATCATATCCCTTTTTTACGCAAAAAGTCATTTGGAAACTTATGAAGTATTAATTCCCCTTGCACAAAATGGTAATAAATTTGCTACTTATTTTTTAGGTAATATGCTTATTTCACCTATAGACCAGACTGTTGAGACAGACATTATTAGAGGGGTCAGTTACTTAAAATTGTCTGCAAAAGCTGGTCATTTACCAGCGCTTGAATTTTTAGGGAATCTATATGCTTACAACGAAAAGGTAAAAAATGACTTAGTTGTCGCACATACTTTTTTTTATCTCGCAGCTTTAATCGATAATAAAGTTGATATAGGCTATCACTTAATGATTGAAGATGAGTTTGACATTTCTGAGGCTAATATTAATAAATCTAAGGAACTCGCTGCAGCTTGTATGGCAGTTGGTCTAGAAAACTGTGAATTACTTAAAGAATGAGCAGTCAATAATATACTATGGCAAATCTTAAAGTTTTTAATAATCAAAGAATATGAAAAGTTCCAAGAGAAGTATAATAAATCCCTTTATTGTGATGGATATCATGGAAAGAGCTAATTCAATTGAGCAAAAAGGACAAACAGTGGTTCATATGGAAGTCGGACAGCCAGGAACCTCAGCGCCAGAAGCTGCCAAGGATTTCTTAAAAAAAGCTATGGCAGATAATCCAATGGGTTACACAGTAGCTCTAGGGCTACCGGAGTTACGAAAAAAAATTGCTGAATTATATGGCAATTGGTATGGACTGGATGTCGATTGGAACAGGATTATAATAACTGGTGGTTCATCGGCAGGTTTTATCCTAGCTTTTACCGCACTCTTTGACAAGCTTGACAAAGTGGGATTAGCTAATCCAGGCTATCCCAGTTATCGGCAAATTATGAAAACTCTCAATTTAGATCCGGTACTTATAAACACAACTGAAAAAAATAAATTTCAACCAACTCCGAGTGATCTTAGCCGTCATAATATTAATGGCTTATTAATTGCCTCACCAGGAAATCCTACTGGCTCTATGATTGATAGAGAGCCTTTAGAGGCTTTAGTGAATTATTGTGTCGATAGAAAAATCTCATTAATAAGTGATGAAATATATCACGGCATACAATACGATATGCAACCTTCAACTGTCTTAGAGTTTAGTGATAACTGCTATATAATAAACTCATTTTCAAAATATTTTTCGATGACAGGGTGGAGAATAGGTTGGATTGTTGTTCCTAAAGAACATGTAAGGATAGTTGAAAGAATACAGCAAAATATGTTTATATGTGCTTCTCACGCTAGTCAAATTTTAGCAGTTGGAGCATTTGAGGGTTCAGTGGAATTGGAAAAAAACCTTATGACCTACAGAGAGAATAGAGAGAATTTATTAAACGCGTTACCCGAATTTGGTTTTAATAATATAGCGCCGCCAGATGGCGCATTTTATTTATACATAGATATCAGTGAATTTTCGTCTGATAGCTATGATTTTGTGAAAAAAATGCTAGATGTTGGAGGGGTAGCTATAACACCGGGGATAGATTTTGATCCAATAAATGGAAACTCAAAGATTAGGTTATCCTATGCTAGAAGCACACCCGAGATATTAAATGGTATAGAAAGAATTAAAATATTTATGAAAGAAAAGAAATATCTTCAATAAAAACAAATGTAAATGATAGGATTGGTTATGGTAAAAAGATTACTGGATAAAGTGGTTGTTATTACAGGAGCAACAAGTGGCATAGGGCTTGAAATAGCAAAATATTCAATTTCTCAAGGAGCTGAAGTGGTGATTTCTGGCAGGAGAGAAGATACAGGAAAAAAAATAGCAACGGAGCTAGGAAAGCAGTGCCGATTTATGAAGTGTGATGTATTATACGAAGATCAAATCTGCACACTCGTCGAACAAGTATCTAGTCACTACGGAAAAATTGATGCTATGTTCAATAATGCGGGGGCACCAGATTTTGTTAGAAATATTGAAGATATTTCTTACGATAAAATAAAGCAAAGTCTGGATCTTCTTCTGACTAGTGTCATTATTGGGACCAGAGAAGTAACAAGAATTATGAGTAAGCAGAATAATGGTAGCATAGTGAATACAGCTAGTATTGCGGGCCATTGGGGGGGCTGTGGTGGTTCCGTTTATTCGGCAGCCAAAGCAGGGGTTATACACTTCAGCAAGGTTACCTCTCTCGAATTAGCGAAATATAATATACGAGTTAACTCAATTTCTCCTGGAGCAATAATAACCGAAATATTTGGTGTTGGTCAGAAATTATCGGGCGAAAAGCTCTCTTTGAGTGATGATCATCTTAAAGAGAGCGAAGCCTTTAATGATTTTCAACCAATAGCCCGAGCAGGATTGCCAGAAGATATTGCTAACTTGGCTATATATCTTGCCAGTGATGAAAGTACATTTGTAACTGGCCAGGATTTTGTCGTGGATGGAGGCTTGTTGGCTGGTCGACCTCTCAACGTAGCAAGTGAGTCCTTTAAAAAGATTAATAGGTCTCTGAAATCGATTTAAGTTTCATAGTAAACCCAATAGTCTTCTAACCAAGAAGTTGGCTAAAGAGCAAAGGGTTTTCTATTAAAAACATTGCGACTGCAGTAGCACTTATCGCAGAACCAATCATAATAGCTCTGTCGCCCCACTGCATACCTACATAAATCCATCCTATCGCACTTATCAAGTAAGCTAGCTGTCCAAAAAGGTATACTTCGGCAGAGATAAGAAATACTCCAATAACTCCTAAAATCATAGAGCTCCACTTCACATACCAGTCTCTTGTTCCTGTTGGTGTCAGGGGTTTAATATCATCGTATTCTCCCTGTAGTTCTTCAAGTTCCTGTGCAAGACGCTTTTTTTCTGCTGCTAATTCCATAGCCAATCTTCCAGCCTTTGAAGTAATATTGTGCATCTTGCCAGATTCTGCTGCTTCACTCATTTCATCATGCTCTATTTCTTTGGCCATATTGTGACTCCAATCTAAATAGTGCATAACTACAAAAAATTTTCTTCTTTTCAAGTATTTATTTTTATGATGCCTAAGTTTTAGGCATATAGGGTGAAGTTATTATCGAACAGAGGTTTAGTAAAATATTTTCTTACTAATTCACAGGGTTTTCCACAGATTATATGGAAAACATTCAATAAAAGACAAAATAAATAAAATATGATTTAAATACATTTATCTATATAACTAAAGAACCTCACAACAGAATAAAGAATTCATGTCAACAATATTTGCTAAAAATGACTTTTCAAAAATAACCACAATCTTTTTATTCTTTTGGTTCTATGTGTATAGCGGGCTTACTCTAGCAGACTCGCCTAAAAGCTTAATAAGAGAAGGGCTGACATTTTATGATAAAGGAAACTATGCTGATGCGTTGCTGAGTTGGAAATCTGCCTCTGAAGTAGGTAGTAGAGAGGCTGATTTTCTTTTGGGCTTCTTGTATGATGGAGTTTTGCAGAATGATAAAGAAGCATTATCCTTTTTCACAAAAGCAGCTTCTTCTGGTCACATACAGGCACAAATCAATGTTGGACTGAAGTATGAAAAGGGTGAAGGAACAAAGATTGATAAAGAAAAAGCTCTTTATTGGTATTCGCAAGCGGCATTTAATCAACATGATATTGCTCAATTTAGGCTCGCATCTTTATTACAAGAAGAATTTGGAAATTTTAAAGAAAGTCACTTCTGGTTTTCAAAATCAGCTCAACTAGGAAATCCAGAGGCACACTTAGCTCTAGCTACAAATTTTATTTTAGGACGTGGGGTAGACAAAAACTTAACTCTTGCACATGTCAGTTGCAATTTGGCAACTTTACTTTCAAGAGATATTGGAAGTATTAGTAGAAGTATTCAGTTAAGAACTGAGCTAGAAACTAAGATGTCTGCAGATCAAATAAAGAGAGCTGAAAAGCTATCGAGAAAATGTGTTGAAAAAAAGTTTAAAGAGTGTATGTATGATGCTGATCTGGATGTAAGGCAGTAGAATGAAAAAAATAATTTGTAGTTTGATCACATTAAGCGTTCTCGCTTGTTGTTCTGGACCAAGTTATTTCAATAGTCCCGCCGACTATGTAGGTGGAAATAGGGCAGCTGCTGTTGAAATGCACTGCGCTAGAAAGGCTGGAGAGGGTAAAGATAACTTGATCTATAAACTGTGCGAACAGTCATTTAACACGCATTATGGAAAATAGTCTAGGATAAGAAGTAGATCCAAAAAGACGAAGTAAAGATGGTAAGTCCAGTTGAAACTAAAATAGTGGTGGCTACTATATCTTTGCATTGACCGTAAATGTTGGCAAAAAAATATGCATTTAATCCAGGAGCCATAGCAGCCATAATTACTGCGTTTCTTATTAATTCTATTTCAATATCCCAAGAATATATTCCGAGTAGATAAACGACTGCAGGCTGAATCAATAGAGAAGTTAATATTATTGTAAAAGGTAGTTTGAAAGAGTTGGTTATTCTATAGTAATATAAAACGCCTCCCATTGTAAAAAGTGAAATAGGTATGATCCATACTGTTCCTCTTTTTAATAAATCCTCAGTATGTGTTGAAAATTCTAATTTTAGTAAGTTAAAACTTATACCTAATAAAATTCCAATAGCTAGGTTATTTAGAACAATCGCTTTGAAAGCACTTTTAAGGGAATCAAGAAATGTGTTTTTTTTATTATTAGCATTAGCGACCTCTATAAATGCTATGCCAACTAAATAGCATAGTGGAGCATGTCCAATTATAATTGTATAATTTATGAAAAGACTGTCGGCTCCATAGGCGAGTTCACTAATTGGTAGACCCAACAAAACTCCATTAGAAAACATCGCACAAAATCCAAGTATTATAGAACTTTTGTAAGGTTGCTTAAAGATGAAATAGCTAGTACAGCTTATTATAAAAAATGAAATTACCATTGAGCTGTAGAAACAAATTAAGACTCTGAAATCGAAGGCTTTATCTAGGTCAAGTATTGCTAGGTTGAAAAACAAAAGAAAAGGTATACCAAAATCCTGACAAAATTTCGTCAGGCCATCAACTGAGTGCCTTTTCAAAAACTGGATATAAGAAGAAATGAAGCCTACCGTTACTAATATAAAAACCGGCAGAATTACAAGAGCTATCTCGAAAAGCATTATTTCAGTTTTACTTCAAGCCCATCAAATGCTGGTTCAACGTTTTTTGGTAGCTCTTTTTTCAGTTCAGAATAATCTAGATCATTATGTAAGTTAGTTAAAATAGCTCGTTTTGGGCCCAACTTTTTTAGCCAATGAAGTGTTTTTTCTAGGTGAGTATGAGATGGATGGGGATCTCTACGAAGCGCATCAATTATTAAAATGTCAAGATTTTCTAATTCTTTCCAACTGGCAAGCGGTATATTTAGAACATCAGGAATATATGCCAACTTATCTATTTTAAAACCTAAAGATTCTATATCACCATGATTAACTGATAAAGGTCGAAAGGTGATTTCGCCTCCAGCACCCTGAACTTTTACATCTTTTGCCTTAATTAGATTCAATTTACAAATAGGTGGATACTTACTCTTTATTGGAGTTTGAAAAATATATGAGAAACCTTGTAATAATCTTTCCTGAGTCATTTTATCTGCCCATACGGGAATTTTTTCTTTTTTTCTGTAGGCTAGAGTCCTTAAATCATCTATACCATGAACATGATCGGCATGTGAGTGAGTGTATAGTACGGCATCTAAATTAGAAACTTTTGCTTGTAAAAGTTGCTCCCTCATATCTGGACCAGTATCTATGAGCACGGTTGTTTTTTTTGAGCTTGTAGTTCTTTCTACAAGCAAAGAGCACCTTAATCGCCTATTTTTTTTATTCATTGGATCACAATTGCCCCAACCAAAACCGACTCTTGGAACCCCACCAGATGACCCACAACCCAAAATTCTAAATTGGTATGACATAGCTAAAATGCTTTCTTGAAAAGAGTGAAAAAATTTTTTGTAGTTTGAGTTCTGAAAAAGCCTTCGTCAACATCAAGAACTTCTGCTCCCTTTTTAGCAATAAAGGAAACAAAAGCTGGTTCATTAGATTTTCCACGATGTGGAACAGGCGCTAAATATGGACTGTCAGTTTCAACTAAGACTTTATCTATCGGAACCTTTGCAAATATTTCTCTAAGATTTTGAGAATTTTTAAAAGTAATAATGCCTGACATTGAAAAATAAAAACCTAAGTCAATCACCTCCTCTGCTAGATAAGAACTGGAAGAAAAGCAGTGCATAACACATTGAAAAGGACTTTTATGATATTGCTCAGATAAAATTTGCCCAATCTCTTTATCTGCATTTCTTGCATGAATGATAACTGGTAGATCTGCTTCTTTAGCTACTTCAATATGTTGTATCAATGATTTTATTTGATCTTTTTTACTATCTCGAGAATAGTGAAAATCTAAACCAGTCTCACCCACTCCAATCATTTTTTTATGTGCACAAATCGATAGTAAATCGTCGCTGTTAAATTTTAGATCATCTGATGGCTGGTTAGGATGTACCCCCGTTGCAAAAAATATTTCTTCGAACCTTTCGCTTAAAGAAATGGTTTCACTTATTTCTCTATAGTTTGTCCCGATAGTTAACATCTTATGGACGCCCTCAGACTTCGCCCTGCTCAGTACACCAGATATATCATTGTTCAGAGTCCTAAAATCTAGATGACAATGGCTGTCCACTATAACCGGTTTATTATTTGTATTTTTCAAAGGCCAATTCTATCATGTTTAGGGCTAGAAAGAGAACTTTTCTAGCTTCAACATTGTACTCCATTGATTGATGTCTCAAAAGCGAAATTTGTGGATACAAATGAGCTGCTATAAGATTGATCTCATCTTTAACTGATTTTTTATTTACCAATAGATCGATTTCGTTTTTTGCAAGAGACGCAAGTAACTTTAAAAGAACACCAAACGCGGATTTATCAGGATCGTCGTTACCTAGGTATTGTTTGTTACCTGTTAACAATTTAATAGCTTTTCGTTTATTGAGGTTTGGTAGATCAAATAATAACTCCTTCATGCCATTAAAAAATTTTATATAATCTTTGTCTAGAAAGTTAAGAAGCTTTTTTACAGATCCATCGCAAGATGTCAGAGCACCAGTCCTCTTGATCAGATCAAAGTGATTTTCTTCTAATAAGCCCAAAGTTATATTCTGAAGGTCATCCTCACTCAGTCTTTGGAAGCTAATTTTTTGACATCTAGAAAGTATGGTTGGCAGGATAGATTGCTTGTTGTTTGAAACTAAAATAAATAGAGTATTTTTTGGTGGTTCTTCAAGCATTTTTAATAAGGAATTTGATGCAGAAATGTTTAGATCTTCTGTAGTATCAACTATGCAGACTTTGTATGAGTAGTCAGCTGAAGATAAATAGAATTTTCTACCGAGCTCTCGTATATCATCAATAGAAATATTCTTTTGATAAAGCTTCTTTTTGTCATCCCATTTTCTTTTGCACAAGAAAATATTCGTTACATGTAAGGAAGCATTTGGATTTCTTATATCTTTTTCAGAAAGATAACTCAGACCGTTTTTTTTTAAAACGTTAGTATTTGATAATACTTTTGCCACATTTAATGCAAGAGTAGCTTTACCGATCCCAACCGGTCCGTGAAAAAGCCACGCGTTAGGAATTTGGTTAGCCCTAATGCAATTAAGCAGAAACGCTATCTGTTCTTTATGCCCAAAAAGAAAGGAATTATCTCCATTTGACAGTCCTGTAAACTTATGATTTTCGTTTTCTTTCATATCACTTAATTAGGGTCTCTATACTCTCGATTATTTGGGTTGCTACTTGCTGTGGCGAACTATTTCCGTCAACTATCTTTATTCTGTCACTATGTGTGTTTGCAATATCTAAAAAGTTTTGTCGTAGTTGGCGTTGAAAGTTAATTCCATAGTTTTCAAATCGATCTTCGTCAGTTGCCCGATTCAATGCACGTTCTAAAGCGATTTCAGGGTCCATATCAATCAGAAATGTTATGTCTGGATTAATACCTATAAGTTCAAATAATATTAGGCTCAATTTTTTAGCCTTAGGGCTTCGCATTCCTTGGTAAACTATTGTGCTATCCATGAATCGGTCACATATAACAATTTTATTGTCTCGAATGGCTGGTTTAATAACTTTTTCGACATGATCATTTCTAGCAGCCATGAAAAGTAATGCTTCTGACTCTACTGACCACTGAAAATTATTCTCTCTGAGAAGGATTTTTCTGATTTCATTCGCCCCTTCAGTCCCTCCTGGTTCCTCGGTCTTAACAAAAGATTTTTTCTGCTTTGCAAAGTGTTTTGAAAGAAGATTTATTTGAGTAGATTTTCCACAACCATCAATTCCTTCAAAACTAATAAAAATACCTTTCATTATTTAGATCCGAGTAAAGAGAAAAGTTTAGATTTCAAAGTATCCAGATTAGTTGACAATTTATTTGCCAAACCTCCTCTTTCTAAATCTTCACCAACTTCTATTGGAAAAATTAAATGTCTTTTCTCGACACCTGTTTCAGCGAGGGGGGCTGTTTTGATTGCTAAGTAACCATTTATTTTTTGCCCTTTCTTCAAAGGCGCTTCCAGTGGTTCTTTTAAAACAATTTGGATCTCAGTATCCTCTTTAGCATCAGAAGCAAGGAGTGTCCGAACATCGTTTGTCGCAGATATCTTCACCCTTTCCTTTTTACCTCTCCAAACGGGCGCTTCCAAAATGATAGAGTTCTTTTTAAAATATGTTTTCAACTTAAATTTCTTGAAAGCCCATGTCGCTATGCCTTTAGCCTCGCGTGCTCTTTGCTCAACTGAGTTAAGGCCGGTAATAACAAAAGTTACTCGTCTTTTGTCTTGTTTTACTGAAGCAATTAATCCATAACCAGCCTCCTCTGTATATCCGGTCTTCAACCCATCGGCACCAAGGTTCATGAAAAGTAGAGGATTTCTATTTTTTTGAGAAATATTATCCCAGGTAAACTCTAAATCATCAAATATTGTGTAATAGGAAGGATATTCTTCCCTTATTTTATTTGCCAAGGTAACAAGATCTTTGGATGACATTTTGTGTTCGGGGTCAGGCCAACCTGTTGAATTTGTAAAGTTTGAGCTTGTCAACCCAATTTCCTTCGCTCTTATGTTCATTAGTTCTGCAAAATTCGCTTCTGTTCCAGCTATTCCCTCGGCTAATACGATGCATGCATCATTTCCCGATTGGATAATAACACCCTTAATTAGGTTTTTAATTGTGACGTATTCTCCTTCTCTGAGAAACATCTTAGACCCACCCTTTTTCCACGCTTTTTTCGATACTCTGAAAGTGTCAGCCAATTCTATTTTGCCTTCCTCCAAACTTTCAAATACCATCCATAGTGTCATCAATTTTGACATTGAGGCTGGAGGAATCGGTCGATCAATATCCTTAGAGAGTAAAACTTCACCAGTCGTGTTATCAACAACCAATGCTGTCTTAGCAGTCGTGGAAAACCCAAGAGCTATTGTACTCCAGACACAAATTAGAAAAGTGGTAAAAATAAATAATTTTGCCATAAATTGATTTCTTTAATTTTTTTTTCTCTATTATTATAAGCCTATAATAAATTATAAATATTGCTTTTAATATTAAAATCGGAGTCTTAAACATGATTGATAATACCCATTTCGATATTTTAAATGTAATTGAGACCCATGGTATTTATCAACCTGAGAAGCCAGCTATATGTTGTGGTGAAATAACGAGGCTGTGGAAAGATTTTAGCCAAAATATCAACAAGGTAGCAAATTTTTTTAAGAAAATGGGTGTTCATAAGGGAGATAATGTCGCCCTCTTAATAGGTAATCGGCCCGAAATACTTGAGCTAATTTTTGGTATAGTGAAAATGGGGGCGTGTGTTGTACCTCTTTCTGGCCTTTTAACTAAAGAACAAATAACTGTTTTAGTAAATAATAGTGATGCAAAATTATTTATCGTAGATAATGAACTCATAGATTTAGTCACTTCAGATTTAGCGCAATTTAAAAATATTGACGAAGATAAGTTACTTTTTTTAAGCGGCGAGTTAGATTGTTGGGAAAAAATTTCCTCCGAAGAGAAAGAGTATGGTTTCGATTATAATTGCAAGCCAGAAGATAATTTTAATATTATTTATTCATCAGGAACAACTGGTGTTCCAAAAGGCATAGTTCAAACGCATAGAGCAAGAAGTCATTGGGCAACATCTAATGCGATCGAAATGTCGTTCAATTCAGAATGTAAGTCTCTAACTACAACAGCACTTTATTCAAATGGCACATGGCTAATGATGCTTCCCACATTATTTGTCGGGGGCACCCTTCATGTTATGAATGGGTTTGATCCAAAAGCTTTTGTAGATTTGGTCCAGAGAGAAAGAATTACACATACGTTCCTTGTTCCACCACAATTTAGTGCAATCTTATCTTTAGAAAACCTAGAAAAAGATAGTTTCAGTTCTTTAAAGACAATCTTGTCAGCAGGATCTCCGCTAAGGCTTGACGTAAAGGAAAATATTTTAACCTGTATGAGTGAAAACCTATTTGAGCTGTACGGATTTTCTGAAGGATTCGCTACAATGTTAAAACCTCATGATCAAAGGAAAAAATTTGGTTCTGTTGGCACTCCCGTCTTAGGGTTTGAAATTAAAATTATTGATGAAAAAGGCAATGAGTGTTCTCCAAATGTAGCAGGTGAGATAGCGGGTTATGGAGCCGGAATGATGAAGGAATACTATAGTGAAGTCGAACTAACAAATAGCCTTATCTGGACTGATAATAGGGGTAGAAGTTTTATAAAATCTGGAGATATTGGTAGCTTGGATGAAGATGGGTTTTTGACCATCCTGGATAGAAAAAAAGATATGATAATATCGGGAGGCCTCAACGTATTTCCCGTAGACATTGAAGAGGTGGTTGGCAAACACCCCGATATAAATGACGTTACAGTCATTGGCGTTCCTCATGAAAAATGGGGGGAAACGTGCGTAGCACTTATTATTCCTAGGGATGGAGTAGAAATAGATTGCGATGAAATTAAAAATTGGTCAAATGAAAAGTTGGCCAAACATCAGAGATTGTATAAGGTTGAAATTAGGGAGGAGTTTCCTAGAAATGCCTTGGGGAAAGTCTTGAAAAGAGTTCTAAGAGAGCCTTACTGGTCTCAGTGAGATCCTTCTAAAATTATTACAGAACACGCAGCCTCTTCAAAGCCAATTACGCCTCCACCATTTTCTGCAAGCCCAATCTTATTTCGTTCGCTTTGCCTTTTTCCTGCTTCTCCCCTTAGTTGCACAGCTAGTTCATGTATCATAGATAATCCAGTTGCACCTACAGGATGGCCCTTCGACACCAATCCTCCCGATAAGTTAACGGGTAATTTGCCGCCAAGTTGAGTATGACCTTCCTCAACAAATTTTCCTCCTGAACCAATCTCACAAAAACCAAGCATTTCAAGCTGATATATTTCACAAAACGACGTTGCGTCATGGACTTCAACAAAATTAATATCTTTTGCTTCTAGATTAGCCTGTCTATAGGCCTTTTTTGCAGCCACTCTGGATAATCCTGTTTCTTGAGGGGTTCGGTATTTTCCACCGGAAAGTACACTTGCCCTGATTTTTATAGCCCTTTGTTGAATTTCTGTTGGAAAGTGTTTTAGACCTTTTTCGGAACAAATAAGAGCTGCTGCTGCTCCATCTCCAATGGGAGCACACATTGCCCTTGTTAGTGGATATGAAATTTCTCTATCTTTTAAAACATCCTCTACGCTTACTTCAAATTGATATTGAGCTTTTTCATTTAAGGAGCCATGAAAATGATTTTTCGAGGCAGCAAAAGCAATTTGCCTTTGAGTGGTTCCATAGGTCTTCATATGCCAGAGGGCCTGAAGACCATACGTATCCATAAAAATTGTCCCTTTTTTATTTCCAGGGTCAAAAGGTTTCCCAAGTTCATTACCAATTGATTCATAAAATTCTAGCCAATCATTCCGATCAAATTGATCAATGCCTCCATCATATATTTCTTGAATTTTCTCCGGTTGATTTGGCTGATATATTTTCTCAACACCTATTGCTAAGGACACGTCCTCTGTTCCAGAAATAACATCTTTCCAAGCTCCATGAAATGCCATTGACCCTGTAGCACAACCTCCTTCTACATTGATAATGCCAACTCTTTCAGGGAATAGTTTTTTTTGCACCAGAGGAGTAAAGCAAACTTGACCTCTAATATTATTTTGTCCGAAGGTACCCATTCCACAATTACCAAACCATGCTTGTCCAATCATATTACCCTTTTCTACTTTAGCTGATTTTAGTAAGTCGCAATAAACCTCCTCCGTAAGGCTTTTAAATGTCTGATCTGCTTTTTTCTCGAACTTGGTGCATGCGGTGGCAATGAGATAGGCTTCCAATTTATCCTCCTTTTTTAGCTTAAATTAACGTCCAACTTTTTAAGACCGCGGGGCACCATTGCATCAATCCATTCAAAGGAGTTCTCCGCTTTCAGTCTAGTTGTTGGATATTGCTTGAAGAAATTTAATATAGCGATACGTCCTTCCTCTCTGGCGAGGGCAGCACCAATACAAAGATGAGGACCATACCCAAATGTTAAATGCCTATTCGGTGAACGATCGATTTTAAAAACATCTGGTTTGTCAAAGATATTTTCGTCTCTGTTTGCACTAGAAACCATGGCAAACACTCTATCACCTTTTTTGAGTGTTTTATTATGAAGTTCATGTTCTTTTTCCACATTTCTTACGAGCGAGTTTGTTGGCCCGTCATATCTCATTATTTCTTCTATGGTAAGATCAAGTAGATCCGGATTTTTAAGAAGTTTTGAAAGTTCTAATGGATTTTTAATCAGAGTGAGAATCCCGTTTGATATAAGATTGGTTGTGGTTTCATGACCAGCAAATAAAATTAACATGCAAGTCGCAATCAACTCATCATCAGAAAACTTATCGTTTGCAACAGATGCATTTATCAAATCCATTAGAAAACCCTCGGAAGGATTTGCTCTCCGCTCTTCAATAATTTCCCTAAAGAAAGAAACCATTTTTCTACATCCACGAGACGCTTTCTCATACTTATGCTTATCATTCCTTGCGCCGCCAATAAATTTTGACATATCATCCGACCATGATTTAAATTCGTCTAGCATGTCTATTGGAACGCCTAGTAGATGCATTATAGTAAGTGCGGGAATGGGAGACGCATAATGATTAACTAAATCAATTTCTCTCATATTTTTTAGTTTAGATAATGTGGCATCCGTTATAGCATTTATCTTTGGGTGCATTTCGTTAATAGATTTTCTTGTGAACGCAACCATCATTATCTTTCTCATTCTGGTATGATCAGGAGGATTTCTGAATGCAGCCCATAGATTTAAATATTTTACAATTTCTGCCAATAGCTTTGCTTCCTTGGTAGGGAGTTTACTATAAAAGTTGTTTAACCTATCAACAGTAATATTATCACTAGAAAGTATAGATCTAACGTCGTCGTATCTCGTAATTATCCATGATTTCAATTTCGTGTGCCAGTGTATAGGATCTTCATTTCTAAGTGCCAAGAAATAGGGATATGGATTAGCCAAAGTATTTGGATCAGATGGGTCGTAGTTCATGCTGATTCACTTACAAAATTTTTCCAGGTAGCCATATAGTTGACAAATGTTTCTGATAAACCTTCTTTCAAAAGATGATCCCTTGTAACAGGAGCAGAGTAGGGCTGAAAGTTTGATCCTTCAGCCTTAAGGCGGTTTGGAAATTGATGATCTAAAATTGCAGCTCTCCCTAAACAGAAAAAGTCAACACTATTATTTTGTAAAATTTCTATATCTTCATAAGAAAAAATCTTTCCTGCTACAGTTAATAGCTTTGAACCTCTGTCGATAGTGGTAAATAGTTTTAACAAGCTCTCACCTGTGAAAGGTCCATCATCGACCAATTTAAACGAATCCCAGAGTGAAATATCGATAAAATGAATATTATTATTTTCACAAAGTGTTTTATACAGTGTTATCATTTCGTTAGTATCTAAACCAAACCTTTCTGGAGAAATCCTCACACCAATCAGAAAGTTCGAGGAAGTCTTTTCTTTAATTTCCTTGATAATATCTATTAGAAACTTGGCTCTGTTTTTGAAAGAACCTCCATACTCGTCTTCTCTTCTATTGAACTTTTTAGAAAGGAATTGACCAATGAGATAGCCGTGAGCAGCATGCAGCTCTATGCCATCATAGTTACATTGGTGTGCTCTAATGGCACATTCTACAAACGCCAATTTCATTTCTTCAATTTCTGCTATCGACATCTCTCTCGCAGACTTTTCTGAATTCATACTCGGACCTATTTTATCTCCTGAATAATTAATGTCTGCCCTTATCCCTGCATGGAAAATTTGTGCTATAGAAAGTGCCTCTAAATTGTGTAATCTCTCATTTAAACGATAGTGGCCATCTTCATGTCTAGGATCATATATGCCAAGTTGTCCTTTCCAACCAATTCCAGATTTTAACACTGGCATGGCGCATGTCATTATTATCCCAAAACCTCCCTCTGCCCTTTTTGTAAGCCAAAGAAACTCATCATCAGAAATTCTCCCTTGATCAGGACTTTGCATATTGGTGAGTGGTGCAAGCAGAAATTTATTTTTTGCTTTTACCCCGTTTGAAAACGTGAGTTCTTTAAATAATTGCTCCATAGTTATATATTAAAACATACTTTCTTCTGATCAAAGGCCTATTAATGCATTTAAAAAATTTATTGCGGTTTGAAATTATATTAATTTTTTTTGCATTTTCTTTATTTGTAAATAACGTTTTTGCAAGTGAAAGATATACAATTGCAAATTCAAAAGCACTTAAATTTACCTACTTTGTGAGTGGCATTCCTTTATATGGTGAGTTTCATGTAGAAACATCACATTTTACTATCGATTTTACTGAAGAACAGCAATCTAAGTTTTACATTAAAGTAGATGTCAGAAAAAGTACCGCAGGTTTTCCTTTGGCTACCAGCGCCATGTTAGGACAAAGTGTCTTAAATGCAAACAAATTTCCATTTATGGAGTTCAAAAGCACTAGTATTTCTAAAAAAGATAAGGGATATCGAGTAAGCGGCCTACTCGAACTGAAAGGAGTACAGAAAAATATTGTTATTATGGCTTTTACCAAAGACAAATACAGAAAAAATGCAAAAACTCTTTTGTTTGAAATAATATCTTCTATTAACAGATATGATTTTGGCGCTAATGGATTCCCTTTTCTTGTTGGCAAGGAAATCAAATTAAATTCTAGTATCGAATTAAAAAGAGGGGATTAATATGGCGAGGCATCGTGGAAAATTTGATAAAAATAAGGTTGAGCCCTATGAACTAAGTAGAAGCAGAATTGAAAACTTTGTTAAATGTAAAGCTTGTTTTTATATGGAACAAGTGGAGGGTATAAAGTTCCCTTCTATGCCGGGGTTCAATATAAATGAGGCTACTGATATATTGCTTAAAAGAGATTTTGATAAATACAGAGAAATTGGAGAGCCTCATCCATTTTTGGTTGCCAAAGAACGAGACTTTCTCATTCCCTTCTCTCATGAACACTTTGAATTATGGACGCAAAGCTTGCATTTTGGAGCAAAAGATAGGCTTAACTTTGTAGATCCTAAAACAAATCTTAAAGTTGGTGGTGGTCTCGATGACGTTTGGTTAAATATTAACACCAATTGTTTGCATATAGTTGATTATAAAAGTACGTCGCAAAAATCAGATAAAGGGCCTATTACATTAGATGATCCCTGGAAAGCATCTTATAAAAGGCAAATGGACCTCTATGTCTGGGTTTTAAGAAAAAAAGGCTTTCATGTTGATGATGTGGGTTACTTCCTATATTGCGACGGGGATAGGTTTAGTGACTATAATTTTTTATCAAGTACTGCCGCATCCATGAATTTTAAGATAACTTTAATTGAATACAAAACTAACGACACCTGGATAGAGCCGACCTTGCAAGATATTAGCGAGTGTTTGAACGAGAGCAAAAGACCGCTGCATTCAGACTATTGTGAATATGGAAAATTTCTTACTCAAAGTTTAAATCAATGAACTCAAAATACTATCTGTATTATTAAGTCTCTCAATGTTAAGACCAGCAACAGATTTATATTTTTCTGAGTGATTTTTAAGTTCGCTTTGGCTTATGATTTCCTGGATATTATTAAAAGTTCCTCCACAACGGTCTTCAACTACTTGTAGAAGAGCATCGGGACCAGAACTTCTATTTGCTAATGTTATTTTGGCAGTTAGGGGAAGCATCTCTTCTTCATAGCTCAACAAAGCTGTTTCATTAAGTCCATTTACTTTTAAATGAAACGCAAGTTTTCTAGCATCAATAATAGCTTGGCTGGCACCATTTGATCCAACTGGATATGTTGGGTGGGCAGCATCACCTAACAATGTTGTTCTTCCAAAAGTCCATTTTTCTAATGGATCTCTGTCAACCATTGGATATTCATAGATTGAGCTTGTTTCTGTAATAAGGCTTAAAGGATTTATCCATTCAAAGGACCATTCTGTAAAACTACCTATAAATTTTGATTTATCTACCTTTTTACTCCAGTCACTTTTCATATATATTTTTTCAGGATTAAATTTTAGTTCCGCTATCCAGTTTATTTTTGCATTCCCGTGACTGTCTTTTTGACTTATGGGGTATGAAACAAATCTTTGCGTATCATGTCCAATCATCACCATAGAAGCACCTGTCCTAAAAGGAGTAGCAGCTGTTAGCCCACGCCATAAAATTGCTCCGTTCCATAGAGGGTCCCCTTCATCTGGGAATAACTGTTTTCGAATATTTGAATTTATCCCATCACAAGCAACAAGAATATCGCCGTAAAAGGTTTCATTTTTTTTTGTATTCTTATTCAAGTATTGCAATTCTACTGAAGAGGATAAATTTTTGAAGCCAGTAGCTCTAATACCTAAATTAACAGAGCTTTTTTTCGAACGTCCAATAAGAGTATCATAAAGTAACTTTTGGAGTTCTCCTCTATGGACAGAAAATTGTGGTACATTATAACCTGCTTTTAAGCCCCGTGATTCAGTCCAAATTTCCAAACCTTTTTTTGAAAATAATCCAAATTCTTCGGTTTGCACCCCAATTCTTGTCAGACTATCTTTTAATCCTAATGCAAAAAGTTCCCTTACAGCATTAGGTTGAAGGTTGACTCCAACTCCTAATGGTTCAATAGATAATGAGGTCTCAAATATTTGAAATGGTATTTTTAGTTGTTGTAAAGATAGCCCTAAACACAAACCACCTATTCCTGCTCCACTAATCAGAACTGTCATTTTAAATTAATTCTATTTGAGTGACGTATATGTGGACCATAATAAGCCTTCATTCAATTTACGTACATTGGTAGTGCTGTGGAAAATGTCCAAGCCAATGCTATTCCATTGGCTAACCCTACCGAAAGAGTGTTATTGTACTTTCTACTTATCATATTTGCTAAAAATCCAAATATTAAAGCGAAGGCAAGAAATAAAATTATTGCATATCCCATAATAAACAACTGAGAGATATCTAAAAGTATTGAAGCTGATATGGAGATTATTAGAAACAATTTAAATATATTTCCCACTATCCAACCATTTGCATAATTGTCATAATACATTTGCATCAACACCATCAAAGGGATAGACCCAATTAAGCAAGAGAAAAACAAAGGTACTCTGGTCCCACTCAAAAGAAACGAGCTCACGTAGTTATCCAAAATGGACCCAAATACAATACAAAATAAAATAAATAAAAAGGCAAATAATGGAAAATTAAATGATTTTGATAACTCCTTTAACTGGGTGGATGGAATACTGAAAAAAAGGATTATTGATATTAGGATCATTTGATTAATGAGATGATTGTGGGCGGGGAAATTAACAAATTTAAAGGAAAAGCTATACAATATAATTGGTGGGAGTGCACAAGCGATAATATTTATGGAAAAGAACCGTATATAGCTAAGCCGATATTTCCCGAAGGCTTTTTTTGGAAGGAACTTGGTCAGTAATATAATGAGAAAAAAAATACTAAAAAATAAAATACCTGTCCATATTCCAATATTGTTGCCAATTAATATTTGTTTATCCTTTTCAAGGAAATTAATCCAATCTACCAGCTCTCTCTGAGTGCGAACAGAATATAAAACGCCTACATGATCGGCGTTCTCTATAAAATCTACTTTTCTTATGGTATTATCATCAAGGGCTCCATATAATTTTCCCTCCTTTGGATTATCAAATCCAATATTTTGTAAAATTTCTAAGGATTTCGATCTCAATTGAGGTTCCCACTGACCATTAAGAATGAGGACATTTTTAGGTTCTTTTGCTTTTAAAGCGTCAGTATAAGCGGAAATAGCAACTGCACTATTAAGACTAGGATGCAAAGAGGCTGACCTGATTATTATATCGGATGCCATTGAATGGCCAATTATCATTGAAAAGCTGGGGCTATATTTTAATAAATAATGAGAGATTAACTCATTCGTTTGATTAACGAATTTCTGCGTCGCTCCCTCAACCGTTGTAATATCTCCTGAGTACGGTAAAGGATGACGTCCATGCCCTAAAAAATCAAAACGAACTGTTAAATAACCAGCCTCTGCAAGAGCTACAGCTATTGGTCTCATAAAACTAGTAGATCCAGCAAATCCATGTGCTAAAAATACTATGCCCTTAGTTTTTATATTGTCTTTGAACGTTAGAGTAACGGGTGTTTTATCAACGAACTCTCTGACGCTCGTCAAATTTCTTTCAGCAAAATCGAGTTTCCAAAACGCAAATAGGGCTATTAAAATCAATAAAAGGCAAAAGACTTTATATATGGAGTTCTTAGAGCTCTTTAACAAATACAACTTATCCTTGCGCGCTGGGATTCTCAAACGTGTATCTAAAAGTACAGCATTTCCCACCACTCATGATAGTGGTTTCTCGATTAAGTCTTGCATCTTGGTTGAATCCTTCAATCATTGCGGCATCTCTATTGCAAGACAAAACAGCCCCAAGGTCTTGTATTCCTAACGCCTTATACATTTCGGCATATCTACACCTTGTTACATTGAAATCTAGTTTTGTATCATTCTTCTCCAGCAAGTCTATTTCCAGCGCTCCATCTTGGGTCCAGAACTTTAGTGTTTCAAGAAAAGCAGAAACATCATTGCCATATTCTTTTGCCAGCGATGAGCCTTGGTTACGAGCTAGCTCCATAACTGTTTTTTCTAAAATCGGTATTATTTTTTCTTTGCCAAAGTTTTTTATAAGGGCATCTACGAAAGGTGCGATGATTCTAGCTTCTGTTTCTCGCCGTGTTAAAACTCCAATCTTTTGCGTTAGCTCATCTTTTAACTTTGTGTTGCTTTCCATTTATTATCTCCAAATTAAACATTTACTTCCTAAATTACTGCAATGCTGACTTTCCCATGATTAGAAAGAATATGGTTTATCTTATCCCCCACTTTTGCTTGTCTTACTTTAAAGACACTTCCCGTTATTATAATCATTCCAGGTTTTAGTTCACTTTTACGCGAGTGTAGCTCATTGATCAACCAGCACAGATTTTCAAAAGGCTTCGCGTCAAGCACGCCAGTTGTTAACCTTGGTTCATTATTCCATTCACAGGTCGATTGTATGTCCAGAAAATCTTTTTCCTGCCAATTATTTATTGGATCTCCTAAAACTAGGCCACCGGACCACGCATTATCACAGGCTAGAGAAAGTGGATCTAGACCATCATAATTTGCACCCCTATCATCTATAAGCTCGATAGCGGGTAAAACATTTAGAATATCGTGAACAATATTTTCTGGTTTTCGTTGGATAGAGGGATCTATAATGCGTTCAGATAGTTCAAAGGCTAATTCAAACTCGACACTCATTCTATGGTAGTTCTTTAGAACGATTGTCTTAGGACTATTGAAAATTTCATTCTTAAAGAGACCACCATAAACTGGGTGACTGATTTTGTGATAGTCTTGTTGTATTTTAGAAGATAGGGCAATTTTGTATCCTCCAAGTGATCCTCGGGGTAACTTTTGCCGTAATTGCGTCTGAACTTCGTAAGCTTCATCGAAATCTTTTGGTTTCATATCTTTTTCAAGATTTACAAATCTATCACCGGCTTCGTGCGCCTCAAAAAGGAAGGTACTTATTTTTTCGACATTTGACTTCATGTACTTTATGTAACATTTTTTTTCAATTTTCCAAAAGCTTTAGTATCCATTGTGTTCTAGCATTCGCCTGAGCGATCATTGCTATTGCAACCTGTTCCAATATTTTCGCTTTTGCCAATTTCATACTCTCCGCGGCAAAATCTGCGTCTTCAATAGTACTTCTGGATTTGATCAGGTTTACTTTACTATTATCGAGGTTGGACATTATGAAATCCAGTCTATTTGATAATGCTCCGGCAGCGCCTCTTTTTTCATTAATATCTTCTATCGCCGTATCAATGATGCTCAAATAGTTCTCCGCGTTGCTTCTCGTCGTTAAATCTTGTGTTAATCCTAGTGTAGAGGCGCTCAGAGTATAGGCTTGAACCTCCAGCGTGTTACCGGATCGAGGTCCAATCTGAAGATAGTGCAGGTTTCCATCAAATACTGGTTTGCCTCCGAAAGAGGTAGTGCTACCGATGCGAGTAATTTCCAGTTCTAGTTGCGATAACTCGGAGTCTAACGCCAATCTATCAGCGGCAGAATTCGTATCACTTATAGCTTGGATAGTTAGCTCGCGCATTCTTAGCAAGATAGATTGTACTTCAGATAAACTTGTTTCCAAAGTGTCTATTAAAGATTGTCCGTCTGCTGCATTTTTCGACGCGGTCTCTATTCCTTGGATTTCTGCATTTAGTCTCATTACTTGATGAATTCCGGCGGGATCATCAGATGCCTTGTTAATTCTTTTACCAGTGGACAAACGTTCCATAGCTTCATTCATCAAACTCGACGAACGACTCAACGCAATCAATGCAATTCCAATTGCACTGTCATTGTTTATAGTTAACGACATACCAAACCCATTATCCCAATACTATAAACGACAAAAATTACCAAATTTATATTTATATATATTGTTTAATTCAGAATATGAACTAAGCTTACCTTCGAAAAATAGGGAAAAATTTATGAAACTTTATCAATTTGATCTAGCTCCTGCCTCTAAGAGAGTTAATTTATTTCTCGCAGAAACAGGAATTGAGGTGCCAGTGGTGCAACTTAATGTTAGAGATGGGGATCAATTTGAAGAGCCTTACAACTCGCTTAATCCATTCCATTGCATTCCCTTTCTGGAATTAGCTGATGGGACTGTAATTTCCGAAAGTATAGCAATCTGTAGATTTTTAGAAGAGACTAATAACGCTTCAAAAAAGCTATTTGGAAAGACTTCTAAAGAAAGGGCGATCATTGAAATGTGGAATAGACGACTTGAAATTGATGGTTATATTCCGCTTATTAATGGCATCAGAAATAAATTTGAGAGATACGAAGGAAAAGTTTTACCCGGAACGCGTAACGATTTACCACAAGTCCCGGCGATTGCGAAAAGAGGGATAGAGTCGTGCCGAATATTGTTCGAGAGACTAAACGGTCATTTAAATACAACCTTATATGTAGCGGGTGAAGCGTTTAGCATCGCTGATATAACGGGCTACGAGGTAGTACAGCTAGCCATTGCTATTGAAATGAATTTTGATGAATTTGAAGAAGTCAAAGCGTGGCATAAAAAACTGGATAAAAGGTTCAAGTCATATGAATAAAAAATTATGTATATTAACAGGAGTCGGACCGGAAACTGGTACAGGTGCCGAAATTGCGCGTTTTTTTTCGGAAAATGGCTATCATGTTGCCATGATTGCTCGAACTGAAGAAAATCTAAAATATTTAGAAAGAAAGTATGGCAATACCTCGGCTTATCCTTGCGATGTCGGGAAAATAGAGGACTTTCAAAAAACAATTAAAAAAATAGAAACCGACCTTGGCCCAGCTGAGGTTGTGATACATAATGCTCCTTTGGGAACACGAGGACCCATCCTTGATTTGAGCTACGAAGATTTGGAAAAAAATTTTAGAGTTAACACAACCGCGTTACTTATTTTATCGCAAATGACTCTTCCAAAAATGTTAGAAAGAGAAAGCGGAACAATTATTGTAACTGGCAACACAGCTGCGGAAAGAGGAAAAGATGGATGGGGTTTTTTTGCTGCATCTAAATCTGCTCAGAAGATACTAGCAGAATCCATGGCTAGGGAATTTGGGCCAAAAGGAATTCACGTAGCTTACATAATTATAGACGCGTTAATTGACACACCAAGAACGAGGCCTCGGCTTGCTCCAGATAAGCCAGACAATTTTTTTGCTTCACCAACAAACATTGCAAAAGAAATATTTAATGTCGTAAAGCAGAATAAATCAGCGTGGTCATTTCGTGTCGAATTAAGACCCTTTGGTGAGTATTGGTAGAACCACTATAGAAATTGCAACCTAAATATTAGTTCACGCCAACCAAATCAAGTGCTTCTTTGCACTTATCAGTTTCATATGTTGATAAACCTAAATTTACATTATAATGACATTCGGTTGTTAACTGATCAACCTTTCGTAGGGTTGCACTATCAAGAGATGCCACTTCTATAGCTTTATTTATTTTGTTAGTGAATAACGCTGTTTTTGCACCACAATTTGCATTCCATCCTTCTCCAGCAAAGGACGCAGTGCCCAGACAAAAAACACCAGCGGTGAATAATAATTTAAGATCCATAATAAGCCTCCTTTTGTTCAGTTCTACAGTGGTAACATAAAAGCTATAAAGCGTAAAGGTTTATATTTTGAACTTTCTGATTTTTATTTCAGAATATTTCGAAAGATCACCTTATCGTTATTCCAATCAATTATTGCTTTTTTCTCTGGTAATTGGTCGAAACGATTAATTAGCTTTTTAAATGTTTTTTTATTACTTTTTACCAATAATCTAATTGATTTTCTTGCATTATAACCTTGAACTAACGCTCTTATTTCTTTAAGAAATAATTTCTTTAGTTTTTGACTTTTTACCTTTGTAACAAAAAAAATTCCAAGGGAGAGCATAACAAAAAATTGCTCTACATCTCCAAAGCCTCGGATATTTTTCCCAGAAAAAATTTTTTCAATCATAATTTCTGTATTTTTTAGTTCCAAATTGCCTTGATTTAAGTTTTTTAAAAATTTCCTTTTCTCGAAAGTTCTACGCGTTGCAGATTTTTCTTTACACACTGGTGCTAAGACTGAGTTTAAGAAATGCGACTTATCGTTAAGTGATATCTCGATAGAGTTTTCTAGCTTTACATACAATAGGATCATGTCCACATTGGTGCTCACTAACCATGACTTGATGCCACTTAGAGACAATTTATTTTTATGTTTATTAAAAGTAGTTTTCATAGGAGAATCAGAGATTTCTCTGACTGCTAGCGAAATAGTTGCATTAATTTTTTGTTTAAAGTGATATCTTATTGCACATTGATAAGCAGAAAAAAAAATCCATGACAGATTATTTGAAACAGATGCCACAGTAATTAGAGACCTAATATAATCGGTTTTTGATAGATTTTTTTGCCTCCAGAATTGGAAAAAACGCTCTTCTTTTTGAAGCCGGGAAGCAAGATTTTTTCGTTCAAAAAGTAGATTAACAGGAGGTATTTTTAAATAGTAATTAATTTTATTAGTCCTTGCAAAAATTTTTTATTCCATTGGAAACGAGAAAACAGCCTTTACATATTTATTTAAAGTTCATATTAAGTGGTACAAATTTTTTTTAAACCATTAATGAGGCGGTCGTGATAAAAACAGCAATTTCAATATTAGCTGAGAGTTATCAAAATAATTCTCTTAACAACCAGCTCTCAATATCATTATTACGAGTTGAAATTCTTGCAGGACTAACGGTCGCAATAGCATTAGTTCCTGAAGCAGTTGCTTTTGCTTTTGTGGCGGGAGTAGAGCCTCTTGTTGGACTATACGCCGCTTTTATCGTTGGTTTGATTACTGCTCTTTTTGGAGGAAGACCGGGGATGATCTCGGGAGCGACAGGTGCATTGGCTGTTGTTATGATTTCCCTTGTATCGGAGCACGGTGTTCAATACCTATTTGCTACTGTAATCCTTATGGGTATACTTCAAATACTTGCTGGTGTTTTTAAGCTAGGAAAATTTATTCGGATGGTTCCTCAACCAGTGATGTTGGGTTTTGTTAATGGGCTCGCAATAGTAATTGGCCTCGCCCAAATAAGGCAATTCCAATATGAAACTGCAGATGGCAATTTGGAATGGATGAGCGGTATGTTATTAAGCACTTCGGTCTTGATAGTCTGTATTACAATGGTATTAATTTGGCTTACTCCAAAAATAACACGACTATTGCCTGGACCCTTAGCAGCAATAATAATTGTCAGCCTAGTTGTTATTTATTTTGATATTCCTGTTCCATCCGTCGGAGATCTCGCCCCGGTGGCTGGTGGTTTGCCACTTTTTTCTATTCCGATGGTTCCTCTAAACTTAGAAACTTTATATATTATTTTCCCTTATGCGATAGTGCTGTCTGCTATTGGATTAATTGAAAGTCTTTTAACTCTGAACCTGGTTGGGGAAATCACGAATAAAAGAGGTGGAACGAGACAAGAGTGCATGGCGCAAGGCGCTGCAAATACCATTACGGGTTTTTTTGGTGGTATGGGTGGATGTGCGATGATTGGTCAGTCTATGATTAATGTTAAATCTGGCGGAAGAACAAGAATTGCCGCCACGGCCGCCGCTCTTTTTCTACTTTTCTTTATTTTATATGGCAGTGTGCTTATTGAAGCCATTCCAATAGCCGCTTTAGTGGGCGTTATGTTCATGGTGGTAATTGGTACCTTTGCTTGGAATTCTATCAGCTTAATCACAAAAATCCCAAAATCTGATGCTCTTGTTATCGTCTTGGTAACTGTTGTCACAGTTCTCGAAGACTTAGCTGTTGCTGTTTTAGTGGGTGTTATAGTTTCTGCTTTAGTATTTGCATGGAACTCTGCTATAAGGATAAGAGCCGTTGAACGCCCCTCTATAAGAACAAAGGGAGCTAAAGTTTATGATATTGAAGGACCTCTTTTTTTTGGATCCGTCGAAAGTTTTGTTGATATTTTCAAACCAGATGATGACCCGAAAACAGTTATTCTAGATTTTGCTAAGTCAAAGGTAGTTGATCAATCAGCGTTGAAAGCCATTGAAGATATTGCTGAAAAATATCAAAGTTCTGGAAGAGAGGTGAAATTACGTCACTTAAGCCGTGATTGTCATGACCTCTTGACAAAAACAGGTCAGCTTATGGTAGACAGCGATGACGATCCAACTTACCAGATAGCTGTTGATTATAATGTAAAGACAGGCGTTTTAGCTAAATAATTTAATCTTGTAAATCAATTAGTGGGCAATTGCTTTTCTACCAGCCTAGCTAAAACTGATGCACCCACCGGAATTATATCTGGATCTAGTGTAAACTTAGGGCTATGCAGCGGTTGAGTTCCACTGTGGCCTATCCTACAGTATGCTCCTCTAACATGTTTTAACATATCTGCAAAGTCTTCAGAGCCAGTAGCAGGCCGTGCGGTTCTTATAATATTCTCTTTTCCAACAATTTCTTCTGCGGCATCCATATAACAATCACTTAGTTCATTGTCATTATGTAGAACATCAAAAGTATTTCGAAGATCAGGTATCACTTCAACGTTATAGGTTGCTTCAAGCCCTCTGCATATCGCTTTTACACGATCTTCAACTAACGCATAAACTTCTTCGGAAAAATACCGTATTGTTCCACAAAGAATAGCTTCCTCAGGTATTACATTGTACGCCGAGCCAGAATGGATCTGAGTTATTGATAAGACAACGCTTTCTAGCGGTGGCGTGTTTCTTGAAACTATAGCCTGCATTTGATCAATCATGTTTGCGCAAATAATAATCGGATCTATTGATTGATGAGGCATAGCAGCATGACTTCCTTTTGCATTTATTGTTATATCAAAAAAAGAAGCACCAGCCATGGCTTTACCTTTGCATATTGTAATCTCACTATGTCTACCATTTGGAGAATTATGTATTCCATAAATTTCAGAGCATGGGAATTTTTCAAATAAACCCTCTTTTAGCATAAGTCGCGCTCCTCCTAGTCCTTCCTCAGCTGGTTGAAAAATTAAGATAGCCTTTCCTTTAAAATTGCGGGTTTCACACAGATGCTTTGCTGCCCCCAGTAACATTGTAGTATGCCCATCGTGCCCACAAGCATGCATTTTGCCAGGGTTTTTTGATGCATAATCAAGATTAGTGGTTTCCTCAATTGGGAGTGCATCCATGTCTGCTCTTAAACCAATTTGATTAGCACCTTTTTGCTTGCCATTTATTACAGCTACCACTCCTGTTTTTCCAATATTTGTATGTATCTCATCCACTCCAAAATCTTGAAGCCTTTTTTTTACTATTTCAGATGTTCTTACCTCTTCAAACCCTAATTCGGGATGCTGGTGAAGATCTTTAAAGATTTTTTTTAGTTCATTGGATATTTTGTCTATTTCTGGTAAAATATTCATACATTTATTCCTGCTTTAATAAATTGCGATAACTAGCATGCAAAGAATACGAGCTTAAATTATTTATAAATTTTAACAAGCTAATTGGAGAAAAAATTGTCAAAGGCGATCATCGTAAGTGCATATGGTTCCTCTGAAGTCTTGTACTACAAGGAAAGGGACATCAGTGAACCTTCTGCTAATGAAATTAGAATTAGAAATACGGCTATAGGTGTAAACTATCATGACGTATATGTACGATCGGGACTTTACAAAACACTGACTTTACCCGGCATTCCAGGGTGCGAAGCTAGTGGTATAGTCGAAAAGATTGGCGATAATGTCGAAGGCTTTGTGGTTGGAGAAAGAGTAACGTTTTGCACAAGAGAATATGGGGCTTATGCAACCCACATAAATATATCGCATGATAAAGTAATTAAAATCCCTGATTTTTTAAGTGATGAATTAGTTGCAACAAATTTCCTAAGAGCGATGACAGTAGAAATGCTTATTAATCGAATAACATTAGTTGACTCATCAAAAACAATTTTGGTAACAGCCGCGTCTGGGGGCGTTGGTCGCCTACTTTGCCAATGGGCAGCGGCAATGGGTGTGAAGGTAATAGGGAGTGTAGGATCACAAGAGAAAATAGAGGACGCGAAATTGAATGGATGTATTGAAACTTTAGTTTCGAGTGACAAAAATTTTAGTGAGAAAGTGTTAGGTATTACTAATGGAAAAGGTGTGGATATCGTTTTCGACTCTGTGGGGAATGACACCTTTGAGTCTTCTCTATTATCACTAGCGAATTGTGGATATCTCATTAATTTTGGTCAATCATCAGGTCCCGTCAAACCCGTTTTAATGAGTACATTAGCTGAGAAATCACTATCTATTTCTCGCCCTATACTTTTTCATTATTTTGGTAATCGGAAAAACTATGAAAATATGGCAGCTTCGGTCTTTAAAGCTTTTGAAGATGAAATAATTAAGGTTTCGGAATTTTTGCCATTTGATTTGAAAGATGCATCAAATGCGCATGACACTCTAGAATCTAGAAAGGGCGGGGGAAGTATATATTTAGTCCCTTGATTCAATAAAATGGAAAAAATAGAAATAGGCTGGAAGTATCCTGAAGCTATAATATCATGTAAATGGCTCCAAAAAAATTTAGGAAATAAGAATTTACGTATTTATGATTGTACAACATTTTTGCACTACACAGATGATCATCCTTCTAAACCCTATGACGTTGAGAGCGGCCACCAGGATTATTTAAGGGAACATATTCCTGGGGCATCATTTCTAGATCTTCAAATCCAGATTTCAGATCCAGAAAGTCAATATAAATTTACTTTGCCTGACATTGAGCGCTTAAGTAATAGTTTTGGTAAGTTAGGAATTGGTGACCCATACCATATTATTTTGTATTCAACAAATGGACTTCAGTGGGCCACCAGGGTTTGGTGGATGATTTACATGCTGGGATATAAAAAGGTTAGCGTATTAAACGGTGGTTTAAGAGAGTGGAATCGAAATAATTATGATATTGAATCTGGAGAAAATTTTTATCCTAGAACAGAATTCTCAAGTTCCAAAAATCAAGGCTTTTTTGTGGGTAAGGAAAAAACATTAGATGCCATGGAAGATAATAGGTGTATTTTAATTAATGCACTGACAAGTGATATTCACAATGGAGAAAGTACGCGTTATGGGAGACCAGGTAGGATCCCAGGAAGTATAAATATTCCATTTAGTGATCTGATGGATATGAGTACGCATATGTTAAAATCACCTAAAGAAGCATTGTCGGTTTTTGCAAAACATAATATCACAAAAGATAGTGAGATACTTAACTACTGTGGAGGTGGTATTGCAGCCACATTGAATGCTTTTGTTTTGTACCAACTTGGTTTTCAGAAATTAAAAGTTTACGATAATTCTCTTAGTGAATGGGCTATGGATAAGAGTCTTCCTATGGAAATGGATTAGGTTTTGATTAAATAATGAAAAATTAGAGAGGTTTTTTTGGGTAAAGACGTTCCAATACTATATAGTTTTCGTAGATGTCCATATGCCATAAGAGCTAGGTGGGCCCTTCTTTCATCAAACATTGAAGTGGAATTAAGAGAAGTTGTTTTGAAGGATAAGCCACATGAATTCTTGAAGGCTTCAAACACTGGCACCGTTCCATGCTTAAAATTAAAGAATAAAATAATTGACGAGAGTATTGATATAATGATCTGGGCTTTAAGAAAAAATGACCCAGAGGGCTGGTTAGATATGCCTGCTGAAGGGTACCGTTTAATTGATGAGGTTGAGAAAAAATTTAAACCTAACTTGGACAAAACAAAATACGCTACTCGGTATCCCCAAAATGATTGTAAAGTCAGCAAGAATTTGGCCATAGAGTATTTGATTAATCTAGACAAAAAAATAAAGGGGGAATTCCTTTATGGTGAGCAACCAAAGTTAGCTGATATAGCTATATTTCCATTCGTTAGACAATTTGCAAACATAGACATAAAGTGGTTTAGTGAATTTGGGTGGCAAAAGCTTCAAAATTGGCTAAATGCTTTTGTTGGATCAAATATGTTTGATAAATCACAAAAGAAATTTGTTAAATGGAGGCCGGCGGCTGACCCGGTATTTTTCCCTTGATCACCAGAAAAGATCTTTCAAATTACTTAATTGAATGCTTAGAAAATATGTCTCAAGCACAATTACCAAGTAAAACTATTCCCAACTTCTCTCTGTCAGATGCCTACAGGACCGCTTTAGAGATTAAAGAAATTCGTGAAAATAAAAAGGAAAAAGCTTCTGGCATAAAAGTAGGTTTTACAAACAAAACAATTTGGGACAAATACTCTGTAAACGCACCAATCTATGGATTTATGTATTCTTCAACGGTGTTGAACACCAGGCAATCATTTTCACCAGAAAAATTTCTTGAACCGAAGTTTGAGCCTGAGATCTTTTTCAGACTTAGCAAAAAACCACATAGTGAAATGAGTGATATTGAACTAATCGCTTGCTGTGAGAGCTTTGGAATTGGCGTCGAGTTAGTTCAGAGTATCTATAAGGGATGGACTTTTAAGTTACCGGATACAGTTGCCGGATTTGGTTTGCATGGCCAGTATAAAATTTTAGAAGAGATGGCAATCCCATCCAATGAAAACAATAGAGTTGCTCTTATCGATGAATTAAAAAACTTCAATCTTACCTTGAGGAAAAACTCTAAAATATTAGAGCAGGGAAAGTCAAAGAATATATTAGAAGAAAGCCCTTTAGCTGCCCTAAGATCTTACATAGAATTTTGTGAAAAAAATTTAGATTGGTTAGTCCTTGATGGGTTAATTACAACTGGTACTATTACAGACGCTTACGATATAAATAAGGCTGATGTTTTTTCCTGTGAACTTGATCGCTTATTTGAAAAGAAGTTTGTTGTTAAGTTTTAAAGTCACCAGACTTTACCTCTTGCGATAACTTTAACTTTTTTTATTTTTTTCTCTTCAGTTATAAGATTTACTTCATTAAGCATGTTCGTTACTACGCATGCATGATTAGGGATAATTTCTATTTTTTGTCCAATTACTAAATTTGTGTTTTGTTCGCTCACAATCGTGCCATGCTCTTCTGTTAATTGTGTAATTCTGAGTTCAGGGTAGTTTACTACAGAACCATGATCATTCATTCCAAAGAGGTCAGACGTTAATACTTTTGACCCAGCATCAATTATGGCTCTGTTTTTTGTCGGAGTTGACACTACAGTTGCTAAAACGGTTAAAGCGACTTTTTTTTCTGAACAAATCTTGTTTTCTACAAGAGATCTATCATTAAATATGTAAGTTCCAATTCTATACTCTGTTGCAACCGGAATATCTTTGACTTTCCACATGTCAGGCGAGCCACCGATAGAAACTGTATTTACAGCAATATTTTTTGCTTCAATTAGTTTTTTTGCGTCAGTTAAAAAGCTGTTAATTTTTTGAGCTTGAGAAGTAGGAGGGTAGGTCATTAACCCACCGAAAATTAGTCCAGGGCTTCTATTAATCAATTCTGCCAATTCACATGCTTCTTGAGGACTTATGACCCCGCAACGGTTGGCTCCAGTATCACACTCCACTAACACAGGTAAAGCTTCCTTAGCCCCTTCAAATGTCTTTGATAAGCCCTTTATGCAAAAAGAGCTGTCAGCTACGACGGAAACTTTAACTTTCTCACATAGATTTCGAAGAGCCCTTAATTTTTGTTCTCCTATTATATTGTAGGTGATAAGAACATCATCAATACCGCCCTCGGAAATTATCGCTTCGGCCTCACTTATTTTTTGAGCCGTAATTCCGACCGCTCCAGCTCCAATTTGTAATTTAGCTAAGGCTGGGATTTTATGTGTCTTAATATGAGGTCTTAATTTTATCCCTATATCATCACAATATCTTTGATATTTATATATGTTTTCTTTGACAATATTTAAATCCACAATAATTGCGGGGGTATCAATCTCTTTGATCAGACTCATTTATTTACTCAGTTAGTAACTTTCATTTCTTTTATAGTCTTGAGAGAAATTCTAAAATGAACTTATTGACTTCTTTTGGTTTTTCTTGTTGAACCCAGTGCCCCGCATCATCCAGTAGGCATGCTGATAAAAGGTTTTCATAATTTTTACCAATTCTGTTCCTTAGATCTTCACTGCTTTCATAATTAGATCCTGTGAAGAAATTTACAGGATCATACTTCCCTGTTAAGAAAGCAGAGGGTTGTTTAATTTTTGCATCCGTGAGCTCAAGTAAGTCCTCAAAATCAATTTGTTGTGCTCTATATCTATTGAGAGGCCCTCGCATCCCACTATTCTCAAACTCGCTGACTAGATAGTCCATATCTTCATTAGTCATCCAAGAGGGGTAAGTATCGAATTCAGGTATACCATCTAGATATCTCGCATTAGGGCCTTTCGAGCTAGCATTTATAGCATTCTCTTTCTGAACCCGCATTCCTCTCGCATCGATCGAAAAATAGGTAAGCTCCAAATATCTTCGTATATTTTCTTCAAATTCTCCTTCAGCAACACCTTCTTCTTGGAAATAGAGCTGATAGAAAAACTTACCCTGATATATTTTTTTAAATAAATCGATTGTGGAAATTTTTCCTCTTGGGAAAAATGGTACAGAAAGGCCTAAAACAGCAGATATTCTATTTTCATTTAAAGCAGCAGTATTCCAGACAATCGGGCCACCCCAATCTCGACCCATTAAGATGGCCTTTTCAAAGCCAAGAGCATTTACGACACCAATTACATCTTTAGTAAGTTCTCTCATACTATAGGCTTCAACCTCATATGGCTTTGATGAACCTCCATATCCCCTCACGTCAATGGCGGCAACGGTGTAGCCATTCTCTGCTAGCAAAGGGATTTGATGTCTCCAACTATACCAGCTTTCAGGACATCCATGGACTAAAACGATTAGTGGCCCTGATCCTTCTATTTTTGCCCTTATATCTATGTTATTTGATTTCAAAATTTTGAAAGTCATTTCTGGTTTACCTTGTTCCTTCTAAGACAGAAACTTTTGCCATCGCTTGCTCTTTTAAACTTTGCATAGCTTTTAACACATCAAGATTAGAGCCCGCTACTTGTTTTGAAGGAAATATTTCAATAATAAAGCCAGTATTGTCACTTGATTTAAAAAGATTTCTTTTTAAATCTTCGGTTTCAATAGGCTGTGCTACTGCTTCGACTACAGACCATAAGGAAGGTGCCAACAGAGTGAAATTAATTGCTCTTCCGTACATTAAGAGTTCTCTGCCGCTTGCATGGTTGTTACATAAGAGGCCATACCAGTTTTTGCTTTTTCATAGATTTTCATATGCTCTAATGAATCAAATGCTCTTGACCAATACATGTTGGTCCATGTCCCTGACGCTCTAGTGATATTCATTAAAGATTCCATATCTTCGTCACTATTGGCATCTAACACACTGAAAAAGGTAAAGCTTTCCGTATGCGTAAAAAGGAATTCCCTGATTTTCATGCCAAATTGATCGGTGAGGTTTTTAATTATTGGGAGTCTATCCTGAGGTTTATTAAGCATGCCGCTGGCATATTCTGAATTAGCTTTTCCATAAATGATGTAAGTTTTCATTTTTTACCTTTATTTTGACTTGTTTAAAGTATTAGCGTTAACATGTTTAGATATTCTAAAATGTCATCACTATATTATATGACCACGATACATCAAACCTTCGTTAAATTAAATCATGTTGAGTCTGTTTTATGAAATTTAAGCTTATTGTAGCTCGATGGATCCATAAATTTCTCATTCATACGGAATTGATGACAGAAAATATGAGGTCACCAAAAACGATAGGGCTCGCCTGGGTAGCAAGAACATTAATGAATTATTCAAATGCGCAAGTAAGCATTGATATTGTAAGTAAAATGAAACTAGAAAAAACCGATCATGTACTGGAGTTGGGAGTAGGTAACGGATTGGCGATAAAGGAAATTGCAAAGATTATTGGAAATAAAATCATTGGAGTAGAAATAAGTGCAGAGTTTAGAAGAAATCTCCTCAAAATGAAACTGCCTAAAAATATAGTAATTTTAGAAAATGATGCAAAAGATTTGAGCAATAAAGTTCCAGATGGGTCTATAGATAAACTCCTAGCGATTAATGTAATATATTTCTTAAAGCCAATAGAAGAATATATCCTTGAGTTCAAAAGAATATTAAAAAAGGGGGGTATTGGTTATCTGGGATGTAAATTTGAAAGTATAAAGAATTTTGACATTGAAGTTGCCCCCAATAGGGATGAAAAAGCAATCATAAGTCAGCTATCAAACCTTGGTTTTAGCGCTTCAAGTGAGTTTATAGATTTAGGTGAGGATAGATCGCGCTACACTCTTATTAAATTTGAAAAACTATAGAGAGGAAAAAAGATGGAAAAGCGATATGCAGAGGATTTTAAAAAGGGGGACATTTTTGATCTTGGGGAGTATGCTTTTTCAGAGGATGAAATAATAGATTTTGCAAAAAAGTATGATCCTTTTCCTTTTCATATTAACAAAGATGCAGCTGAAAAAACTGTATTTGGCGGTATTATATCAAGTGGATGGCTGACAGCTCTTATTTGGCTTGGAATGATGCATAAAAGTTTTTTATCCTACGATACGATAATGGGATCACCGGGGCATGAGGAAATGACCTGGCCAAAACCAGTAAGACCTGATGACAAAGTGACCGGTCAATTAGAAATATTGGAGAGTAGAAACTCAAAAAGCAAACCCGGACTTGGTTTTGTTAGATATGAGGCGAAGTTGTTCAATCAAGACAATGAAATAGTGTTTCTCACTAAAAGCACCTTGATGATTAAGTCTCGAATTTAATTTAGATATATTTTGTGACTAATTTGGAAAAGTTTTTTCTTGCACCAAATTTTCGACCTAGAAGAAAAATACCTCCTAATTTTCTTTGAATAAAGAGGATTTGAGGATCGGGTAGCTGAAATTTATCTTTTTGGTTTATCAGTGTTGATGAAAGCAAGTTCAAATCCTCTGTAGAAATGCAATTTAGGAAATCAAATTCCTTATTTTTCCGTAAAGGCAAAGATAAGTTCCAGATTATGTCTAGAAGATACTGCTTTACCGAATTACTGGCGGTAGGACTGAAGATCTTCAAAGTTATAAGAGCTTTTTCAACCATTTCCTTTCTATCAAGCGCTAAGCCGTTAAGAATATCTTTAAAGACTTGGATATTTTTTTTAGAGACTTTACTAGTTGCACCAAAGTCCAGTAATACAATTTTTTTCGATGTATCATCAAATAGAAAGTTAGCAAAATTTGGATCTGTTTGAATTAAATTAAATTCAAATATCTCTTTGAAGGCAAGTTCTACTAAATTATTTATTATTGAATTTTTTGTTTTTTGATCATGATGTGCGACCTGATCAATTGTTATCCCATTATGATACTCCATTGCCAAAATTCTTGTAGTGGTAAGTTTTTTATTAATCTTTGGTACAACAAATTTTTTATCTGTTTTAAGTAGACGATGAAAATTTTTCTGGTGCGCTGCTTCGAGCAAGTAATCGGTTTCGTTTAGTAACTGTGTTTTCCCAGCTTCAAGCACTTTATCAAAATCAAAGGATTTT
>CACLZW010000002.1 GCA_902611475.1 uncultured Alphaproteobacteria bacterium
CGGGATAAGTCCGGTAATTATAATGAAGAATGCTGGAAATGATGCCTCGATCATTAATTCGTCATGTGCGAACTGGTATGTATAAGTTGCGAGTGTTTCAAAGTTAAAAGGTCTTAGTATTAATGTCATTGGCAGCTCTTTAACTATATCTACAAAAGTCAAAATCGCAGCAGCGATGATCGATGTCCTTATAAGGGGAAGAGTAATTTTATATGATGTAGATATTGTGGAATAACCCAAACTTTTTGATGCATCAAATAAATTTGAGGGAATTCTAGAGTATCCTGAAATCACTCCTCCATAGGGAACAGCATAAAACCTTACTGTTAATGCGAATATAACTCCATACATCGTTCCTCCTAAAAAGACTATATTTCCAGTAAATTTATCTAAAAACCCAAAAAAAATAACCACACCTATAGCGAGCATAGTTCCAGGGAGAGCATATCCTGTAGCAGCAATATTGTAGATAATAACTAAAGCACGATTTTTAGAAAAATACGCGCTAGAAGCTGAGAAAAAAGCAAACAATATAATAATTAATGTGGCGGTTAAACCTATAAAAATGGTGTTTAACAGTACAGGGAAAATCACAAAAAAACTATCAGGTTTTAGCCCTATAAAAACGTTATTTATCAATATAATTATTGGAACTATAAAACCAACTGAAATTGGCACTAAACAAAAGCAAATTGCAAATAGTGCTTTTTTCAAACTCAACTCTTTTGGTGAAATATTATTAAGTCTCTTAGAGGTATCATTATATTTTTGGCTAGATCTTGCCTTTCTTTCTAGAACAAGCAAGATGATTATAAAAACAAAGGTCACTATCGCTATTTGCGATGCTGCAGATATACTATTCATCCCAATCCAAACGTTAAACATTCCCAGAGTAAGCGTTTGAACAGAGAAATATTCAACTGTTCCAAAATCTGACAGTACTTCCATCGCAACAAGGGCAAGACCTGCCACAATATATGGCCTGCATAAGGGCAAGCCAACGGCAAAAAATTTATTTCGGCCATAAAGCGCTGCAGTCTCATACAAGCTTCTAGGAGAATTATTAAAACCTGTTCGTGCTAATATATATATATATGGGTAGAGTACAAAACCCATTACAAAAATAGCACCCATTACCGATCTTATTTCAGGAAAATAATAGTCAGCTGCCGAGTTTAAACCAAATATATTTCTTATAAGTCCTTGTACCGGTCCTGCGTACTCTAAGAAATCGGTATAGACATAAGCAATAATATAAGCCGGACAAGCTAGAGGTAGTATTAAAGCCCACTCTATTACTTTTTTACCGAAAAAAGAGTAATAAGTAACAATCCAGGCCGTTGAAATACCTAAACCACCTGCTAGAGTTAATACTCCTAAGAAAAGCAACAAAGTATTCACAACGTATATAGGCAATACTGTGTTTACAAGGTGGACCCACAGATCTTGGTTACTTTCGAAAGCTGTCAAAAGTAAACTGAATATAGGACCAATTAAAAGGATAGATAGAAAAACAGCGGGAGAGTTTCTCAGTATACCATTATTTTTTACCCAATGGTTTGTGCGAAATATTGCAGAATTACTTAAAATATTACCAACCTACTTTATCTATAATTTTTTGAGCTTCATAAGCTTTCAGGGCAATTGAGATGATAGGTAAACTGTCAGACTTAAAACTCCCCCAACTTTTTAGTTCTTCTGTAGTTTCAACATTTGGGTTCACCGGGTATTCAAAATTAATCTCTCCATACATTTTCTGAGAGGCGGCCTTTGATAAGAACTCTAATAAAGCCGCCGCTTCTTTTTTATTTTTTGAATATTTAGCAACGCCTCCACCCGATATATTTACATGTGCTCCCCTATCCTCTGCACCTTGATTCGGAAAAATTAAGCGAACACTTTTTGCCCATTCCCTTTGGCTTGGATCGTCAGAATATTTTAATTTACCAAAATAGTAGTTATTTATGATTGATATGTCACACTGGCCTTCAAAGATCGCCTTTACTTGCGCTCTATCATTTCCTTGCGGCCTTCTAGCTAGATTACCTACGAATTTTTTTGCCCATTCCTCTGCTGCTTTCTCTCCCAGAGATAAAATAAGCGAAGCCAATAGGGCTCTGTTATATACATGACTTCCTGGTCGGGAACATAACCTTCCTTTCCATTGTTCGTCTGCTAAGTCTTCAATTTTTGTAATTTGTCCCTCTTTTACTCTGTCCTTGGACGTAACTATAATTCGTGATCGTTTTGATAAGGCAAACCACTTGTTTTCGGGACTTTTCAAATTCTGGGGAATGTTCCTATCCAGAATATCCGAATTTACTGATGCGAGGAGATCGAGATCATCATATATATATAAGCGCCCAATATCTACCGTCAAAATGACATCAGCAGGACTATTCTTACCCTCTGCTTTCAGTCGTTGAGCTAAACCTTTCGTTGCATATACTACGTTAGTCTTAATTCCCGTTTCTTCAGTGAATTTTTCCAAAAAAGGATTGATGAGAAAGGGTTGGCGGTGAGAGTAAATATTAACTTCAGCGCCAATTACCGTAGTAAACGATAGAAATAAAAAAGTTATAATTGATAGCGGATAGAAGTTCATTAGGATTGCTCCTTTTATATTTTAAAAATTTTATTTAGCGATTTGAGACTGGAGAGACTTTCTGCGGCAATATCTGAAATTTCTTTCATCGGTTTTAAATATAATTCCGTAATTGATGTAGGATTGAAGTCATTATCTTCAACTCCTAATATAAGATTATCAATATCCTCGGAGTGATGAAGCGATCCAAATATCCAATCCCAGATCGCCAAAGCGGCTCCAAAGTTTTTATCGTAATGTCTTTCATCCAAAGAATGATGAAGCTGATGTTGAGCTGGCGAAATGAGAATTTTTTCTAACCAAACCCAATATTTGATATCTATATGAGAATGCCTTAAATTTGATCCGGCAACATGAAAAGAAAATACTAAGAAGTTGACGCCTAAAATAGTTACTAAATCAACTTTATTACCAAAAATGAAAAAGAACGTGGAAATCACTATACCTTGAGAAAATGCTCCTCTTAAGGAAAATAGAATTCCCTCAAGAGGGTGTGTTCTGTACACTGTGATTGGATTCAAGGTCTCAGCCGAATGATGAACTTTATGAAGAGCCCACAAGACGGGCCACTTATGCATCCATCTGTGTACCCAGTATTTTGTGAAGTCGTCAAAAGTGAAGAAAACGAAAGTAAATAGAATAGCTACTAGAATAGCCGGGGTATCATTTAAGAAAGAAATAAGCCCACTTAACGGTATTGATAAAAGAGAATAGTAAAAAAATGTTGCAACGGCTAACTGAGTCAAAAGATAAGGAGATAATACCAACATGAGAACTCTATTAATTAAAAACATTTTGTAATCCGAGATTGCAGAACCTGATAAGAGAATTTTCTTATCAAACACTTTAAAAATTGCTGATTTCAACCCCTTTTTCTTAAAAAATACTAGCCATAAAAAAGCTATTGCGATGGATAATGCAATGTACCCTAGGAAAACTCTTTTCTTTGGATCAAAAAAGTGATGGAAAATATCGCCAATATATTCTAACATTTTATTCCTGTTTTATATAAGCCCCTTTTAAGCTATTTAGGAGCCTCCCCCGTGACTGGGAAATCCGGGGGAAAGCTGGAGAAGGAAAGCTCTTTTAGTCGTTTTCCGCACTATCTGAGCTTCCTACCTTTGATGCCAAAGAGGACATTTCTGCTAACATGTCGTTTCCTTTTGCTTTGACACCAAACTTTTCGACCATCAGCTTTTGGATCTTAAGCATGTGAAGCTTAAACTCACCCCAAGACTGAGCCTCTTCCTTGATGTAATTTCCTGAGGAATCTACACCTGTTACTTGTGAAGCATTCATAAGAACTGGTCCGATACCTGTAAGACTGTTTAGCTTCACGGCTGTTTCACCCAAGTTTGATTTGCCTGTCTGAAGAGCCAGTGCAAAACCTTTAAGTTCTCCCCAATGTTTCGCGTAGGTGGAGAAGGCTTTATCTGAGTAATTTTCTTCAAGCTTTACGATATCCTTGTAAACGGAACCCGCGTACTTAAAAACAGACTCGGCAATAACTTTTTCCCAATTTGCATTAATTACAGCAATGTGACCTTGCAGTGCAGATTTTTCTGATGATGAAAGCTTTTCACCTTTCGCTCCTGCAATTATCTTTCTTCCGTCTAAAAAAGCCTGGGTAACTGTATTATAGTAATTTGTCTTACCACTTTTATCAAAACTTGATGCATAGTAAGCGTGCGCAAAATTGTACTCGCTCTTGAGATCTACTACACCATCTTTGTTTTGGTCTGCGGCAGCCATATCCTTCATTTTAGTGATATCGTAGTTTTGCTTTGCGCTGAGACCGAGCCCATGTGAGACGGCACCCCAATATCCAAATGCTTCATCCCAAGCGTGCTCTTTGTAGGTATAATAAGCTCCGTCCTTGTATGGCTTGTCATTTGTCTTTGAATCAGGAGCCATCTTTTCATCTAGATAGTTATCAACTGCTTGGTTATAAAACACCGCGCCCATTACAAACTTTGAAATCAATTGAGGATAGTTGTAACCAGTTGCAGGGTCGAAACCACCTTTTGTCTGAGCGGCTTTTTTAATCATAAAATCAATAACTTCTGGTCCAGTCATTTGACCAGGCCATCCATTTATAACGCCCTTATAAGTTTTATCAGACAGATTTTTACCTTCGCTGATTTGGTTTAACGTTGTTTGCTTTATTTTAAAATCACCTTTTGCTTTGGGTGCAATAATATCAAGGTCCTCTTTACTTCCCTTGAAGTACTTCATCATCTGAGCTTCGATTTCAGCAGCGTTAGATCCTCCATCACCTTTCCCAGCTAGTTTTTTAAGAGAATCATGTAAAACATGTCTTGCTATTTGCCCTGAGTAAGAGACTGAGTTGGTCTTGTCTCCAGTATAACCTTTCAGTGTAATTGGAAACGTTGAATAAAAATGATGTGCTGCTACCTCTGTCACTACAAGTACCGCAACAATCATAAAGAAAAGTTTTTTCATTATATATATCCTTCATTTTTAAATTCCGACTATCCCAGTCAGGATTAAAGATGACTAATTTGATCGGCTTTGTCAACAACTATTCTGACTAAAAAAGTAATGATTAAAAGAATTGGAATTATCTAGTATTAGAAATATTTTTTTCTTGCAAATGATAATCACTATCAAGTAGACATTTTATAGAAAGTTTTAAGTTGATTTATTCTATCAGAAAAAAGTATTTCATTGCCCTTTTACTGCTTGCTCTAACAGCACTGCCAGGGGAGTTGGGCGACCTGACAAGAGCCTTAGTTACTGACGCATATGTTCAGGTAAGTGCTTTCGTAGCCATTACTCTATCTATCTTCTATTTATCAGAGCATAGGTTTAATTTTAATGTAGGGAATATTCTTCGAGAATCTTCAGCCTTACAAATACCAATAGCTGCTATTCTTGGTGCAACGCCAGGGTGCGGCGGTGCCGTTGTTGTGGTTGCGGCCTACACTTCTGGCAATGTGTCATTTGGAGCGGTTATAGCAACCCTAACCGCTACAATGGGAGACGCCGCATTTTTACTAATTGCGGTCAGACCGGACATTGCAATATTAGTTCTTCCTCTTACGCTACTCGCTGGAATTATCACAGGATATATTGCTGATAATTTTCTTACTTTTTCACATCAGGAGAAGGCAGTAAATCTAAAGAGTGACGTTCCCATAATTGGCAAAAATAGGAAGCGTGACATCATATTTACTTGTCTGATAATACCAGGTTTTGGCTTGGGGATTCTCCAAATACTTCAGTATGATCTTGAAGAGCTCTTTGGTATTTTCCCACAGATCATTGCAATAGTTGGAATGGTGACAAGTATTTTTATATGGTCGAACTCACAAATCAAAACCATGACTAACCCGAGAGACAAACCACTTGTTCGCGTAGCTGAAGAAACAAGTTTTATCGCTATCTGGGTTTTAGCTGCTTATTTAGCCTACGATTATCTCGTTTATCTAACTCCGTTAGACTTAAACGTGATGTTTAAGACGATAGGAATGCTGATTCCTTTACTTGCCATAATTATAGGGTTTATTCCTGGATGCGGACCCCAAATATTGGTCACAACTCTTTTTATAAATGGAATGATACCTTTTAGTGCTCTTTTAGGAAATGCTATATCAAACGATGGTGATGCTTTGTTTCCTGCTATAGCGATCGCTCCTAGAGCCGCTGTGCTTGCTACGATTTATTCGGCTATACCAGCTTTTATAATGGCCTATACTTTTTACTTTTTTTTCCCTTTTATCGGACAATAAAATCAATCTTCCGAAAGTGTCTTATTTACTTTCTTCCTCATCTGCTCGACTAATTTAGTGATATCTTCGGATATGGTCTCAGTTTTTTTTACCATTGCCATCAGTTTCTCCAAATCCTTTGATAATTCTTCACTTTGCACGTTTGAGTCAATGAGTCTCAAATGTGTTTTTCTTATCAACGCAGAAATAACTTTGTTCTGTTTTAAAAAACTGTCTATCGATATTGCCGGAAGGAATAAGGCATGAACTTCATGCTCACCGGCAATTGCCGTTACCGAACGTGGCTTTTTTAAAACAAGCGAGGCATCACCAAATATTTCATTCACGCCCAACCTATTAAGTTTTAGTCCTCCTGAGGTGTAAATATAAACGTATCCAGACTTAATCAGATACGCACCTTCTGGGTTATCCCCTGCCTTGTAAATCTCTTCATTTGGCTGCCATATCACATGCTTTTCAGTTTTTTCCATTTGTTCCTACTCCACATATTCTTTTAGTTTTTTTTCATCAACGACTATAGGTTGGATGATGCCTCCAGCCCTTTCAAAAATATCAAGGATGTTTGGCATAGCCAGCATATTTTCCCACACCTTATTTAGATTTGGAAAATCTTTTTTTAAAGGAATATCTGATGCGAGTGCATTTCTTATTTGGGGAATTAAAAAACAATCCGCATAAGAGACAGTATCTCCAACACAAAATTTTCCTGAAACATTTTCTAAAATTTCCTCTATGGCTGAAAACTCACGATTGATAAAATGCTTCCTTAAGGGATGCTTAACCGGCTGCGCTTTTTTCATTCCCCACTCACCCATAGCCTGGATAATAAAAGGAATGTTTTGATAGGGTTGTGTATCAGCGGCCACAATCCACTGAATTCTTCTCATCTCGGCTTTTAAATAGGGGTCCTCTGGAATTAATGGAGAGGGTTCGCCCAGAAGGTCATCTATCAAATCTATGATAGCTCCTGTCTGAGTCATTTTTTTACCATCCTCAAGCAAAAGTAAAGGCACCCTTCCTTCAGGGTTTAGAGCTTTATAATCATTGGTTTTTAACTTATTGTATTGTTCATCATCGCTGGGGATCGTCCAAATAGGTATTCCACGATTATCAAAATCTATTCCAGTCTCAATTAGTTTAACTTTATTGTCGAGAATACCTCTGCAGCTTAAAAAAATTAAAACGCGCAAAGAGGCACTACTAGATGAATGATAATATAATTTCATTTTTTAAACCCTCTTACAATATCAGTTTAGTCAAGGCCTCTGCCATTTCCGTTGGTATCGGAATCGACTTCCTAGCCTGGAGATCCATGGTAACGGCTACAGCACTAGCTAATGCAACTGGCTTTCCTGTCTTAACATTAAATATCCAATGCTTCCATACAAACGTCTTATTAGACATTGATTGAATTCCTGATTTTATTTTTAAATGCGTACCTAAAGGAACATATTCAAAAAAATCAAACTTATATTCTAGTGCAGCACTTCCAACATTGGTCATACCATTTTCATCTATTGTGCCAGTATACGCTAACAAGTGCGGTGTTGAGTCCGATACAACACCCATGTAAGCAGACGGTTTAATCCTACTCAAATTATCGCATTGCCTGAACAAAATTACCGATTCAAATGAATCAATCATATTTTTCTGAGAGGCTTGTGAGAGAGACATTAAATCCTCCTTGTGTAAAGATAATCCTCTTGGTTGACCATAGCTTGGGATATCTACTCTCAATTCCTCAAATACTTTAGAAAAATTCTTTTTTATTTCCTCTGGAAGTTTACTCGTCCATAGAAATTCAAAATTAAAGGCAGCACAGGGTTGCTGTGTAATCGTTTCTATCATTTCTAAATAGAGTTTTACTTCGGTATCTCCAAGTTGAACTATTCCCAGTTTAAAAAAAAATGGAGCTCCTGCTTTTTGTTCCTTAAGAAAACGAATGTGGGCACGGGCAAGAGAAAGATATGTATTTCCCAACTCGACTGGTCTTTCGTTAATCCCTAAATTGTTCCAAAGCACAACACATCCTTGAAGTGCTTTTTCAAAATAGAACTGGACATTCATATGGCCCATTTGATCTATTTCCCAAGATTGGACTGAGTTTCTGTAAACCGTTATCATTATGTCTAGATAATTCCTTATCTTGAATTTGGTGATCACATTTTATCTCTTGTTGTACAAGAAATTGTCCTATAATTAGATCATAGAGTTTATTTATCATCAAAGGAATTAAATTGGAAGATTCTCAACCGACATTAGCCAACTGGAGGCTTGCCCCATTTAATAGAGAAGCATTTTCTAAAGTAAGGGAAATAATCCCTACGGCTTCGATAAATTGGACCACAGGGCCAGATAAAAAAGTCAGTGAATCAAAAAATAAAGAGCTGACCGTAAAAATAAGAGAAAACGAGGAAATACTGTTGGACGAGTTTTTAAGTCAAACAACAGTAGACGCTTTTCACGTATCGCATAAAGGTAAAACCATATATAGGTGGCGTTCTGATTATTGTTCCTCCACAACTCCCCATATTATCTTTTCTGTGTCAAAGTCACTAACCGCATTGCTTATCGGCTGCGTAATAGATGAAGGGTTATTAAGTGAAGAGACTTTAGTCTCCCAGATTATTCCAGAGACAAAGGGAAGTGCTTTCGAAGACGCGTCAGTGCGCAATTTATTGGATATGAGCGTTTCTTCTAATTTCATAGAAGACTATGAAGCAACATCCGGTATTTTTCTTGATTACCGTCAATCAACCGGTTGGAACCCACAAGACATAGATGATACATCACATTTAAAATCATTTCTTTTGAGCTTGAAAAAAAATACACACAACCACGGCGCAAAATTTGAGTATCATTCAACAAACACGGACATGCTCGGAATTATAATAGAAAAATGCACTGGTAAAAAATACGCGCAATACTTTTTTGAAAAACTTATGAAACCTCTTGGCGCACAAGACGATGCATATGTGACACTGGACAGAATGGGTACGTCAAGATCCGCAGGAGGGGTATGCATATCGGCAAACGATATAATGGGTATATGTGAAATGGTTCGATGCTATGGAAAAAATAGTCAAGGTGAGCAAGTATTTCCTGAAAATTGGATTAAAGATATACTAAATTCAGAGTCTGATAAAAAATTCAGTCTTGATGGACATTATGATATTTTTCCTGAAGGGCTTTATAGGTCAAAATGGTATAGGCCCTACACTTCAAGAAACGTTCTTTTTGGACTCGGAATTCATGGCCAGTGGATTTGGATCGATTTTGATAAAGAGCTCTCTTTTGTGTGCCTGAGTTCAGAGCCTAAACCCATTATGAAAAATAATATTGAGCAGATGTCTCATATATTCAGTCAAATTACCAATCAATTGGTTTAACCCTAAGAAGGAATATCATTGAAATTAAATCTTGGAGGCATACCTCTTTTTTTGTGTGCCATATTATCATTTGTGTGCATGAATGCCCTAGCCAAGGGAATGGCTCTTCAATATCCCATAATTGAGGTGGTTTGGGCGCGATACCTCAGCCAAACAGTGCTGACAATATTGGTATTCAATAAAAATCTGAAAGCAATTGTGAAAACAAAAAGGTTAAAGATTCATCTTTTCAGATCGGCTCTACTTTTTGGAGCGACCATTTTTATTTTTGCCGGTTTTGCTAACTTATCTTTGGCTGCAACAATGGCCATTTTTCAAACCGCACCATTGTTGGTTGTTATTCTATCCGTAATTTTTCTAGGTGAAATAGTTGGGTTTAAGAGATGGCTAGGAGTTTTTGTTGGTTTTGTTGGAGCGTTAATTATTATACAACCTGGGACAGATACCTTTTTGATCGCTAGCATTTTTCCACTTCTGTCAGCTTTATGTTACGCAGGTTATGCAGTCTCCACACGTCACCTCGGTACAGATGAGGATCCTAGGACAAACTTTTTTTATACTGGCTTAGTAGGAACTATTGTTTCCACACTAATTTTATTTCCATATTTTCAAAATATAGAGCTGTTCGATATTATTTATTTCACCCTATTGGGTACTCTTGGTGGCTTCGGTCATTACTGTCTAATTTTAGCACTAAGAAAGTCTGAAGCATCTCTACTTGCCCCCTTTTCGTATTTTGATTTAGTCTTCTCCGCTTGCCTTGGCATGATATTCTTTACAGAGTATCCAAGTCAAAGTTTGATACTTGGAGCTATTTTCATTGTTGGTGCTGGAATTTATACTTGGAATCGAGAAAGAGTACAGTCACGTAATCAAAGCGTCTGAGAGCGTGACCAATCCCAGTATAATTCTCTAGCCAGCTTTGCTATTGGACCAACTTGGTAGTTTTTATCTTCAAAAGCAGTTACGGGCATTATTTTTGTCATATTTCCCGTCATAAATACTTCCTCGGCTTCTTCAAAATCTTTGAAAGAAAGAACAGTTTCTGAAACCGATTTTCCATATTCTCTTAAATTTTTTATATGCCTCGCCCTAGTAATACCAGCCAAAAATGTACCATTTGGAATAGGTGTTAATACTTCACCGTCTTTTACCATAAAGATATTGGCTGTTGCTGTCTCAGCAACATTGCCAGCAGCATCAGCAACTAAGGCATTTGTAAATCCTTTTGAACGTGCCTCAGCTAACATTCTTGCATTATTGGGATATAAACACCCCGCTTTTGCATTTACTACATTATCCTCTAGAATAGGTCGTCGAAATTGAGTTCTGCTGAGCGTTGCAGAAACAGTTGCTGCGGCCATTGGAATTTGCTCAAGACATATTGAAAAAGCCGTACTATTTTCTTTTGGCAATACTAAAGACTCGGCCCCATCAAGCGCCCAATACATTGGCCTTATATAAACCGATATAGATTTATCGAAAGAGCTAAGCCCCTCTTTAATTATTTCCACCATTTCTTCAGGTGTAACAGAGGGATCAAGCATCATTGCCTTTGCTGAATTATTTACTCTCTCACAATGTAAAAGTAGGTCAGGTGTAGCACCTTCAAAAAAGCGAGCTCCATCGAAGACACTTGATCCTAACCATGCCCCATGATCAGCAGCACGTAGAATATACTTATCGCCGTCATGCCATGTGCCATTAAAATATGTTTTTATGTTTTCCCCGGAAGCCATTCTAACCTTACTTTGTTGCTTTACTTTAAAGGTAGCTCTATGGAAGTTGTTAGTAAACTAGATATTACCAAAATTATAAATAATATAGAAATCTCTACATTGATTGATTTTCTCAATTTAATTGCGTGTGATAAATTATTTTTTTTAAGTTGTGGTACTAACCGGAACTTATTTAAGGCACCAATCCCTAGCAAGTTTGCTGCAAAAAACAATTTAAATAAAAAGGCTTTTCCATAATCAGAAGTCACCAGCTGCTCTATACCACCAACTAAAATTGTCCCCAGCATTAATCCAGTTATTAGCAAGACCCCTATGTAGTAGACAGCATAAACGCCAAATTGATGTGCTATTTGAAACAGGTTTTCCTCTTCGATTTTTCCCTGAGTAGAGTAGCGGAGCGGTAAAAACGAGCCTACCCAAAAAGAAATAGCACCCAAGTGTAAGACGATCAGTAGCTGAGAGCTAAATCCATTTATTGTGGAGTGCCCATATAATGAGAATGATGAAAGTATGAGGGCAAAGCCTAATATCCCTGAGATAGGTCTTTGATTTTGAAAAAGAGATATCCATAAAAATACAAATAAGAATCCTAAAAACAGTACTAAAACAGACTGCCCAGCCTTCGACGACAAAGCGATATTAATCATCAAAGGATTAAACGCACTTTGTAAATCTCCACCTATATTTCCCGCTGTCATTAACAATAGTAGTGGTGCTATGATAGACCCAGTAAGCGATGATTTAGTTACTAACTTGCGACAGTATGCAAATGTCGGTTGTGAAAGAAAAGATCTAAAATGGAGAATGAATAAGCCTGTTCCTACCGCAAGAAAAGATAGAACATAGAGAAAAACTTTAACAAGAGGCGCAAGTATAGCCCAAATTTCCATTTTTTTATTTACCTTTAACTTCGAAAGTGAGGATGCCTTTTAATACGTGGCCGTCCTCCCCCATAGCTCGCCAACGCACTTCATAAAGGCCAAAATTAATCTCAGGTAACTTTATTAAATGACTTTCGGACAAAACCAATGAAGGTTTGTAATTTATTTCTATCAACTTATCATCAGATTTTTTGAAAAGACCTTTTAATAATGATGGTTTTTTATTGTTATTTTCGCTTTTTTGGAAAATCTCAAACTTTATAAGCTTAGCGGGAGATTTAAATAGCATTTTATACTCGGTTGGAGCCTTTGATAATGAAGCCCCGTCCATAGGATTTGATAGTTTAAGAGGTGAATGTGGAAGCGCCATTGTTGGCAAGCTGAATAGTATAAAAACTAATATGATTTTTTTTAACATACCTACCTCTGTTCTTTACTCATTGTATTGATTTTATCATGTTGTAGTCTTACCTTTATACTCCATGTACTTTTGATATATGATAAAGCTGCAACAATTTCTTGGTCGGACAAAAGGTTATTATATGCGGGCATATTATTTGGATATTCTTGCCCGATAATTTCCTCCAACCCATATTTGGTCATTAAGAAAAGATACTCATCTGGGTGATGCCATGTGTGACCACTTTCATCATGCGGAGGTGCAGGCATGTATCCGTCGGCGTCTGGTTGTCTCCATTGCTCTTGACCCTCAAGATTAACACCATGGCATGACGCACAATTATTTTTATAAACCAATTTGCCCAGATCTACCAAATCTTGATCATCTGGCTTCAGAGAAATGTCAGCCCTGAGGGCCTCATCAAAAAATAGGCTTGGTGTAAAATAAAAAACACTCCCTAAAACAAAAAATACAAATATGATCGAAACAGCAAATTTTTTCATTCTAATGACATGCTTTTCCTAAAGCTTTTAGTCGCCAGTAGTTATAGGGAAGAGGCGTTATAAAACCAACTACAAGCATTAATGGTATCACCCACCACGTCAATTTTGCGCCTCCAGTGGCAATATAATCAGTCAAGTTCATGGCAGCCTCCATCGATATCATCGAAATTAAGGACATACCTATAGCTGTTTGAAAAGCCGCCTTTAGAGGCATTTGTCGAAACAGAATAAAAGTTTCAAGTAAAATGGATGTGATTAAGCCATTAATGATAGCTAGCGTCATAATTGCTAAAACCGGCCAAGCAATACCCATAAATTGAAAATATGCTATTGTCCCAAAATCCCCAATAGAACAGCCTAAAAGGCACCACATTGTATTATAAGACGCCCTTCTCCACGTATGCTTACAATACCAGTTTATATCGATTTTTTGGGCTAGTTCTGACATCTTGACCTCTTTTTATTTTCAATATAAAGTCTCCAGTTACTGGAATGTAAAGAGTTTATTTATGAATATTAGTCAGGCGGCAAAATTATCGGGACTATCTGTTAAAACAGTCAGGTATTACGCGGATATAAAGATGGTTGAACCCGCTAGAAACATTCAATCAGGTTATAGAAGCTACTCCAATGATGATGTGGCAAAATTAAACTTCATTGGAAAAGCACGACGCTTTAATTTCAGCATTGAAGAATGTAGAGAGCTTCTTTCTCTATACCGGGATAAAAATAGATCTAGCAAAGAGGTAAAAAAACTGACCCTAGCCAAAATTGCTTCTATCGATGAAAAGCTTAAGGAATTCCATTCTCTCAGAGACGAATTAAGTCACTTAGTTGATTGTTGTAATGGAGATGATAGACCATCGTGCCCCATTCTGGACGAGCTTTCAAAATAAATTTTTCGATTAAAATTGGAAGATATTAATCTTTAGAAATATAGCAAAGACCTAGCAACAGCTACAAGATCCAGCCTGTTTTTTTGCTACCGCTTTCGTCTTTATTGTTTTTTTTACTTTAGTTCTATGAGCCTGATCCGCTTCTAACGCCTTAGCTTCTTTTGAAATTTTGTCTTCAAAATACTCATAAAGTGACGCAAACCCTAGCTTTGCCGCTTTCTTTTCTTCATACGGTTTTCGCCCACGAAGGTTTTGAATCCGCTCCAATATAAGTTCATTTTGCATACCCGACGGTAACAAAGATCAACACATTAATCAAGTTAAGCTGTAATGAGTAAAAATAGGCTATTAACCAACCCACTTAAAAGTGGGTTGGTATTTTTTCTTTAGAAGCACTTAGCCAAGTTGGTTGCCAAGTTTCGAATGAGGTTTTCATATAGACTTGGACCAGCCTCCAAGTTAACTCCCAGTGGATCAATAACACTAGTGTTTGCCTTAGTCCCTTCAACAACAGCTTTTACTGTACCCTGATTATATTGTGGCTCTGCAAGCACACACTCCACAGCTTCATCTACTACTCTTTTGCGTATCTCAGCTAGGCGAGCGGGGCTTGGATCAGAAGCATCTCCCAATGAAATTGCTCCAGAGGCACTTATACCAAAATCTCTTTCAAAATATTGGTAAGCATCATGAAAAACAACAAATTTCTTCTCTCTCATTGGATCTAGTATGGAATTTACCTCAGATACCAACGAATCAACATTATCTCTAGCCGACTTTGCATTCGAGAAATATTTTGCAGCATTATCTGGATCCACTTCAGATAACTTAGCGGCAATAACATTTAACCATACCTTAGCGATTTGCGGCGAAAGCCAGGCATGTGGATCGTGCTCTCCATGATCATGACCTTCGTGGTCATCATGATCATCGTGGTCGTCATGTTTCTCCTTACCATGGTCATGGTCATCATGATCATCGTGGTCGTCATGGTCCCCGTGATCATGTGCTTCAAACAATGCTCCTTCACGGAAACTTAGGAGTTTTATACCATCAACGCCTAAAAGAGACGTTATCGAAGCATCTTGTGTTAGGCTCGATAATCCCTTTTCAAGCCATGGTGTAAGGTCTTCCCCTATCCAAAAAACAATATCTGCGTTCTGTAGTGATTTTGCGTTCGAGGGTTTAAGTTGGTATTCATGGGGAGACGCTCCTGCCGGAATAATCAATTCCGGTTTACCAACACCATTCATTACTTTAGAAACCAAAGAATGGACCGGTGCAATATCTACTGTTACCTTTGGCACATCTGCAACGAGCATGCTGGTGCTTAAAAGAAATGCTGACGTTGTTGAAAGAAATTTATTAGACATTTTGCTCTCCATAAGGTATTTAAACTGATAGTGTTATGTTATAACATGTTATGATATAACTTAACGAATATTTAAAGTAAAGCTGAAATCTGAGAAATTAACTGGCAATGAAGAAAAAACGAGAAGGAAAAACTACATCAAAAATATTTGATGATCATGATCATGGAATGTGCTTCGATGACGCAATAGAACAGATAGAGAATTACTTTTTAAAGAAAAATCTACAATTCACTCCTTTACGTCGAAAAGTTTTTGAAATTCTAATTAGAGATCATAAGCCTCTTGGAGCTTACGAAATTCTAGAAGCTTTGGGGCGGGACGGCTTTTCGTCATCTCCTCCGATTGCTTACAGAGTGCTCGATTTCCTTATGGAACATGGTTTTGTTCACAAAATACAAGGTCTGAATGCTTTTATAGCCTGCCCAAATCCAAATCACTCTCATTCTCCTGCATTTGTGATATGTCGAAAATGTGAAAAAGTAGCCGAGGTCGACGAAAAGAAAAGTGGAATTAGTTTCGCTAATCCCAGTATAGACAATTTTGAGGTTGAAAAAACTACGGTTGAAATGACGGGAGTTTGCACAACGTGCTCAAGAGCGGCAACAATATAATGCTTATTGAAATACAAAATCTAAACGTGGCATATGGCAGAAAAAAAGTACTCGAAAATGTAACTCTTACGTTAAGTAAAAATGAAATTGTTACAATAGTAGGTCCAAACGGATCAGGAAAAACAACCCTTTTCAAAGCTATTATCGGTTCAATACCAATTAAATCCGGCAGTGTGGTAATTAAGCAAAATTTAAAAATAGGATACGTACCACAATTATTGAATATAGATCGTTCTCTTCCATTGACCGTTGAGCGCTTTTTAAAGCTTGCAAAAAATCGAAATGACCAAGGTTTCTTAAGAGCTCAACAGATTTTGGATTCGGATGATTTACTATCGAGCCAAATCAGTAATTTGTCTGCGGGACAATTGCAACGCGTGCTATTGGGGCACGCTTTAATGAATGAGCCAGACGTATTATTGCTTGATGAGGCCACTAGAGGGTTGGATCAACCAGGCTCAGCAGCTTTTTACAAAAAAATTGAAGAAATTCGGGAAACCACTGGGTGCGCTATCTTAATGATAAGTCATGATTTGCATGTGGTGATGGGTGCATCAAATAGAGTGATTTGCCTCAATGGTCATATTTGCTGTCAAGGTGAACCAAAATCGGTGGCTGCTTCGCCGGAATATGCATCCATGTTTGGATCAAAAGTTGAAGGCACATTAGCTCTCTATCACCATAACCATAGCCATGAAGGAAAAGGCGCTTAAATGCTTGATGACTTCATGGTTAGAGCCGCTCTTGGTGGTATGGGTGTTGCTCTCGCGGCTGCGCCATTGGGTTGTTTTGTTGTATGGCGCAGAATGGCTTACTTTGGTGAGTCGACCGCACATGCTGCGCTGCTAGGCGTATCATTATCTTTAATGTTTGAGTTTTCTGTATTTTTGGGCGCAATTTTTGTATCTCTTTTAATGACCTCACTAGTAACGTTGGCTCAAGGGCGCTCCCTTTTCTTAGATACTCTCTTGGGGGTAGCCGGACATATGTCATTAGCTACAGGGCTAGTAGTTGTTTCCTTCATCTCTGGAGTACGCATTGAACTTATGGCCTACCTAATTGGGGATATTCTATCAGTATCAAAAACAGATATACTTCTTATATGGATAGGCTTGGTCATTGTCTTTGTTCTGTTATTTTGGCGTTGGTCAGCACTTTTATTATGTACGTTGAACGAAGATTTAGCTGCCTCAAGTGGGCTAAATCCCAAGAGAGAGACCTATGCGCTCACTATAGGACTAGCAATAGTGGTTGCAGTAGGAATTAAAGTTGTAGGTGTCTTACTTATCATCTCCATGTTAATTATTCCAGCTGCATCTGCTCGTTCACTTGTTTCGACTCCTGAAAAGATGGCCGTATTTGCGTCCTTGATAGGAATGTTATCGGCAATATTAGGATTGAATGCCTCTTATGTTTTTGATACTCCAACTGGCCCTTCTATAGTATGCGTAGCGTCATTAATTTTTATAATCACATTGGTCTTAAGCTTTTTTGCAGAACAATTTTCTGCTGTAATAAAAAACAAAAAAGAAAGTTGAAATGGTATGAATAAGTTTGCACCTAAACCAGTAACAGTAATTACAGGTTTTCTCGGAAGTGGCAAAACGACTTTGCTCTCTGCTTTGCTTAAAAAGAAAGAAATGAAAAATGTAGCGGTAATCATTAATGAGTTTGGTGAGGTTGGACTAGACCATGCTTTGGTAGAACGAAGCGATGAGAATATTGTCGAGCTACAAAATGGGTGTATTTGCTGTACTATTCAAGGCGATCTCCAGAAAACAATGCTCGATTTAATCGATAAAATGTCGAAAGGAGACATTTCTTATTTTGATAAAGTCATAATAGAAACGACGGGACTAGCTGACCCAGTTCCCATTATTCACACTTTGATTAGTTCTATAGATTTACAGAGAACTTATACTCTTGATGGTGTAATCACAGTAGTCGATGCCACAAATGGAGAAAAAACATTAGATTTACAACCAGAAGCAGTCAAACAAGCGGCCCTGGCCGAACGCATTATAATCAGTAAAATTGATCTAATAGAAAAAGATAAAGAAATATCTTTGGAAAATCGTTTAAGAGCAATAAATCCTTCGACAAAAATTATCAAAAGTAGCTTTGGCAAAGTTTCAATTTCAGAGTTAATTAGTTTGGACGCATACGATCCTTTTAGTAAGTCTAGAGATGTAAAGGAATGGCTTGCTGCAGAGAGTATGGACTCCCATCACCACCACGACCATGACCACCATGTTAATGTAAATCGGCACGATGAAAATATTGAAGCGTTTTCTATGACTAGCGATAAGCCTGTCAACATGATGGCATTTGGTTTGTTTAAGGACTTGTTAATGGCACAAATGGGGCCAGACTTACTTAGGTTAAAGGGAATAATTAATATCGAGGGTAGAGATCGCCCAGCAGTTATTCACGGTGTCCAGCATATTTTTCATCCTGTTCATTGGTTGGAAAAATGGCCTGACAGCGATAGACAAACAAAGCTCGTTTTTATTACAAGAAATGTAAAGAAAGAACAAATAGAGGGTTTTTTTAATGCGTTAATGGGTATTGTTGGAGATAAAGGCATGCCCAGGGAAATAGTTGATCTACTATAATCTTAAAAAATTAAACTAGGGTTTTATAATTATCGAGAGTATTTGAGTGTAGTGGTCAGTCCGACAGGAGAACTAGTAAATTATTGCCTGTATTAATTAATTACATCTTAAACAATTATATTTATCAAGAAATTAAACGGCTTAAAAAAAATGTAAATTTTTTAATTTTTAAAAATTTGTGCCTTCTTGGTGTGTCACATTTCAGCAAAAAAGGTACATGTTTTAGGAATTGATAATTGATTTACACATAGCTTTTATTTTAGTCACCTTAACTCTACCTCTCTATTTAATAGTCTCAATAAAAATTTAATTTTATGACTTCATGTTTTAATGTTACTCTGCGTTTTTAATTCCGTAAAATGCAAAGAAGAAAAACTAACTGAGAAAAAACTTATTATGTGCGGTATATTTGCGTGCAAACCATTTGTAATGGATTGGCTTGAAAACAGTATTATTCAACATCAGGAAAGAGGACCTGATCAAAATGCTATAGAAACTTTCGAAGATATTGGAGTATCAGTAAATAGGCTAGCAATAACAGGCAATTTAGAACAAGGGTCACAACCTGTTTTTTCATCTAGCCAATTTACTTTTTGTGTTTTTAATGGTGCTATTTATAACACAGAAGAGCTCATAACTCGTTTTTCCCTCAAAGTTAAATCTAAAAATGAGGCTGCTGTTCTGCTTGAATTGTACGAGTTAAAAGGAGAAAGTTTTATTAATTACATAAGGGGTATGTTTTCTATCGTATTGGTTGATAAACGAGATGGATCGCTATTGGTAACAAGGGATATTTTAGGAATAAAACCATTGTATTGGGTAAATATGGAAGATATGGTCATTTTCTCGAGCTCCTTAAACGCAATTCCAGAACCACTTTTATCCTACGCCACAGCTTTCCCACCTGGAGAGGTGTGGATAAATCATACCTTCAGAGGCAAAATAAAGCCTGAGATATTAGAGTTCAATAATACTGAAGCCCTTCTATTAGACACAGTTACTAGTCATATTCCAAAGGAGGTAAAATGGGGGTGTAGCTTAAGTGGTGGTGTTGACAGTTCTTTATTGTGTGCACTAGCAAAGTCAAAGGGACATTCATTTAACTGCTACACTATTGATACTGGTGGGGGGCCAGACCTTGAAGCTGCAAAAGAAGTATCAAGATATCTTGACTTACCCCTAAGATTAGTAAAAGTAAGCGATCTTGATATTGAAAACGCGTTTCCAAAAATTGTAAAATCATTAGGGACTTTTCAATCTGAGTTAATTTTAGGTGGGCTCTTTACTTATTTTATATCTAGAGAAGCTTATGGAGATGGACTTAAGGTCGTCCTCTTCGGAGAGGGTGCAGATGAGGTATTTGGTGGATATGATAAATATCAGTTGGCTTTAGAAGAGTCTTCTGAAAATGCTGATAAAATGATGTCCACGGATCTCAAAACTTTATGGTTAACCCACAATAGAAGGGTGGACCACGCATCAATGGCAGCTAGTATCGAAGCTCGAGTTCCTTATCAAGATGCCTATGTTATCAATAATGCAAGAAAGTTACCGATAGAGATGAAAGTTGATAAAGGTAATTTACTAAAAAATAAGATAGCTTTGCGAAATATAGCGAAAAAGTATTTGCCAAATAATATTGCACTTAGAAAAAAAGAAGTGATTTCATGTGGAACAGATCTCGGTTCTATGCTGAATAAAGTTTCGAAAAAAATGGCTTCCTATTATCTTGTTGAGTCAATAACTGATATAGAAAGAAAAGATTTCAAATTAGAAAGTTATATCGAGGCGGTTGCGTATAAAATCTGGAGAAATTTATTTCCAAATTTAGCTGAGAATGTAATCAGTATGACGCAACGAGGGTTACTTAAAAAAATATCTATTTAGCGAAATGGTAAATAAGTTATATTTCCTAAAGCTTTGAAACTCAAAGGTCAGAAGAAATAGTTGCAAATTGGGAAATTGAATACAATTTTGTTCCCTGGCTAGTTCCTGAAACCAATAAGACTAACTAATATAAGCTAAGGCCTTGACTTAATGGTGAGCCCGACAGGGTTCGAACCTGTGACCCACTGATTAAAAGTCAGTTGCTCTACCAACTGAGCTACGGGCCCACACTTGAGTTTTATTATTTACTTACTATTTGGTCAAGTCTTCAATTATATTAAATGACGTTAAAACAAAATTAGGTTACTTATAGTTTAGAACATTACGGAGAAGTGATTGAAACTAAAATTCACCAAAATGCACGGTTGTGGAAATGATTTTGTAATTATTGACAATCGCGATCAAAAATTGGAACTAAATAATGATGAAATTAAACTGCTCTGTGACCGACATTATGGTATTGGATGTGATCAGCTTGTTGTTATAGATGATAACAATAAAGATAACGTCTCCGCTTATGCTCTTTTTTGGAATTCAGATGGCTCTGTTTCTGCAACTTGTGGAAATGCTACAAGATGTATAGCTACCATTCTATTTGCGGAGACCAGAACAGAAACACTTAATATTGAAACTCAAAATGGAATTATAGAGTGCCATAAAAAAAATAATGAATTGATATCGGTTAATATTGGTCAACCAAAGATAGCTTGGGATGAAATACCGTTGTCTAAGAAAGTCTCAACTTTAAATCTTCCAATCGAAGGAGAGCCAACTGGAACAAACTTTGGCAACCCTCATTGCACGTTTTTTGTTGATGACTTGAATAAAATAGATGTTCAAAGTAAAGGTCCCACTGTTGAGAATAATGCTTTGTTTCCCGAAAAAACAAACGTTCAATTCGTAAAAATCTTAGATAGAACTCATATCAAATTAAAGGTGTGGGAGCGTGGGGCAGGTATCACATTAGCATCTGGATCTTCCTCTTGTGCAGCAGTTGATGCAGGCATCAGAAGAGACCTACTTGACAATAGAGTTAAAGTAGAACTTGATGGAGGAACCGTGGAAGTAGAGAAAAAAGTGACGGGTGTGTGGTTGACTGGACCGACCAAGCATGTATTTTCTGGCATCTACAATTTGATTCGGGACTGAGTAGCGATGAAATTTAAAACTCTTGGGTGCCGCCTAAATACTTTCGAGACTGAAACAATAAAATCAATAACAGAAAAATTAGATTTTAAAAATCTTACTTTCGTTAATACCTGTTCAGTAACAAAAGAAGCCTCCAAGAATAGTAAGAAATATGTTCGCCAGCTTAAAAAATCCTCCCCGCACAATACCGTTATTGTTTCAGGATGTGATGCGCATATTGAAAAAGAAACCTACATGAGAATGCCTGAAGTCGATGTGGTTGTTGGAAATGACGTTAAACTCGATGAATCAATTTGGGGTGAAATAAAAAAAAGTGGGAGATCAGGTTTTTTGGGGGATTCGGTCAGAAAACTTAAAAAAGAGAAGACAAATATTCTTCCCAACTTCACAAAAAGATCTAGAGCCTATTTGGAAATTCAAAATGGATGCAACCACTCTTGTACTTTTTGTATTATTCCTCAAGGCAGAGGTCTTTCAAAATCAGTTCCCATGGACACGATTTTAGAAAAAATTCGTAATCTCGTTAATAAAGGATTTAAAGAAATCGTTTTAACAGGTGTCGACATTACGTGCTGGGGGTCTGATATCGCTGGAAATGATAAGCTTGGTGATTTAGTAAATAATATCCTAAATGAAATACCTGACTTACCTCGCCTGAGGCTTTCATCTTTAGATGTTAGTGAAATGGATGACAATCTCCTACATGTTTTTAAAACCAATAAACGGATGATGCCGCATCTCCACCTTTCTCTGCAATCAGGTAACAACCTAATACTAAAACGAATGAAAAGAAGGCATTCCAGAGAGCAGGCAATTGATGTATGCAGAAACCTAAAGGCCGCTAGACCTGAGCTGACATTCGGTGCAGACCTAATTGCAGGCTTTCCTACAGAAAGCGATACAATGTTTTTAGATACTATTAAACTTGTAGATGAGTGCGATATAAGCTGGCTTCACATCTTTCCTTACTCTGGACGTCCAAACACCCCTGCGAGTCGGATGCCACAAGTCAATAATCATGAAATATCTAAGCGTTCAAAGGCCCTAAGAGATCTAGCTCAGCGAAAAAAAGTACAGCATTTTGCAAAACTAAAAGAAAAGACGCTGTCGGTTCTGATGGAGTCTGAGTTCAAAGGACGGGCTGAAGATTTCACTGAAATTACTACGAGCACCCCTCTCAAAACAGGCGAAATTTATGCACTAAAGGTAGATAGTTATAGTGCTGACAGCCTTATCGCAAGAGACTAGAGCGATAGACACAGATATTTCATCTCCAAATACTCCTCAATCCCATGGTGCGATCCCTCGCGACCAAGTCCAGACTGTTTAACTCCCCCAAAGGGTGCCACCTCTGTAGAGATTAAGCCAGTATTTATTCCTACCATACCGTATTCCAAAGCTTCTGCTACTTTCCAAACACGCTTGAGATCTGATGCATAAAAGTAAGAGGCCAGACCGAATATAGTATTATTAGCTTGTTCTATAACATCGTCTTCATCTTTAAATCGGAATAAAGGTGCAACGGGCCCAAAAGTTTCTTCTTCCGCAATTAACATCGACTTATCAACATTAGTTAATACCGTTGGTTCAAAGAACGTGCCGCCAATGCTATGTCTCTTTCCACCGCATTGAGCTGTGGCTCCTTTATCTAAGGCATCTTTAATGTGCTCCTCAACCTTTTTGAGGGCTTCGTTCGTGATCAAAGGACCAAGGGTGCTCGATGTAGCGAAACCGTCCCCTACCACCATCTTCGAAACGGCCTCTTCCAGCTTCTTCGCAAACATATCATACACTCCATCCTGAACGTAAATTCGATTTGCGCACACGCATGTTTGACCATTATTTCTGAATTTAGAAATTATTGCCCCCTCAACCGCCTTATCAATATCTGCATCATCAAATACAATAAATGGTGCGTTACCACCTAACTCCATTGACATCTTTAAAACTTGGTCCGCTCCTTGTTTTAGCAATTTTTTTCCAACTTCTGTTGATCCAGTAAAAGTTAGTTTTCGAATTTTATCATTTGAGCATAGTTCTTTGCCTATTTCGACTGGATCAGAAGTAGTTAGAATAGAGAATACTCCTTTTGGAATTCCTGCTTCTTCTGCAAGATCGCAAAGGGCCAAAGCGGATAATGGAGTGTCTTCTGGAGCTTTTGCTACAAAACAGCAACCTGCAGCCAGTGCTGGGCCCAATTTTCTGGTAATCATTGCATTAGGAAAGTTCCAAGGCGTTATAGCAGCGACGACGCCCACTGGCTGCTTCAGCACTATTATTCTTTTGTCTTCTTGGTGTCCGGGAATGGTTTCTCCGTAAATTCTTTTTCCTTCTTCGGCAAACCACTCAATAAAGCTAGCTCCATAAGTAATTTCTCCCTTTGCTTCTGCCAACGGTTTTCCCATTTCAGCGGTAAGGATTGCAGCTAGATCATCTGCATTTTCTAACATTAGTTTGCAGAACTTATTTAGAATTATACTTCTCTCTTTCGCGGTCTTTTTACTCCAATTGGGGAAAGCTTCGTACGCAGCATCAATTGCAATTCGAGCATCGTTAACGTCTAAATCGGGAACAGTTACTATTAAATTCCCATTAGAAGGGTTAACCACTTCAAAAGTTTTTCCACTTTTTGCATCTACCCAAGCACCGTTAATGTATGCTTTATTTTTGAGAAGGTTTTTGTTTTTTAGCATAACACTGAGATTTGTTTGATCTAACATATTTACGATTCCATTTTCAATTTGTTCTTACTGTCATATAACCACTAAGTTATACAACATTACAAGTCCCTAGTTTGTCTTAAAGCTTCTGATAAAACCATCACACAACTGACTACAACATTTAAAGACCGCCCTTTGCCTGGCATCTCTATGGTAACAGCGTCATCCACCGATTCGTGAACATATTCAGGTACTCCGGCACTTTCTCTACCTAGCATCAGTCGGTCATTTTTCTGAAATCTAAAATCTAAATAATTTTTTTTACTTTTCGTTGTCAGAAGAATCACTCTTGAACTCGGGGTTTCCTCTTGTTGCTGTTTCTTAAATGATTGATAATCAATGAACGTTCTAAAGTCAGCATGGCTAATATAGTCCATTGCGGTCCTTTTCAATTTCCTTTCAGAAAAAGCAAATCCGCATGGCTCGATTATGTCCAATGGCACATCAAGGCAAGCAGAAACCCTAAGAAGTGCTCCTAAATTTTGAGGTATATCTGGTTGAAAAATAGAAATTCTCATATATTTACTATACATGAATTTAAAAATACAGTGCGTCTTAAAGTCCAATAGACAATCTGTTGAAAAATATTAAATTAACATATATAACCCCTATAGAATACTGAGAAATAGATTGGAAAGTATATGGAAGGCGACAAAGAGAATAAAAAAAGCAATAGGCGTGATTTCCTTTATATTTCAACCGCTGCTGTTGGGGCAATAACGGTTGGATCAGCAACATGGCCTCTAATCAATCAAATGAATCCTTCAGCTGATGTGGCGGCCTTGTCATCCATAGAAGTAGATGTGAATGATTTAGAGCCAGGATCACAGTTAACAGTAAAATGGTTAGGAAAACCCGTTTTTATCAGAAGGCGTACCGAAGAAGAGATTTCTGCTGCAAGAGAGGTAAGCTTGGAAGATTTGCCTGATAAAAGCGCTCAAAACGCTAATCTAAAAGACGGTGATGCATCGGATAAATTTAGGACGCTTGATGAAAACGGCGAGTGGCTAGTGATGATGGGAGTATGTACACATCTGGGATGCGTCCCGCTTGGCGATGCAGGAGATTTTGGGGGATGGTTTTGCCCCTGTCACGGATCGCATTACGATACAGCTGGTAGGATTAGAAGAGGACCAGCTCCCACAAATTTACCTATTCCTGTTGCATCGTTGTCCGATGACGGAATATTAAAACTAGGTTAAGAGACAAAGGATAGAAAAATGGGCGGCATACCACACGATAAATATGAACCAAAAAAAGGATTTGAAACTTGGTTGGACAATAGACTACCTGTCGGAAGACTTGTTTATGACACCTTAATGATTCCGACTCCAAAGAATTTGAACTGGATGTGGATATGGGGGATAGTTCTCACTTTTTGTCTCGTCCTTCAAATAATCACCGGTATTATTTTAGTGATGCACTATACGCCCCATGTCGATCATGCCTTTGACAGCGTTGAGCATATAATGCGTGATGTGAATGGTGGATGGGCTATTAGGTACATCCACGCTAATGGCGCTTCTCTGTTTTTTATAGCTGTTTACATGCATATCTTTAGGGGATTGTATTATGGTTCCTACAAAGAACCTCGGGAAGTAACCTGGATAATAGGTATGTTGATTTATTTGGCGATGATGGCGACAGCCTTTATGGGCTATGTACTTCCTTGGGGTCAAATGTCTTTCTGGGGGGCTACAGTTATTACCGGTTTGTTTGGAGCTATCCCGTTCGTAGGGGAATCACTTCAGACGTGGCTGTTAGGCGGTCCAGCAGTAGATAATGCTACGTTAACTCGATTTTTCAGCCTACATTACTTGCTACCATTTGTTATACTCGGGTTAGTTGCTACACACATATGGGCTTTTCATACTACTGGAAATAATAACCCAACCGGCGTAGAGGTTAGGCGGGGATCCAAAGAAGAGGCAGAGAAAGACACTCTTCCATTTTTTCCTTATTTCGTGATGAAAGACCTTGTTGCACTTGCGATTATTTTGGCAATCTTCGCTGCTATCGTGGGGTTTATTCCAAATTATCTTGGGCACCCTGATAATTACATTGAAGCTGATCCTCTAGTAACACCAGCCCACATTGTTCCGGAATGGTACTTTTTGCCATTCTATGCAATTCTTCGTGCTTTCACTGCTGATGTGTGGATCGTACAATTCACTTCATTCATATCAGGGGGAATAATCGATGCAAAATTTTTTGGAGTTCTCGCTATGTTTGGTGCAATTGCAGTGATGGCGCTTGCTCCATGGCTAGACACTTCCTCTGTTCGCTCCGGAAGATATCGACCTCAATTCAAGTGGTGGTTTGCGTTATTAGTTTTAGATTTTTTTGTTCTGACCTGGGTAGGCGCTAAACCCGCAGAACAACCCTATTCCACAATATCCCTTATAGGGTCCAGTTATTGGTTTGCTTACTTTTTAATTATACTTCCCTTACTGGGGATCACTGAAACCCCAGATGAGCAACCCAAAACAATAGAGGAAGATTGGAACAAGAAATTGGAGAAAAGGGAAGCAAAGGAAAGTTCACCCAACGGAGGTGTGTATGAACCTGCAGAATAAGACTTTCATAAAGGGCGTTATTTGTAAATTTGTCCTACTAACTCAGTTAATCTTTATAGGTCAGGCCTATTCCGCTGGGCCAGTTGGAAAAATAGATAACGTCGATTTTTCATTTGAAGGAGTCTTTGGGACATATGATAAAAAGCAATTACAGCGTGGACTTCAAGTCTTCACTGAGGTATGCGCAGGGTGTCATGGGCTGACACATGTGGCATATCGTAATCTTGGTGACAAGGGTGGACCTGAATTACCTCCTGAGCAAGTGAAAGCGTATGCTGCTCAGTTTGATGTTTATGACCCTGACATTGACGATGATAGGAGCGCGGTACCCTCTGATTACTTTAGCGGATCAATGGTGGAAAACGCTCCCAATTTAAGCCTAATGGCTAAAGCGCGCGTGGGAGGGGCGGAATATATTGTTTCGCTGCTGAAAAGTTATACTGAAGAAGAGAAAGAGCAAGCTGGCTCTGTTTTATATGGCAACAAATTGTATCCTGGTGGATGGATTGCTATGTCTCAGCCTCTTTGGGGCGACGATGTAGAATATATGGATGGAACTGAGGCTACTCTCCAGCAAGAAGCTGAAGATGTAGCGGCATTTTTAATGTGGGCTGCGGAGCCAAAGTTGAACGTGAGGAAGGAAACGGGCTTTAGGGCGGTACTACTACTATTGCTTCTTTCTGTATTGTTATATTTTACGAATAAAAAGCTTTGGGCACCACACAAGTACAAAAAAGTTTAATTTAGTAGGCAGCAAGCTTTTTTCATCTATTATTGATTTATTTACTGACAAAAATCTAAATAGAAAGATTGTTGGAAATGTCGATTAATTCATTTGGCCGCTTTTTTAAAGTAACTACCTGGGGGGAAAGTCACGGGAGCGCAATTGGAGCAACAGTTGATGGGTGCCCGCCCGGCGTAGAACTTAGTGAAGCCGATATACAACCTTGGTTAGACAGAAGAAGGCCGGGCCAAAGCAAATATACGACCCAAAGAAAAGAATTGGATAAGGTTAAGATACTCTCAGGAACATTTGAAGGCGTAACCACAGGCACTCCAATTCAACTATTCATTGAAAATCAAGATCAAAGATCAAAGGACTATAGTGAAATTGCAAATACATTTAGACCAGGTCACGCAGACCTTACATATCACCTTAAATATGGAATAAGAGACTATAGAGGAGGCGGAAGATCTTCAGCAAGAGAAACAGCATCTAGAGTAGCGGCTGGAGGAATAGCTAGAAAGATTCTAGCAGATATCGCTCCAGACATAGAGATAACAGGCTATCTGATCCGAATTGGAAAATTGGAAATTGATAGAGAAAATTTTTCTGAAACTACAATTCAAGAAAATGACTTTTGGTGTCCTGATAAAACTATGGTTCCAAATTGGGAGAAATATATAAAAGAACTTCGTAAGAGTGGTAATTCTGTTGGTGCAATGATTGAAATCATTGCTAAGGGCGTACCCGCAGGGCTGGGAGCGCCCTTATACGCAAAGATGGATTCAGATCTAGCAAGTGGTCTGATGTCCATAAATGCTGTGAAAGGTGTTGAGATAGGCATTGGTATGCGAGCTGCTGAGATTGAAGGAATAGAGAATGCTGATGAAATCTTTTTTAAGGACGAAAAAATCTCTTTTACATCCAATAATGCCGGAGGTGTTTTGGGTGGTATAACTTCGGGTCAGGATATTGTTACAAGATTTGCTGTCAAGCCGACGTCATCAATTTTAAGCGAGAGAAAGTCAATTACAAAATCAGGATCTTCAACCACAGTTTCGACAAGAGGAAGACATGATCCGTGTGTAGGAATAAGAGCAGTGCCAGTAGGAGAAGCTATGGTAGCATGTATTATTTTGGATCATTTTTTACTACATAGGGGCCAAATTGGGCCCAATTCTGGCACTATATTATAGCAATCAGCACTTTTTTAGATGTACGAAAATTTCCTGATTGCCTTTTTTTCCAGTAATATACGCTTTTCTGCACTTTACAAAATATAAACTACTCTTTTCCAAGGATTTAAGGAAATGACCAAGTATTTTCTGAGTGTCTGTCTCCTTTTTTACTACACCATTTTTTGAAATATTCTGTTTTCCAACTTCGAATTGAGGTTTATATAATAAAATAATATCCCCCTCTTTTCTTGCAACAGTTTCTATATCTGTAATAATTTTTGATAATGAAATAAAAGCAACATCTACAACAACTAGGTCAAAGGAATCTTTCAGTCTTGATGAAATGTCTCTTATATCCGTTTGTTCTAATAAAGAAATCCGTGCGACATTTCTTAGACTTGAATGAAGCTGATCTGTTCCAACGTCGACCGATGTAATTTTTTCTGCTCCCTCATAAAGCAGAACTTGTGTAAAGCCACCCGTGGACGAGCCTACATCCAAGGCCGTTTTCCCCTCAACCTTCACCTCAAAACTTTTTAGAGCTTCAAACAATTTTTTTCCGGCTCGACTTACCCACTGCTGTTGTTCAACTATAGAAACACTTGATCCTGTTATAATTTCTTTTGCAGGTTTGTTACATATTTTTCCATTTAATAAAACAAATCCTTCCTTTATCAGCTCCTGAGCCCTATTTCTTGATCCTGCCAGACCCAATTCCATAATATATTGATCTAATCTTATTTTCATTTATCTAAAAGTACTTCGTATGCTATCTTATTAATAGCATTGTCTTTTTAAGATTAGAAAAATTGGGAATATGATGATAGGTCAGCAACAAAAAGATCAGGCAGAAAAATGGTTCAAAGATTTAAGGGATAAAATTTGCGAAGAGTTTGAAATATTAGAAGAAGATCACTTAAAATTGTTTCCCAAGAGTGATGTGGCGGCAAAAAAATTTGAGAGAAAGAGTACAATAAGAGAAACAGACGACAAAGAAGATGGCGGTGGGGGCGTCATGGCAACGCTTAAAGATGGTCGAATATTTGAGAAAGTAGGCGTAAATGTTTCTGCAGTATATGGAAACCTTGCACCAGAAGCACAAAAGAGTATTACAGCTAGGAAAGCTATCCCCGAGCTCAAAGATGACCCCAGATTTTGGGCCTCAGGCATCAGCCTTGTAGCGCATATGAGAAATCCTCATACGCCTGCCATACACCTTAATACAAGAATGTTTTGGACACCCCATGCATGGTGGTTTGGAGGAGGTACCGACTTAAATCCGTCGATAGAAAATGACGACGATACGAATTTCTTTCATCAAACTCTGAAAAAGAAATGTGATAAGCATAATCAGAGTTACTACAAAAAGTTTAAGGAATGGGCTGATGAATATTTTTTCATACCACATAGAAAAGTTGCAAGAGGAGTAGGAGGAATATTTTTTGATGATCTCTGCACTGGTGACTGGGAAAAGGATTTTTCTTTCACCAGAGATGTTGGAGAAGCATTTATTGAGGCTTATATACCGATAGTAAAAAAACACTATCTGAAAGATTGGACACCACAGGATAAGAAAATCCAAGAACAAAAGAGGGGCCTTTACGCTGAATTTAACTTAGTTTACGACAGAGGTACAAAGTTTGGCTTACAAACAGGACACAATATAGATGCAGTATTAATGAGCTTACCTCCAACAGCAGAGTGGGTTTAGCTCAGCAAACTTAGCAACTTTTCTTTAGATGCTTTGAACCCAGAACCTATCCAAAATGTTTCCATTAGATTTATTTTCTCTTTAGTTGTATTTAAGTTTTTCATCAAAGGATAAACATCTGAGAACTTTATTGGAAAAATTTTTCTAGATGCTTTCTTTATTTTCTCTATATCTTCGGCAGTTATTATAAATCCTTCTTTGACTTCTTTTATTATTAGCAAATCTATGCTGGCTTTTTCACCTAATTTGTACCCTAAATAATTAGGATTATGGTCCAGACCTAATAGATTATTTAATTGATTGAAATATTTTTTTTCTTTTTTTATCATAAGAGGGATCGAGGTCTTCATCTCGAGAGCTAATAATCTCCTTACCAAAGATGGTGTCAAATTAAACCTCTTCTCCAATTTTTCTAATTTAAGGAGTGCGGACTGAGAGTAAATTCCGAACAATTTTTTATAAAGATCGACTTTATTCATGAGCTTTAAAGCAAAAGATGGAGACCTAGCAAGAAGTATTTTTCTAATCTCTGAAGCTACCCTTTCATAACTTAAGTCACTTATTCCATTGATATGCTTTTTGATAATCGGTAACTTGTTTGAAGGAACATTTTCATCTTTTAAATCTAAGACTGCAACAAACCGAAAAAATCGTAATATCCTTAAATAATCTTCTTTTATTCTAAACTCAGGATCACCTATAAAGTCTAACTTTATTTTATTTAAATCTTTTAAATTTCCTAATGGATCGATTATTTGCCCACTATAGGAGCAATAAATAGCGTTAATAGTAAAGTCACGTCGTTTTGCATCCTCTTCAATATTTTCAACAAACTCAATATCAGCCGCCCTACCGAAAGTTCGGATGTCTTTCCTAAAAGATGTTATTTGGAAATTTCTTTTTTTATTTCTAACTGTCAAGCAACCGTACTTTAGTGCTCTATCATCAAACCTTATTTGGTTTTGATCAAAAATTTGTTTTAGTTGCTCAACGCTTAAAGAAGTGGTTAGATCGATATCATTAAACTTTTTATACCCGAGTAATAAATCCCTAATTGCTCCTCCAACAATATAGCATTCCTTTCCTGATGAACTAAGTAGACGCATAAGTTCCTTTAGCTCTGAACCGAAAACCTTTTCTACATTCACTTTTTTCATATTATCTCTCTAACTTGAGAAAATTTTTGAGAAATTATAAAGAATTCTTGCTGTCGCACCCCAAATATAATACGGCCCGTAAGGAACCGCCAAAAATGATCTTTTCTCTCCATTCCAAGTAAAAGAATGCTCCGAATACCTTTTACTATCCAATAAAAACTCAAGTGGTACTTTAAATACTTCGGACACCTCCTCTGAGCTATTTATTTGAATTTCATATCCACTTACAATTCCAATAAACGGGAATATCCTGAAACCAGTTATTGTTTCATGTGATGGTAAAGAACCAATTAAAAACACATTTAGCGAGCTTAAACCGATTTCTTCAAAAGCTTCTCTTAGCGCTGTAACGTCAAGACTTTTATCTTTATCATCAAACTTGCCTCCCGGAAAAGAAATTTGTCCCGAATGCTTTTTCATATTCATTGAACGGCGAGTTAAAATAACTTGCCACATAGAATTTTCATATTGTAATGGAACCAGGACTGAAGCGGGGTGTAAATTTATATTTGTTCTATTTTGTTTAAGGTGTAAATCAAAGGTGGTATCCGCTTTTCTCGTAAAATCGTTATGATAGTCAGTAGGGTTGATAATACCCCTTATTTTTTCTATTAATTCTTCTTTTTTTGAAAAATCAACCTTCATAGTAATCAAGAATTTGTTTAAGTGAAAACTGAAATTTTCGTCCACAGAATTGACAGTTTGCAGAAATTTTTTCCTTCTTATCATACATATCTTCTAGCTGCTCTTTTGGATATTTAGATAAAGTGTTGAGTAGTGTTTTTCGTTTACAAGAGCATCCAAATTTTATCTTTGTCTCTTTAAATACTGTTAATGCGCTGTGTTGGAAAATATTATCCAAAAATTGATATTGATTAAATTCTGCATTCATAGAATCTTTTATTTGTTCAGTTATTCTTTCCTTTAAAATATCCCAACTTTTGTCATCAATATATTTGTTATCATGCTCGTCTGGCAATGCTTGTAACATAAACCCAGAGGCAATCCAATTTCTTCCACTTTTTGCACTGTGCTTCTTTGTAATATTCAAGCCAAAGAATGTTTTAATTTGTTCTGACTGAAAAAAATAATTTTCAGCTGATTTACTGAGACTGCCTTCGATAATTGGGGTTATGCCCTGATATGGCTCCATATTTTTCCCTTGATCAATAGTAATTGCGAATAATCCTGAATCGAGATTTAAATGCGTAGCTTCTTTATCATAATCTGCATATGCTCTTATATTTGCAGGCTTTCCCTTATCCTTTGGGGCATAATAATCTGTTGCCAACAACTTTATACTTTCATTGCCTCTTATCTGTAATGAAAGTCTCCATCTTATTTTAATCATCTCTCCTATTAAAACAGTAAGTAGTAGTGCTTCGAATAGGAGTTTACAAACTTTATCAGGGAATCGATGATGTCTTATTGTATCAGAAGCTAACTTCTCTATTCGTGCAAAACGACCTCTTAGATTTTTATCATCAATCTGGAATGGTAAAACTGAGTCTAAAAAATTGTTTTTCATATACTTCGTTTTTATTTAGTGTTTATTGATGTTTATTTAATATTAAATGCGAAAACAACAACAATTCGGTAGTAAGCGTTGAAGCTGTTTGGTGAAAGAGTTAATTACAAAATTAAATACCAGAGAAGAGCTGGTGCCTATGGTATTATTTTGCAAAAGAATGACTTAATTTTAACAGAGCAAATAACTAAAGAGAATGGTATAGAGCTTCAACTACCTGGAGGAGGCACCAATGAGAATGAGTCCCTCATTCGTGCTCTTTATCGAGAGGTAATAGAAGAAACAGGTTGGGGCATTAAAGTTCTTAAAAAAGAAGGAATATTCCAACGTTTTACATACATGCCGGAATATAAAATTTGGGCCCATAAAATATGCCATGTTTACCGATGTGCCGCAACGATGAGGAAAACAGAACACCTTGAGAAAAATCATCGCTCTGTAATTATAAACAAAAAAAAAGCTTTGGAAAAAGTTGTCGATAGTGGGTTCAAATATTTTATTCAAAACATATAGCTAATTTATTAGGAGCTTTCTTAGGAGCTCTTTTGTTGGCCAACTGTCTGCTGAAAGTCCAAATTCTAATTGAACCGACCTAACAGCCTGTCTAGTCTTTGCACCTAGTATTCCGTCTACTTTTCCAACATCATACCCTTTAGATCTTAGAATGTTTTGTAATTTTATCATTGCTTCAATATCTAAAATATCAGATGGGTTGTTATGCTTATATTTTTTTGCTCCACCAAGTCTTTTAGCTAAGTGAGCAGCTGTAACGGTATAGATGAAGCTATCGTTCCATTTCAAATAAACTTCAAAATTTTTAAATGCCAGAAATGCTGGACCTTTCTTTCCCTGGGGCAATAAGAGCGTTGAATAAAGGTTTTCATCTATTTTCAATTTTTCTCTTCTTAATTTAAGGCCTAAGTTTTCCCAATCTTTAAGAGCTCTTCCCCTTCCAAATCCCGCTAATTCCCAATAAAAGTCTTTCGGTAATATCACTTCCTCTAACCAAGCCTCTCCCTTTGCCCAACCCATATGGTTTATCAAATTGGCTGCTGTTAAAATGGCATCTTCAGGCGTTTCCTTTAAAGAAATCTTGCCGTCCTTGTTACCGTCAATACCAAATTCCAAAATATCCTGCGGTAACATCTGAACTTGCCCTATTTCTCCTGCCCAAGCTCCTTTTGTATCGTAATCAATATCGCCACGCTCAATCAATTGCATTGCTGCAATGAATTCAGGCTGAAAGAGCTCGGGTCTTCTACAATCAAATGCTAGGGAAGCTAAGGAATTAAGAGTATTAAAATTTCCTTGAACAGCTCCAAAATCAGTCTCCATAGCCCAAAAAGCCGTAATCACTTCTTTTGGTACTCCATATATAGCAAAGGCTTTATTAAAAACAGTTTGATATTTTTTGAATTGTTTTTTCCCGTTTACCAATCTGTAATCATTTATTGCTCTTTTGGAGAAATCAAGGAAGCTCAATTTGAAACTTCTTTGTTTTCTATCAAGTTTAATAATGGCCGGGTTAAATTCTGCTCGTCTAATGGTTTTTTTTACCACTTCAGTACTTATACCGATACCAGTTGCATACCTTTCTGTTTCTTTTAAAAAACCACTAAAATCCCCTCCACAATTAGTAAACGTATTGCCCAATACAACTGACGGCAAGCTAAATATCAGTAAAAAAACTAAAGATTTAAGATTTGGTTTCATGTATTTAACTACCTCAAGTTTAAAACATTTAACATGTCATATAGACCTGGATCCTTTTCTTTAGACCACAAGGCTGCTTTTATTGCTCCGTTTACAAAAATATCTCTGGAGAATGCTTCATGTTTAATAGATATTCGTTCCGAGTCAGATGTAAAAGAAACTTCGTGTTCACCAACTACGCCACCACCCCTAAGGGAAGCAAAACCTATTGAGCCTTTTTGTCGACCATCTGATATGCCATCACGTACTGCTACTCTCAATTCTGGCAGGCCTTTTCCTTTGCCTCTAGCTGCCGCTTCACCTAGCATTAAAGCAGTCCCAGAGGGTGCATCAACTTTATCTCGATGATGCATTTCCAAAATTTCTATATCAAAATCTTGGTCTAGAGAAGATGAAATCTTCTCGACTAAGCTGGTTAATACATTTATTCCTAGGCTCATATTTCCTGCCTTAACAATCACTACTCTCTCTGCATACTCGCTGATCTCATTTTCTTGTCCTAGGTCAAAGCCAGTTGTACCAATTATATGGGCAGTATCGGTCTGTGCACAAACCTTGACACACTCCAATGAAGTGTCTGGAGTACTAAAATCGATAACAGCTTCTGCACCCTCTAAAGCCAATTTTAAATCATCCGTTATCAAAATATTATTAGGTCTACCTAGAAGTTTTTCCCCACAATCTTGTCCTATCCATCCGTGCCCTTTATGCTCCACAACAAAGTGTAGGTCTATGGTGGAAGATTCAGTAATTTTTTTTATTATTTTAGATCCCATTCGACCTGAAGCCCCTAAGACACTTACTTTGAAACGATTTTTCATATTTTTCCTCAACAAATAATTGAATAATCTCCAATTTAATTTTAGTAGTTAGTATAGACCAATCGTTATACTGGATGAAGCTAATATGCAAAAAAGAAAAAATAAAGGTAGGTTTGGAGACGAGGCTTCTCAAAGACAACTGAGGGTCTCCGAATTAATTAAAAGAAACATTGCGAAAATATTAATTGACTCTAACTTTTACGATCAAGATAGGAATATTTATTCAGCATCGGTTACTGAGGTACGTTGCTCAGCAGACCTCAAAATAGCAACAGTATACGTTCTTCCCTTAGATGATATAGACGCTCAGGACCTAACTGCTTTTCTCGGTAAAAATAAAAATGCCATCAGGCATGCTCTAGGAAAGGAGGTATCTTTGAAATATTTACCAGATTTAAGGTTTAAAGAAGACACACTTTTTGAACAAATAGAAAAAACTAACAAAATTTTTAGAGCTCTTGAAAAAGATTAGGTAGGCAGTGCATAAGAATATATTCAACGGATGGCTCTTAGTGAATAAACCGGCCGGCATTACATCTGCTGACGTCGTTAGAGTTTTAAAAAGAAAAATGAACCCAACAAAGATTGGTCATGCTGGAACTCTGGATCCTGACGCTACGGGATTGATGCCATTAGCATTAGGTGAAGCCACTAAGGCAATTCCATATCTTCTTAAATCAAAAAAAAAGTATGAAGCTACATTTTTGTATGGTGTTAAAACTGACACAGATGACGCTTCTGGAAACGCTGTCAAAGCCTCATTCTACGTTCCAAGAAAAAATGAAATATTGGATGCACTTAACTATTATTCAGAGGTCATCTTTCAAATCCCTCCTAAAGTCTCAGCCGTAAAAGTTGAGGGAAAAAGAGCTTACAAACGTTTTAAAGCCAACGAGAGTTTCCAGCTTTCTGCAAGAAGTATAAAGGTATATGAACTTTCATTACAATCTTACGATGAAAGTGGTAAAGCCATTGTTCACTTTGAATGTAGCAAGGGTGGGTATGTAAGATCAATTGCAAGAGATATAGGTGATTTCATTGGGTGTTTCGGATACGTAAGAACCTTGAGTCGCCTAGAGTATGGTCCTTTTAAAGTTACAGAGGCGTGTCATCTGTCCAAATTATTAGACCTTTCTGTGGAGAGTTTAGAGTCAAATTTAAAGGCCATCGAGATAGGCATCCCAAACCTAAAAATTTTTGAATGTTCTATGGATGCTTTAAAACAGCTGGAAAATGGTCAACCAATAGAATGTCCGACGACCGTCAGTCTAATCGAAGGAGAAGAGCTCATCGCAAAATATAAAGGAAGGGTTGCAGCCATTCTTTTCAAGGATGGATCATTTTTGAAAGTAAGAAGAAAACTTAACACTTAACCATTATAATAAAAAAAAAGAATATCACAGGTAATCCAGTATTATTTATTTTTTTCTTTATTTTTTTGTAAAATCACACTAATAACTATCCATACAACTAATCCTAACTGGACGACATCCTGGTAGGTAGAGAAAAATGGAGAATAACGATGTCGATTACGCAAGAAGATAAAAAAACTTTAATTAAAGACTACGCAACAAAAAAGGGAGATACTGGCTCACCTGAAGTTCAGGTAGCTATATTGACCAAGAGAATTGTCAATTTAACAGAGCATTTTAAAACTCATAAAAAAGATAATCATTCTAGAAGAGGCCTTTTGAAAATGGTTTCTTTGAGACGCAAACTTTTGGACTATGTGCGAGAGAAAGACGAGAATCGCTACAAGGAACTAATTAAAAGACTGGAAATTAGAAGATAAAATATCCCGTTTTTTGTCCGTAAAATTTACCAAAACAAAGGCAAGATATGTTTAATGAAATAAAGAAGACTATTGAGTGGGGACACGATAAGTTAACACTAGAAACTGGCAAGATCGCTAGACAAGCAGACTCGACTGTAATAGCAACATATGGTGAAACAGTGGTTATGGCTGCCGTTGTATACTCAAAGGAGTCAAAGGCTGACCAAGATTTCTTTCCCTTAACCGTTAATTATCAAGAAAAGTATTATGCTGCGGGGAAAATTCCCGGAGGATTTTTCAAAAGAGAAGCTAGACCGACAGAAAAAGAAACTTTGACCAGTCGTTTAATCGATAGGCCGATACGACCGTTATTTGTCGAGGGGTTTAAAAACGAAGTACAAGTGACATGTACCGTTCTCAGTCACGACCTAGAGAACGACCCCGATATAGTCGCAATGATAGCAGCCTCTGCTGCCTTAACACTTTCAGGAGCTCCTTTTCTTGGTCCAATCGGAGCTGCGAGAGTAGGTTTTGTTAATGACTCTTATGTTCTCAATCCTTCAGTAGATGATATGGATAATTTAAAAGAAAACAATGAGCAAAGACTTGATCTCGTAGTTGCTGGAACCAAAGATGCAGTAATGATGGTAGAATCCGAAGCTTACGAATTATCGGAAAAAGAAATGTTAGGAGCGGTAAAGTTCGGACATGAACAGATGGCATCAGTAATTGACATGATCATTGATCTGGCAAAAGAGGCTGCAAACGAACCCTTTTCTTTTGAGTATCAACTTAATGACAAATTATATAACAAGATATCCAAAGCGGGAACCAAAGATCTAAAGAAAGCTTTTGAAATATCTGAAAAAAAAGAACGACAAGCTTCAGTGGCGTCAGCGGTAGAGAAAATCAAGAGTTCCCTGTCTGATGAAGAAAATGAAGGTAATGAAGTGAATGAACTCATAAAAAAACTAGAGTCTGAAGTTGTTAGAAACAATATTCTAGATAATGGTACTCGAATAGATGGTAGAGACTTAACAACGGTTAGATCGATAGAGACGGAAACTCGTTTATTGCCACGAGCTCACGGTTCTTCACTATTTACTAGGGGTGAAACTCAAGGACTAGTAGTCACAACGCTAGGCGCCGGGGATTCTGAACAGATAATTGATGCATTACATAAAGAAGGTAGACTGAATTTTATGCTACACTATAATTTTCCACCATACTCGGTCGGAGAATGCGGTCGAATGGCTGGCCCAGGCCGTAGAGAAATTGGCCATGGAAAACTTGCTTGGAGAGCTTTACAAGCGGTATTACCTTCGTCTGATGAGTTCCCTTATACTGTGAGAGTCGTATCAGAAATTACTGAATCCAATGGATCTTCTTCAATGGCAACCGTTTGTGGATCATCTCTGTCAATGATGGATGCTGGAGTACCCCTTAAAGCACCTGTAGCTGGTGTCGCTATGGGATTAATACTAGAAGGAAAAAAGTTTGCCGTTCTAACAGATATTTTGGGGGATGAAGATCATCTTGGTGACATGGACTTTAAAGTAGCTGGAACAGAGACTGGGATAACGTCTTTGCAAATGGATATAAAAGTTGCAGGCATTACTCCTCAAATTATGGAAAAGGCTCTAGATCAAGCAAAGGAAGCTCGTTTGCATATATTAGGCGAAATGGCTAAATCTTTGTCGACTCCATCTGAGTTTTCAAAATATGCACCTAAAATTGAGTCACTAACTGTACCAAGCGATAAAATTCGCGAAGTTATTGGAAGTGGAGGAAAAGTGATAAAAGAAATCGTCGAGGTTTCGGGCGCTAAAGTTGATATAAATGATGAAGGATTAGTAAGAATAGCATCTCAAAACAAAGAGAGCCTAGATACAGCTAGAAAAATGATAAGTGAAATCGTTGAAGACCCTATTGTTGGTCAAGTCTTTGAAGGAAAAGTTGTGAAGCTGATGGACTTCGGAGCTTTTGTTAACTTCTATGGAAAACGAGACGGTCTTGTTCATGTAAGCCAAATTTCGGAAGAAAGAGTAAACCACCCAAAAGATGTTTTGACTGAAGGACAGAATGTAAAAGTTAAGTTAATGGGTATTGATGACAGGGGTAAAAGCAAACTATCGATGAAAGTTATAGATCAAAGCACAGGAAAAGAAGTAGAGAAGGAAGCTTAGGCTATATCCAACCTAGCAGCTCATTTTTGATTATTTTGAAAAACATATCAATATGGATTTTTTCATCATTAAGACATGGGATGTATAAAAAGTTTTTTCCGCCAGCCTCCATAAAACTTTCTGAAATCTCGCCACATATCTCTTCTAACGTTTCAACACAATCGGAAGAAAATGAGGGAGCTATGACTGCTATATTTTTTTTTCCAGATTTCGCTAGATCTGCTACAAGATCAACGGTAGCTGGTCCCACCCACTTTTCAGGACCAAATTTAGACTGAAATGCTGTTGTTAATTCGCTCTCTTTCCATTTAAGCTTTTCCCTAATAAGCCTGGTTGTTTTTTGGCATTGACAGTGGTAAGGATCTCCATTTATTAGATATCTTTCGGGAACGCCATGGTAAGATATCACTAGGTGCTCAGGCTTTGTTTTTGACTTTTTATAAGCGGTCGTTATGGAATCTGAAATGGCATTGATAAAATTAGAGTTATCAAAATATGGAGATACCGTTCTTATAGAAGGCTGCCAGTTAAGATTCATAAGTGATCTAAATACTTGATCATTAGCAGTAGCAGTTGTTGGAGCTGCATACTGTGGATAAAGTGGAAAAAAGAGAATTTTTGTACATCCTTTGGATACCATTTTTTTTACCACGCTATCTGTAGAAGGATTTCCATATCTCATACAAAAATCTACTAAAACTTTATCACCATAGTCTTTATAGAACCTAGCTCTCAGTTTTTTTGTTTGAGCCTTTGTAATTGTCAGCAGTGGGCTTTCATTTTCTTCGTTATTCCAAATCTCTTTATATGCCTCACCAGAGGAGAATGGTCTTCTTAGCAAAATTAAGTTCAATATTGGTTTCCATACCCACGGAGAGTAATCAATTACTCTCCTATCAGAAAGAAATTCTTTAAGGTATCTTCTCATAGACCAATAGTCTGTGGCATCAGGTGTACCCAGATTACCAATAATTACTCCGACTTTTTGTTCTAAAATCTGAGGATGTTCTTTTGGAACATTTGACATTTTTACATTCATTTCAATTTCTTTCGATACGAATTAACTAAGCTATACCTCAAAAATATCAAATCATTTTCAATCTTAATCCTGCTATTTCCTTCCATATAGGAAAATTATTTCAAAAGTTGCACTTATGGTGTAAGTATCCTTTTTTGATTTTTTATCTGTATAATTTTTAAAGTAAAATTTTTCAACCTCCTGAACTAGGTTTTTTGTTGTTAAAGTTTTACGACGCTCAAGAATTGCGTTTGTCTCACCCATTTCTTTGATATCCAAAAACAAATCTAGTAATCTTTTATAACTAACCTTAATTATATCTCTATCGACTACACAGTTATTGAGACCAACCTTTGCAGCCAAATTACCTACATCTCGTATTTCAGGTAATGGAGAAATTCTTGGGGTCGCTGCTCCAAATAATTTCATTTCGGCTTTGAAAAAAGAATCTCTAAGTTCATTGAGCGTCTCTGATCCAAATAAGCAACACATAAAGTGACCTTCAGTTTTTAAAAATTTAACTTTTTCGAAAAAATCGCTATATGGATCATTAGACCAATGTAGTTGCATTAAATTTGCGTACAAATCAAGTGATTGAGTTTTAGTAGTATTGTGGCTAAGTTCCGAAATGATTACTTTATTAATTTTGCTTAACTCTTTAAGGTCATTTTTTCTGCATCCTTCGATCAAACCACATTTCCAACCCTGAGGTAAATCTAAAATACGATTTTCAAGATCACCGAATACTCTTCTTAAAAGAAAGCTTTTTGACCTTGATTCTCTTGATCTGATTTTATTTTCTTTAACTCGATTTATATCAAATAACATTGATTGTTGATCCGAAAATATTTTATGATGAAAAAACCAACTTTTTTCTAAACAACCATTAGCGTGTTTTTATGCTAGAATTCAACAATAAAGATATGAATTTATTAATTCTACTTAGTGAGATAGCCACTATAGAACAATTAGCTCGAAACAAACTTGATAATGCTCTACCTAAGGATTTAAATATATCAAGCTTTTCTGTTTTAAATCATTTTTCTGGCTCGAAAGCAGAAAAAACTCCCTTGCAACTGGCAAGAAGTTTTCATGTTACTAAAGGAGCTATGACTAATACATTAAACAAACTAGAAAAGCTAGGGTACATCCATGTTCGCCCTGACTGGAATGATGCCAGGAAAAAACGTATTTCAATAAGTCAAAGTGGAATAGATGCTAGAAATTATGCTATGAAATCGATAAAGCCTATATTAGACGAAATAATTCAAGGAACCGATCACTTAACCAAGAAAAGTTTATTAGGCGATTTAAGAAGCTTTCGAGAATCAATCGAAAAAAATAGCGTTTAGGAGGTGACCTTTTGCTTATCCTAATAATTGGAAGCGCCCCGGACGCCTTAGAGGCCCAAAATTTAAAGAAAGAGCTTTCTGGGGCGATAGTAGCTATAAACAACGCTTGGAATATAAGAAATGATTGGGATTTTTGTATCTTTCCTGATGATTTTCCAGAAAACAGAAGACCTACTAAAAATAAGGACAAAAGACTAATAACTTCTGACCAATATGTCCCAATACAAAACAAGTATGGAGGATTCGTTTATTCTGGTGGAACGATGTCTTTTACCGCCGGATATTGGGCTCTAGGGTATTTCAAACCCAAAGCCATAGCATATATAGGTTGTGACATGATTTATGATGGGAAAGTTACGCATTTTTATGGAAGAGGTAAGCCAGACCCTCTTAGAAAAGACCCAACTTTAAAAAATTTAAAGGCCAAGTCTGCTCGCCTAGAGGCTATTGCTACATCTCAAGGTTGCGCAATTTTCAATCTTTCCAAAGGGCCGAGCAGTAACTTAGTTTTTAGACGCAGTAGTTTAGAAAATATAACTAAAGACAGGTCACCAAGAGGGATTAATACTAAGTTACTAAAAAGAGCGCTCCGGTGGGAAGAAAAATTAGGTTATTTTGTTGAAAATGGTAAATATTGGGAACACTTAGCTAAGTTTGATCAAGAAAAAATAGATGTTTTGGATAAGCTCTGGAATAGAGTTATTGAGCTAGATTAGATTATCATTTTTTAGCACAAATTGCGTAATTGACTGTAAAGTCGCTTTTTGATAGTTCCCATCCCCAAGATATTGGATTAAAAACAAACCCTTTTGTGTCTTTTACTTTTAGACCGGAATTACAAAATAACTTTTTTAATTCATTTGGTTTGATGAATTTATTCCAATCGTGGGTTCCTTTTGGTAGCCACTGCATTACATATTCAGCACCCAGAATTGCGAAAAAGTAACTTTTTAAATTCCTATTTATTGTTGAACAAAACATTATGCCACCACTCGTTAGAAGATTTGAGCACACCTCTATAAAAAAACCTGGGTTTTCCACATGCTCAACTACTTCCATATTGAGAATAACATCAAATGCTGTCTTCTCTCTTAAAAGGTCTTCCGCAGAGATATGGCGATATTTTATGTCAAGATTCATCTTTTTTGCATGTAACGAGGCAACCTTAATATTTTTTTCCACTACATCAATGCCAAGGACCTCCGCCCCCAGTCTGGCCATCGGCTCGCATAACAATCCGCCGCCACAACCTATGTCTAAAACTTTAACCCCCTTCAAAGGCTCTTTTTCATGGACCATATCTTTTTGAAAATGAAGAGATAAGTGGTCTGTTATAAATTCTAATCTACATGGGTTTAACATATGAAGTGGTTTGAACTTACCCTCTGCATCCCACCACTCGTTTGCTAATTTCTCGAACTTTGCAACTTCTCCTGAATTAATCGATGATACTCTTTTCATTGAATTGTTCCTATACACATGACATAATAGATATATGCCATTTTTTTTTAGTCTCAAGAATGCCTGAACAAAATATTTCCCGACCCAACAAACAGAGAAGCCACTTGTTTCCTGAAATAGAGCCCTTTAGAAAAGGGTTTCTTGATAGTGGTGATGGTCACAAGGTGTATTATGAAGAATGCGGTAACCCTAACGGAATACCTGTTTTGGTTGTGCATGGTGGACCAGGTGGCGGCTGTAGCCCTACAATGCGTAGGTTTTTCGATCCTGACGCATACTACATTGTTCTTTTTGATCAAAGGGGTTGTGGAAGATCCAAACCCTATGCGTCAGTGGAGAATAACACTACATGGCATCTTGTATCAGATATGGAGGCTATAAGAAAAAAACTCGGCATAAGTAAATTGGTTCTGTTTGGAGGTAGCTGGGGCGCTGCCCTGTCTCTAGTTTATGCTCAAACTCATCCTGAAATGGTTAGCAAAATAATCCTCCGAGGAGTATTTACTATGACCGAATCTGAGTTAGACTGGTTTTACAAAGAGGGTGGAGCTAGCATGTTTTGGCCTGAAGCATGGCGAGCTTTTAGGGACATGCTCCCACCAAAAGAGCAGAAAAATATAATTAAAGGCTATCACTCAAGATTGTTTGGATCTTCCCCTACAGAACAAGGTCGATTTGCAAGAGCTTGGACAGCTTGGGAGAATGCGCTTGCTAATCTCGAAAGCCCTGGATTTGGTTCTAGTCCCTCAACTGATTATGCGAGAGCTTTTGCGAGGATTGAAAACCACTATTTCAAGAACCTTGGGTTTTTAAGCAAATCACAACAAATTAGAGACAATATGCATAAGATATTGGACATACCATCTATAATAGTTCAAGGACGATATGACATGATCTGTCCTCCTGGAACAGCTGAGTTACTTCACAGATTATGGCCAAATTCGAATTTATTTATGGTGTCAAAAGCAGGTCATGCAATGTCTGAGCCAGGAATCACAGCAGCCTTGGTAAAGGCAACTGAACAATTTAAGAACTAAGTTTGCTTAGTTTTTTAATAAAGCCCTCGAATGAAGAATATGTACTTTTCCTCGGCTTGTGAAAAGATACGATTGTCATTACTACCACTTTTTGATCTACTAAGAAAAAATATTTTCTTACAAACTCTTTTCGTTTTGAGGAACTAACCATCTGAAAGTTCACATAGAAAAATTTATTTTGTAACTTCTTTTCACCGTAGATCAGCTTCTTATTGCTGACTGCAGAAGTAAATTTCTTGAACTCAATTTTATCAGCAATTTCCGATAAATATTTTTTTTGAGAAATTTTTTTTGGTACTCTCGACTGGGTGAATGTGATATTAACTATCGTATCAACTGGTCTGCGACTAAAATAGAGTTTATCACCATTATTTACTTCTATACAATTAGTGACCACCAATGTTTCTCGCATCCCAGTGGAGTTGTTAGCGCTTCGATCTAAACAAAAACCCCTTGGCAGTTTATGTTTTACCTTATATTGACCTGCAGGAATAGAAATAGAGTTTGTCAGTGGTCCTGACCCAATTGATAAGCAACCACTCAAAAACAGCAAGAGATAGAAACCTCCGAGCATTCCACTTAAATTTTTCAATGCCAAATCTCCAATAAAACATATCGAGTGTACCTATTATTTATCTAAGAAAAAACAGTAGGTTTATTTTTATTTTGTATAATGTTATTTTTTAGTTTAGCAATAATGACTATATAAAAAAAAACTGGTATGTAAAATGAATTGGATCTCTAACTTTGTTAGGCCAAAAATCAATGCAATATTTTCACGTAAAGGTAGCTCTGAGACATTGTGGGTTAAATGCGAGAGCTGTAACTCGATGATATTTCATAAAGAATTCAGCCAAAATCTCAATGTGTGCCCAAGTTGTAACTATCATATGTACATGTCTCCTAAGGACCGGTTCAAGTCATTATTTGACGACAGCATATACTCAGCGATTGATTATGACGCTCCAGAGCAGGATCCTCTGAATTTCAAAGATACAAAAAAATATACTGATAGAATAAAAGATGCACAAAAAAGTACTGGCCAAAAGGAAGCAATTTCAATTTCTGAAGGTCAATTAGGAGGTATGAAAACGATAATAGCCTGTCAAGACTTTAAGTTCATGGGAGGATCTATGGGTATGGCTGTAGGCAACGCGATTTTAGAAGGGGTAAAACGAGCGGTGAAAAATAAATCTCCCTTTATTTTATTTGCTGCTGCTGGAGGCGCCAGAATGCAAGAAAGTGTTTTATCGCTAATCCAAATGCCCAGAACAACAGTCGCGATTGAAATGTTAAGAGATGCCAAACTTCCCTATATAGTTGTATTAACAAACCCAACCACTGGCGGAGTTACAGCGTCTTACGCAATGCTGGGAGATGTGCAAATAGCCGAACCAAATGCACTTATTTGCTTTGCTGGGCCAAGAGTTATAGAGCAAACAATTAGGGAAAGACTACCAGAGGGATTTCAGAGATCAGAGTATTTGTTGGACCACGGAATGCTTGATAAAGTGGTATCGAGAAAGTTTTTGAGAGAAGAGCTGATAAAATTAATCTATTTATTAAAAAATCAACCTCCACCAATTAGGGGAAATATTACAGAGTCTGATGGGCCTAATGGACGAGATTCTTAAAAGGCTGGAATTACTTCACCCCAAAATAATCGATCTTAAATTAGACAGAGTAAAAAGACTTTTGAGAAAATTGGGCAATCCCGAAAAGTCGATACCTCCTGTATTACATGTCGCTGGAACTAATGGAAAAGGATCCACTATTGCTATGATTAAAGCTGGGCTGCAAAGAAGTGGGTTTAGGACACATACCTATACTTCACCACATTTGGTGAACTTTAATGAGAGAATTGAGATAGGGGACAAAAGAATAAGTGAAGATGCGTTAAAAGAAGTTCTTAATGAGTGCGAAAAGGTGAATAACTCTCAGCCAATAACATTTTTTGAAATAACTACCTGTGCTGCTTTTCTTGCATTTTCAAGAGCATCTGCTGACTATACACTTTTAGAGGTGGGACTGGGCGGAGAGTTTGATGCTACTAACGTTATTCAAAACCCTGTAGCCTCAATTATTACTCCAATATCCTTCGATCATAAGGAGTATTTGGGAAGTTCAATAAAAAAGATTGCTGCCGCTAAAGCTGGTATAATTAAGAAAAACACTCCTACTATAATCTCAAACCAATCTCCAATAGTAAAACGAATACTTGATGCAAAATGCGTGTCAAATAATAGTCATGTTATCTGGTCGGCAGAAAGTTTCTCCGTTTCTAGTTCAAGGAAATCCATTATTCAAAAACTCAGCAAAAAAAGTATCGAGTATCCTTTTCCTAACTTAATTGGCACACACCAAATCAGCAACGCAATGACCGCTATTTCTACGCTTACCTATTTAAAGATCCCCGAAAAACACATATGTGAGGGGTTAACATCTACATACTGGCCAGCTAGGCTCCAAGAGATAAATAACGGAAGTCTGTATGAATTGATAAAAAACTATAACATTAATAACAAATTATGGATTGATGGAGGCCATAATGAAGAGGCTAGCATTCAACTAAGCAAGAGTGTGGGTTTTATGAATAAAAAAAACCTCCATATCATTTTTGGTTGCCTTGCGCATAAAGATTATAGATCTTTTCTAAGAAATATGGTGGCCGTAGCCTCGTCTCTGAGTATAGTTGAAATTGATCATCAACCCTCATCACTAATTAAAACAGTGGTCGCTTCAAGCGCTAAAGAAGTAGGTTGGAAAAAAATCTATCCAGCGTATAGTATTCGAGATGCTATTAAAAATATTTGTTCCCAAGATAAAGGTTTGGCCCCACAAGTTTCAATTTTAATCTGTGGTTCCCTATATTTGGCAGGACAAGCTTTGAAAGAAAATGGGGTTGAAATCTAGGTGCTTTCGTCAATCCAGTTTTTCAAATCTGTCTTAGGTGCCGCCCCAATTTTGGATGAGATCATTTCCCCATTTTTAAATATAAAGAGTGCTGGAATACCTCTAACACCTAATTTGCTTGGACTATTTGGGTTTTCATCAACATTGATTTTTGCAATTTTAATTTTTTCTCCATATTCCTCAGACAACTCTTCCAAAGCTGGTCCTATTTGTTTACATGGCCCGCACCACTCTGCCCAGAAATCGATTACTACAGGAACCGAGCTTTTTATCACTTGCTCTTCAAAAGTCTCATCCGTTACGTTAAATGTTGCCATGGTTTACTCCTAGTTTTTTATCCTTTTTTGATAATAAGTTTCTTTAAAATAATTTCTGATATCGTTAAGTTCAAAAACAAATTCTCTCACGTTAGTATTAGAGCCGTTTTCAATAATTTCAATCTCTTTGTCAAAATCGTCACAAGTTTTCCATTTTTCTTTGTTAGTGCTTGTTAATTGATCTTCAACCGAGCGCTCAATTTTGTCTCTTACACTTGATGGTAAGGTTTGAGGGCACTCCTCATAAATAAGCCTCAGCCCAAAATAAGAAAAACGTTTATCAGAAAATTTCTGGCACAAATTATATCTATTTGACCAATTTTCATTCTTAAACTGTTGTTTCAGTTTTTGGTCCTTATGGCTCGGAAATCCACCAATATACAATGTTTCCTCTGCCATTATATCTTCTTGTGATCCGCTTAATTCTTTTTCTTGTTTAGTCGCCTCTGCAATATCCAAAAGCATTGAAACTAAATTTTGTTTAAAAAAAGAAGCATTCTCCAAGATCTCAGATCTTTTTTGGAATTCATTTATATTTATCGACTTGAAAAACCAACTATCTTCAACTTGCTTTTTTTTTAACAATATTGGACCTTTGTTTGGTTTTACAAATTTAAGAAATTTTTGACCGGACATATAAATATCTCTTAAATCCTTTAAATTTAATTCAATTAAATCTTGAGGGTCGTAATTTAGATCAAAGAGAACTGGGAAATTATAAACGGGATGACTAAACAGAAAAGTGCCTGAAATTGGAGTTGTTTTTCCGTAAAATGTTTGGCATAGAAAAACTATTTTCTCCTTCGAAAGGGTATGGTACACCCAAGATTTATTTGCTCCATCTAAAAATGATCGCCAAAAACTAGGTTTTCTTTTGGATATAAGTTGTGCCAGTTGTTTTGTAGCCATAACATCACCAAGCGCATCATGTGCAAGGTGATTAATGGAATTCGCTGGTGCTATTTGGTCTAGTTTAAAGGTCTTCTTCTTTTTTTCATTAGTAGGGACATTTATAGTATTCGGGAAAAAGAAATCAACGGTTCGTAATAGCTCTAGTAAATCAGCCCTATGGTTATTATTCTTACTTGTCAAATATGGGTCAAGAAGAGCCCTGAATAGTGAGTGTCTTAAGAATTCCTCATCAAAATTTATGCTGTTATAACCAATAAATATAGAAGGTGACCATCTAATAAACTTTTCTTCTAGTTTTCTAAGCATCTCGTAGTGCGAACATTCCGTTTTTATTAGTTTGGCGTAATCAGTATTGTTTACTGCGAGGGCTAAGGGACTGGGTATTAGTCCGGGCTTCAATCTACATCTATATTCAAATGCCTCTATCTCATTGAACTCTTTGGAAACTTTAGTTGCTCCGACCTGAAGAATTTGGTCCCAATGTGGATCTCTACCAGTTGTTTCAAAGTCATAAAAAATTAAATCCATGTTTTCTTATTCTAAATATTTTACTTATTAAAATGTCTACTACCAAGTAAAGCGCCAATCAAATCATCCCACCCATCTCCGAAAAATGCAACTTCAACATCTCTATACTTTTTTAGCTTTTTTGTTTCTAGTATTTTTATGCTTACATACCGAGCAAGGCTATCTTTTTCTAAAATTTCTGGCCATTCTAAAATAGTAATCTGACTATCAAAGACATCTGGAATCCCCAACTCGAATAGCTCCAACTCACTTTTAACCCTGTAAAGATCAATGTGTGAAATTTTACGGCCTTTAAATTCATAGCTTTGAATCAAAGAAAATGTTGGTGACGAAACTTCTTCAATATCTATATTTTCCTTTTTCGCATTCGCTTTAATTAATAGTCTAGCAAACTCTGTCTTTCCAGCACCGACCTTGCCGGAAAGAAGTAGCAAATCACTATTTTCTGTATTTTCTGCAAAAATTTTTGCTATCTCACCTAAATCAAGGAGTTCCAAACCAAATGAATGTAGTATAACAAGGGGCTCAGCTAACATTTCTTGGGTTCTCCTTCATTTTAGCTTTCTTGTCCCATTGCAAGACTTCGATAGATGATCTTTCCCAAGAAATCTCGACTTTTGCCCCCGTTATTCGTTTTTTACCATCACTTTCGATTTGTTTCATATTTGAGAATTTCAACCTCCCATTTGTTTTCTCCAGTAAAATATTTGCTATGAATAAACCAAGGCCCATTCCCTCTTCGGATGTTCTATTTTTTAACTCCATTAAATAGAAATTACTTTTATTTAGAAATGGTTCTCCAATCATATTTGTAATATCATTAGGAAACCCTTTACCATCGTCGGTTATCTCTAAATTTATTTTTCTAGAGTTAATTATTAGGTTTATATCCACGTGGGATTTGGAAAATTTCAGTGCATTGTGGACAATATTTCTTATACCATGTATCAGTTCAGGTTCTCTTTTAACCAAAGGTATCATTTTTTCTTTTATTGAAATGCCCTCATGACTTTGACTCACCCCGTTAAGTCTGAAAATTATTTGCTTATTAAAGTTTTTATAAGGCTGGCTAGCTTCAAAAAGAAGTGTGAAAAAATCAATGTTTTTTACATACTGATCATCTTTTCCAAGTGACCCCATATCCGAAATTATAGTCTTACATCTATCAATTTGTTCGTATATTAATTTTATATCTTGATAGATGGGGCTGTCGTTATCAATTTCACTAAGCAGCTCCGATGAGGCCAATTTAATCGTCGCGAGCGGAGAGCCCAATTCATGGCCTAAAGCGGCCACTACACCTGTCAAGGCCGTAAGTTTTCTTTCTTTCTCTAAAGCAACTTGAGTGGCCTGAAGGGCTTTATTCATATTTGAATTATCCAAAAATATTCTTCTCACATAACTGCCTAAAAATGTCACAGTAATTATTAAAGAAGCTGAATAACCAACCAATAAAATCTCTGGAGGCGTTAATACATCTCCTGAGCTGTCAAGTATAGAAAAATTTTTAGAGCTCAATAGCAATATGCATAAAAATGTCATTATACCAAGAGCAATAAGATAGATTATTGGCAGTGAAGATGCAGATACAATAGCTGGTACAATTATAAGCATTGAAAAGGGATTGCTTATTCCACCTGAAAAATAAAGTAATAACGAAATTTGAGTCAAGTCAAAAGAGAGAAATAAAAATGTCTTCAAAGCTGATAATCGCTTTTCTGTTCTGAAGTAAATGCTACAAGTAAGATTGACAATACAAGAAAATAAAATGATTGTGAGACATGCCTCAACATTAAAGGTTAGGCCTAGTACCAGATCAGTAACTGCTATTGCAACACCTTGTCCAACTATAGCCAGCCAGCGTAAATTTACTAGAGTTTTAGGCTTAATCCAACTTGCATCCAAATAGATTTGCCTTTTTATTAAGTTTATCATTTTCAAAGCTGAAGTATTGAATACTAAATAACATCTAACATACTCTTTCTAAATTTCTTATAAAATTAATTGGTGTCATTAAATGGTTCATAAGAATACCGAGGAAAATGTTTGACGGAGAGTAATTTTGGAACATATTATCCACAAAGAGGGGCATATGTAGATGTTAGATGAAACTAATTACAAAATCGACGAGAATAATTCTCTACTCATCTTGGATGATGATCAACCATTCTTAAAAAGATTGAGTGTGGCAATGGAAAAGCGAGGTTTTAATGTTTTTCCTGCAAGTTCTATGGCAGAATTTAGTAGGATTATAGAAAAAGACTGTCCAAACTACGCTATAATTGACCTTAGGCTTAGCGATGGAACTGGATTAGATGCCGTCGAAAGTATAAGAAATGTAAATCCAAAATCAAAAATCGTAGTACTTACCGGCTATGGTGCAATAGCCACAGCTGTTGCTGCAGTCAAAATAGGTGCAATTGATTACCTATCAAAGCCAGCAGACGCAAACGATATTTTAAACGCCCTTGTTTTTAGTGACCAGAGTAAACCTCCTCCGCCAGTCAACCCAATGTCAGCAGATAGGGTAAAGTGGGAGCATATTCAAAGGATATTTGAATTATGCAATAGAAATGTCTCTGAGACTGCTAGGAGATTAAACATGCATAGACGAACGCTACAAAGAATTCTAGCAAAAAGAAGTCCTAGATAATACCTTTATTGTTTGAGGAGCTCAGGAAGATTTCCATACTCACCTGCTGCCTCCTTTACAAAAAAACTCTTTAACAGATCAGATTTATCAAGAGCGTTCATACCCAGCTCTCGCAGAGTTTTAAGATAAAAATTGTCATTCGAGAAAAGTGTGTTTATAAAATCCGTATAGGTTGCTAGAGATATCCTATCGAATGACCTCCATGATTCATATTGTTTTAAAAGATCATTGCTTCCAAGATCTAAACCTAATTTTTTACCTTTCAAAAGGATATCAACCAAAGAGGCAACATCTCTAAAACCTAGATTCAGACCTTGCCCAGCGAGTGGGTGAATTGCTTGAGCTGAGTCTCCAATAAAAACTTTTCTATTGTCAATAGTGTCTCTCAGAAACCTTAGATAAAGCGGGAATATTTTTTTTTCACCTATCAATGAAAGGTTTGTTAAAATATCTCCAATGTTATCCTTTAAATGGTTTACAAATTTTTCATCATTAGATTTGCTAATTTTATCTCCAAGTTCTATTGGCAGACTCCAAACAAAAGTTGTCCGTTTTCCTTTCAGAGGAAGTATTGCTAACGGGCCGCCTGACAAAAACAATTGATGGGCAACAAAATTATGCTCATTTTCATGGGACAGGTTCCCAACTATCGCTAATTGATTATAATTTTTTTTGAAAAAAGTTTTATTTAGGCGTTTCGCAAAGCCCGACTCTCGACCATCACTAATAATAAATATTTCAGTGCTAATCAACGAATTGTCAGAAAGCATGATTTTAGTTTCGAAACTATTTGTCTGATCCTCAATTACCTCTGTAAAGTTAATCAATTGAATTTTTGCATTTCTATTAATCTCTGACTCAAGCACTTTTCTCAAGTAAAAGTCTTCTATCATGTAGCTCGAAGGGCCAACCTCATGGGGTTCTTTATTAAACTCTACCAAATGCCGTTTCGTGTCACCAGAATTCTTTCTTGTCGAAAGCATGATATTTTCTATAGGACTTACATTTAATCTTTTTGGGTCCCAAAGACCGAGATTAATTAATAAATTCTTTGAGGTTCTTGATAGCGCATAGGTTCGTCCCTTATTTCTCCTTATTCTATCTTCCTTTGAAGTTCCATCAACAATTGTTACATCCAATCCCTTTAATGCAAGCGCTATAGCCATTGTACTTCCGATTAAACCCGCACCTGCTATAACAATTTGTCTTTTTTCGGAACTTTTCATAAGAAAATCAGTCACCAGTTGGATTTGAAAAATAATATATTTAGTAAATAATTTAACTAGTTTATTATATCAAAAAGTAAATAAAACCAACCAACAATAAAAATGGACTTTGAGAGTTTAAAAAGTAAAAAAATAAACGATGTCAGTGAACTAATTGAGAACGGGCAGATATGCCCAGAGGAACTCACTCGTTTTTATTTATATAAAATATCAAGTGACCCCAGGTCAGAAGAGATATTTACCGAGGTCTATAAAAAATCTGCTTTAGCCTCAGCGAAAGAGTCAAAAAAAAGAGCCAAAGTTGGGTTAAGAAGAGGGGTTCTTGATGGAATTCCAATATCAGTAAAGGACTTAGCTGATATAAAAGGAAAACTAACTGGCGGTGGATCGTCTCTAACTAATAAAGAAAAAGCGAGGAATAATGCTACTTTTGTAGATAATTTGCAATACCAGGGAGTAATCATTTTGGGTAAAACACATATGACTGAGCTTGCTTTTTCAGGCCTAGGTCTAAATCCCATGACTGCAACCCCTACTAACCCATTCAATGAGGAACTTGTTTCTGGAGGATCTTCCTCGGGGTCGGCAGTATCTGTTTCTAGAAATTATTGTTTTGCGTCAATTGGATCGGATACTGGGGGGTCAGTTAGGATCCCTGCAGCCTGGAATAATCTAGTAGGATTGAAAACAACCCATAATCTTATTGACTTAACTGGTGTTTTAAAACTTTGTCCTAGCTTTGATACCCTAGGGCCCATTTGCAGAAATGTTGATGACACCAATTTGCTTTTTCACGGAATGATTAATGGAAAGCTTCAAAAACTGAGAAAATATAGGCCTGAAAATTTTAAGTTTTTAATTATAAAAAATATGTTTTTTGAAGGCATAGATAGTGACATAAATGATAGCTTTAATGTCACTATTGATAAGATAATTAAGAGCGGTGCACGTGTAGTATCTAAGAACATCTCAGAGATTGATAGCGCATTTGAAATCAGCAAAACTGTTTTTCCGGCTGAGGCTTATGGAATGTGGCAACATGAAATTGAAAAAAACCCAGAAAAAATGTTCGCCCCTATTCGGGAAAGATTTCGTAGTGGAAAAAAGATCTTAGCGCATGATTATGTGTATTCCCTACAAAGATTATTTGAATTAAGGATGAGTTTCCTAGAGAAAGTTATTGGTTTTGACGCTATATTGGCACCAACCTCACCTATAAAACCCCCAAGCATTACACAATTATTAGATAGTCATAAATTCTTTACTGAAAGAAATTTATTAGCTTTGCGAAATACTAGAATGGCAAACTCATTAAATTTATGTGCATTAACATTGCCAACTGAAACAGATTTTTCTGGTTTAATGCTTATGGGACGTCCTAACAAGGAATTTGATCTAATGAATATCGGGTTAGCTATCGAGAAAATAAAATAATAAAATAAAAAGTCTGATCTTTACCTAGATAACAAAAAAAAGTATCATAGAGAGAAAATATATCTTGAAATAACCAAGAAAAAACGAGCAGAAAAAATGTCTTTTTTAGAAAAAGTTGACTATCCAGACTCAGCTGCAAAGGAATATTCAAAAAAGATTTTGCTATTCATTTTTGCAAAAACTCTCGGAGTTTTACTATTTTTTTCATCAGTCTTTATATTGCTATCCGTGATCACATACTCCAAGAATGATCCTAGCTTCCGAAATGCCAACGACGGAGAAATTGTAAATCTATTTGGTAAATTTGGCTCTTATTTAGCAGACTCTCTTCATGTGGCAATTGGAGCTACTATGCTTTCATTACCTATATTCCTATTTGCATGGTCGAGTAGATTTCTCTTTAGTAGCACTCCAATTTATCTTTTCAAAAGAATAATTTTGCTACCTTTGTTTATTGGCTTTTTCTCAGTATTCTTATCAACAAATACTCCCCCAAACTACTGGTCTTTTGAGTATGGTCTAGGTGGAATATTTGGTGATACATTTTTGAAAAAACTACTAATTCATCAACCCATCGAAATAAATCAGTGGCTTCAATCGATTGCAATAATCTGTCTAGCGTTTTCTATTTTATTGTTTTTTCTTGCTGCTGGTTTTAAAAAGCATGAGATTTATTCTTTGACAAGAAATAGGGTTAGGCATTTAAAGATTTTTTTGGTGGGATCATATAAGGCTCTTAAGATTCTCTTAAAAACCATATCTCAATCCGGGAAGAAGAGTTTAGAGACAAATGACTATAAGAATGCTTCAATAAAGCTTTACGACCCTGCAATAAAAAATAACAACTATCAAGATACAAATAACAATTTTTCTGCTTCTAACGAAAATGAAAAAGATCTTTTAAATGGAATTTCTGGTAGGCCTCCCATTAGTATTTTTGGTAATGTAAGGATAAAAACAAGATCTAACAAAATTAAGAGTAGTAGCAGAGCTGCATCCGAAGCGCAGCCATCACTAGACTTAACTCAAAACAAAGAAAAATACCGTTATCCCCCTTTAGCTCTGCTTAGTGATTATACATATCAATCCGTAAGCTCTGTAAGCTCTGTTTCTTTAAATGAAAATGCAAAAATGCTTGAAGCCGTATTAGAAGATTATGGCGTAAAAGGTAATATTATTTCTGTCAAACCCGGTCCTGTAGTAACTCTTTACGAGCTAGAGCCAGCTGCTGGTTTGAAAGCTAGTCGAGTAATTTCTTTATCTGAAGATATAGCAAGGTCGATGTCTGCTTTGGCAACCAGAGTCTCTACGATACCAGGTCGATCCGTTATAGGAATTGAATTACCAAACTCAAGCAGAGAAAAAGTTTTTTTAAAAGAACTTTTGTCATCGAAAAGTTATGAAGATTGCCGTTTTCAATTACCACTAGCCTTGGGGAAAGATATAGGCGGAGAGCCCGTGATAGCAAATCTGGCAAAAATGCCCCATCTCTTGATAGCAGGAACAACTGGGTCAGGAAAATCAGTTGGGATCAATACAATGATCCTATCCCTTTTGTATAGGCTTACTCCAGATCAATGTAGACTGATAATGATTGATCCTAAAATGTTAGAATTATCTGTTTATGATGGCATACCTCATCTGCTTAGTCCAGTAGTCACAGACCCCAAGAAAGCAGTTGTAGCTCTCAAGTGGGCGGTATTAGAAATGGAAGATAGATATAAAAAGATGTCACGGATGGGTGTTAGAAATATAGAAAGCTTTAACTCGAAGGTAAGCGAAGCAATCAAGAACGGAGAAACTTTCTGCAGAACAGTTCAAGTAGGATTTGATCAAAATACAGGTGAGCCGCTTTATGAAGAACAGAGCGAAGAACCCAAAGCGTTACCATTTATAGTCATTATAGTTGATGAAATGGCAGACCTAATGATGGTTGCAGGAAAAGAGATAGAGGGTTGCATCCAGAGATTGGCACAAATGGCAAGAGCGGCAGGTATACATCTTATTATGGCTACTCAAAGGCCCTCGGTAGATGTCATAACTGGAACGATAAAGGCAAACTTTCCCACAAGAATTTCTTTCCAAGTAACCTCAAAAATAGATAGTAGAACAATTTTGGGAGAGATGGGCGCTGAACAACTTCTTGGAATGGGCGATATGCTTTATATGGCTAATGGGGGTAAAGTTACTCGCGTTCACGGTCCTTTCGTATCCGACGCAGAGGTTGAAGAAATTGTATCTCATTTAAAGGGACAAGGCGTGCCTGAGTACAGGGAAGAAATATTGGACCCAAAAAATATTGAAAATAACGACAGCTTTTTTGATCCATCAGCTATGAATGGTAACAACGATGAGGAAGATCTTCTTGAAAACGCATTAGAAATCGTGAGAAGAGATAGGAAGTGCTCAACATCATATATTCAAAGAAAATTATCCATTGGCTATAACAGAGCAGCAAAGATAGTAGAAGCGTTGGAAGAGAAAGGTTTCGTGTCTCCTGCAAACCATGTTGGGAAGCGTGATGTATTAATTCCTGAAAACAACATATGACGCAAATGCGGGATTTTATAAAAAAGTTTTTCAGAACAATCTTCAGTATTTATATTATTTTTATATTTTCAATTGATGTTGTACTTCCCAAAAATAATACCTTAAAACTAATTAAAGACCATCTTGGAGACATAAGGACACTTCAAGCAAGATTCTCTCAAACCGATCATATGGGAGAAATTATGACAGGTGACCTTTTCTTAAAAAAACCAGGAAAAATTCGTTTTTCTTATGATCCTCCCGATAACTTACAAATTGTTTCAAAACAACAGGCAGTATTGATATTTGATCCCAAAAACAGTGGTAGCGGTCCTCTAACTTACCCCCTTTCTTATACTCCTCTGGGCTTCTTAATCAAAAATGATTTGAGCTCATTGATAAGTGAAAATATTGAGATTTTTGAGCTCAATGATTTAATCCTCTTGAAAACTAAAAATCCGCAATACCAACTAAGCATTGAATTTAATAAAAATCCTGTATCCATAATTGGATGGGAATTCAAAAATCAAATGGGAGAAATGATAAGAATCAGACTTAAAGATCTACGAAAAAATAATTACATATCGGATGAAATTTTTAAAACTGAAAAGGATTATGAACTATTCAAAAAATAGAAAGTATAGGAACGTGATCAGAAGGTCTTTCCCAGTCTCTAGCTTCTGAAAAAATTTGGACTTTGCTTAATTTAGATTTTAGATCTTGGCTTGCCCATATATGATCCAAGCGTCTTCCGCGATTTGAAATCTTCCAGTCTCGGGCTCTATATGACCACCAACTATACAATTTTCCGGACGGTTTCATTTCTCTAAATGTGTCAATCCAGTCTCCACTTTTTTTTATTTCTGATAAAAGGTCTGTTTCAATTTTTGTATGTGAAACAACGTTCAAAAGAGCTTTATGGCTCCAAACGTCATCTGGTAAAGGGGCGATATTGAAATCTCCAACGAGTATAGTTTTCTTTTTCTTGCCTTTAAAAAATTTATTCTTGATTTCGGAAAGAAAATTGAGTTTATGCTCAAATTTAGGATTTAATTTCGTATCGGGTAAATCCCCGCCCGCCGGAATATAAAGATTGTGGACCTTTACACCATCTTCAAGCTCAATTCCAATGTGTCGAGCATCGTCTTTACCACAAAAATTGAATTTCTCAATTTTCACTATTTTACGCTTCGATAAAATTAAGACACCATTATACGACTTTTCCCCCTTAAAAGCTGCGAATTTATAACCCAACTTTTCAAAGTTTTCCAAGGGGAGCTTTTCGTCGATACATTTTGTTTCTTGGAGACACATAATGTCTGGGCAAGCCAGCTTTAAAAATCTCAACACTAGTTCTTCTCTAAGTCTGATAGAGTTTATATTCCATGATGATACTGCAAGTGACTTCAATTTTTCTCGCCCGTAAGTTCGTGATTCAAATAAAACCTGCCCCCTTTATTAATTATAAAATCGTTGAGAATTAGGCCTTCTTTGATTTTTTTCCTTAATCTGTAAAGGTGTGTTTCGAAAGTATGTGTTTCAATATTGGGATTTAACATCCAAACTTTTGACATTACTTCCTCTTTCGTTATTCCTCTATCCTCAGAGTTCAGCAGAGATACAAATATGTCACTTTCTTTTTCAGTTAACAAAACAGCCTTTTTATCTTTATAAATTAATTTTCTATCAGAAATTATGAAACTTATATATCCAAGAACTCTTTTGTTCTCTCTTTTACTTTTCATTCTTTCGAATATTGGTTGCAATACTTCGATTAGCTCAACAATCCTGAACGGCCGTTTTAGGTAAATATTACCCTTTGGCAATGATTCGAACCTCTTTTGAGTAATTACTATTTTTTCTATCTCCTTAATTTTATTTTTTGCATTTTTGTATTTGATAGAAACTCTTTGAGTTTAGTGGAATCATAATCACTTACCAAAACATCGAAGTCTTCGATGCTTTCCAAAGTAAAATCTTTCACAACAACAGCTCTTCCATTTCTGAATTTGTAATTTTCTAGTAAAGTCTTTAAGCTCTCTTCAAATAACATATTCGACGTTATAATTGCTAAGTTCACGTTTTTTACCTTAAGTGAATAAAAATTATAAGATATACATATATTAAAAATTTCCTTAGCATCAACTTAACATAAAAATTGAAATTCTAAACCAATTGACACAATAAAATGTTTTTAAGCTCATCTGAAATATCTTCGAGGCTGGTATCAGATTTACGATTAGGACTGCCAATCATCTTACATAATGAAAAATCATACTTTTTAACTGCAGCAATAGAAACATTGTATTCAGAGAAACTAGATAAAATAATGGAGATTACGAAAAACCAAAATTTTGAGATAGCTATAACTAATAGAAGAGCAAAAGTACTAAAAGTTAGAATCTATAATGAATCAGTTACTAGAATTTCGATAAGAGAAAAAGTAACCATCCAACTCCTTCAAGCTATCGCAGATCCTTCAAAGGATCTAGATTATCCACTCAAGGGCCCATTCCAAAGCGAGAGAAATGGAAAATTCAACGTTGCCAGTGTATCACTATCACTTTGTAAAAAAGCAAGACTTTTGCCAGCATCAATACTTGTAAATATACCAAAAAGCATACGGGACGATTTGGTTTCTTCCCAAATATCTGAGTCTGATATAGGTGATTTAAAGATTAAACGTGAGGAGGCCAAGTTTTTGCCGAATTTGAGCTCGGCCCAATTACCCATTAGTGGACAACAAAATATAAGCCTATCTGTTTTCAGAGAAGTAACAGATATAACTGAACATTATGCGATAGTATTTGGCAATCCAAAAATTAATCAACCTGCTTTAACACGCGTGCATTCTGCTTGTTTTACAGGTGATTTACTTGGCTCAGAAAAATGTGATTGTGGAGAGCAATTTAGTGTCTCAATGTCAAGAATGAGAAATGAGGGAAATGGGATTTTGTTATATTTAAATCAAGAAGGTAGAGGAATTGGCTTGGCTAACAAAATGAGAGCATATCATCTCCAAAATATTGGTTTTGATACAGTCGATGCTAATCATAGACTTGGTTTTGAAGATGACGAAAGAGACCTAGAGATTGCTGCAAAAATTTTAAAATCTTTGGGTGTAAGCGACATAAAGCTAATGACTAATAATCCAAAAAAAATCGAACTTTTAACTGATAATGGGATCACCGTCAAAGAAAGAGTGCCTTTGATAGTAAGCATGAACCCTAATAATGAAAATTACTTGAAAACAAAAGCTAAAAAAAGTGGGCACCTTTTCTAACCTTATTGCCTTAAACCAAAAATAGCTGTGCCAACTCTTACAAATGTTGCACCACAATTTATTGCTGCCATGTAATCTGAACTCATACCCATTGATAATTCAAGAAGACCATTTTCATCAGCTAGCTTTTTCAGAAGCCTAAAATGTGTTTCAGGTGCTTCGTTAATGGGTGGGATACACATTAAACCTATGATGTTTAGATCCATAAACTTCTGAATTGTATCCATAAACTCACTTAGCTTTTCAGGCTCAATACCGGCTTTTTGTTGCTCTAAACCTGTATTAACTTGAATAAAAATTTTTGGGCAGAATCCTTTTTTTTGAACTTCGTCTGACATTTTCTCAGCTAATGAGTTTCTATCTAAGCTGTGTATGTAATCAAATAAGCCGAAGACCTTTTTCACTTTATTTGACTGTAGTGGACCTAAGAGGTGTAAATTTATGACTTTATTTTCTTTCTTTAATTCCTGCCACTTCATCACAGCTTCTTGAACTTTGTTTTCACCAAAGTGAGAATGGCCCTGGGCTATAACAGGTTTTATTTGATCCATAGACTTTGTTTTGGATACAGCAATTAAGTTAACAGAACCTTTTTTTCGACCCGCTTCGATTTCCTGTGATGCGATTTGGTTGTTAATTGTTTCTAGTTTACTTATTTGTGTCACTGAATTCATCCCTGTATATATCTCTCAACACATTTTTCTGTACTTTTCCCATTGAGTTTCTTGGCAATTCTTTAATAACATGTATTTTTTTTGGCAATTTAAAAGCCGCCAGATTTTTTCGAAGAGTTTTATTAAGAATATTGATGTTAACGCTATGTCCTTTTTTCTCAACTATTATTGCTAAAATACCCTCACCAAAATCTGGATGTGACACCCCAACAACCGCAGACTCGTCAACCTTACTATCCTGGTCTAGAACTGTCTCGATTTCTTTTGGATAAACATTTAAACCCCCAGTTATTATGAGGTCCTTATTTCGTCCCACTATTGTAAGGTATTTATCTTCATCTAAGAAACCCATGTCACCAGTAATGAAATAACCATCGTCTCTAAATTCGCTTTTTGTTTTCTCTGGTTGTTTCCAGTACCCCTTGAATACATTGGGGCCTTTTACTTCCACAATGCCTACATCCCCATTTTTTTTAACTTCGTCTTCAATCTCCAAGTCTACTATTCTTATCTCAACATCTTCAAGAACCATACCGACAGTCCCTGCTTTTCTTTCACCAATATATGGATTTGAAGTTATCATGTTCGTTTCTGTCATTCCGTACCGTTCTAAAATTTTATGCCCAGTACGATACTCAAATTCTTTGTGCGTTTCTGTCAATAAAGGTGCACTTCCCGAAATAAAAAGACGTATGTTTTTAGTTATTTCCTTATTAAATTTGTTATTTGATAATAATCGGGTGTAGAAGGTTGGAACTCCCATCATTACCGTTGTTGAGGGAAGATTTAATATAATGTTCTCTACATCAAACTTTTTAAGAAATCTAATTTGACTGCCTGAAACTAAGGCAATATTTGTTGCTACAAATAGACCATGTGTATGGTAAATGGGCAGTGCATGTAACAATATATCGGAAGCACTAAACTCCCACGCCTTTGAAAGAGTTAGGGCGTTTGAAAGCAAGTTTTTTTGAGAAAGCATAGCGCCCTTCGATTGACCAGTCGTTCCTGAGGTGTAAAGAATTGCTGCTGTATCATCTTCATTTAGTCCTTCAATAAAATCTAGAGGTTCATTTTCATTAAAATTTGCAAAAAAACTTCCTTTGTAATCAGCATCTATTGTTTCTATATTAAAGCTTCTTTTTTTTTCTAATGAATCTAATTCCTTCAGCATTTTTGAAGTGGTTATAAAAACTTTACATTCGCTATCATTTACGAAATATTCAACTTCAAACCCTGTATAGCTAGTATTCAATGGTATAAATATTATACCTAGTTGAACACAGGCACCGTAAATTGTAAAAACGTGATGAGATTTTTCTATTTGAAGAACTAAACAGTCCCCCTTTTCCAAACCAAATTTCTTTAGACAATTTGCCGTGCACTTTATTTCATTTAGGAATTCATCATATGTAAGTGTCTTATTCAGGTCAGAAAAACTTAGAAAAATTTTTGAACCTTTGTTCTTCGCAAATAACTGATCGAATAGCGGGTTCATTAATTAAGGCTTCTCATTGATATCGCTCAATGCTGACTTCCACTTACTTAGCCACCAGCGATACTGATGTGGCCATTCCTTGAAATCCTTATTTTGATTTGCAATTTCTCTTGCCTGATTTGTCCAAAACGGATTAAAAAGATGCTGTCTTCCCAAAGCAATCAAATCTGCTTTTTCTTCTTGTAAGATGGAATTTGCAAAATCATAAGTTCTAATCAAGCCCACAGCTTGTGTCCTAATGCCAACCTCTTTTTTAATTTTTGCTGCAAAGGGAACTTGAAATCCAGACTTTCTTTTTTGGCCAGAAGCAGTAGCGCCTTTAGATGAATTGCCACCTGAAGAGCAGTCTACAACATCCACTCCCTGTTCTTTTAAGATGTGGCAAAATTTAACACTATCTTCTATAGACCATCCTCCATCTAATCCATCTTCAGCAGATATTCGAACAAAAAGAGGAACGTCCTCTCCTATTGTTTCTCTAACTTTATTAACCACTTCCAGAGGAAAACGCATCCTGTTCTCTATTGACCCTCCATACTCATCATTTCTTGAATTAGATAGAGGAGACAAAAAGCTATGAAGAAGGTATCCATGCGCCATATGAATTTCTATAACGTCAAACCCAGCCTCTATCGACCTCTCAGATGCCTTTACAAACGCATCTCTAACTTCATCTAGTTCTTTTCTTTCCATTTTTTTTGGCTTTAACCAACCTTCGTCTAAGGAACGATCCATAGGAGCGATCGGTTCCCATATGATATCGCCTCTATCCGCATCGATGGTTGTTTGTGGACCGTTGCCGTGCCACGGTCTTTGCATGCTTGCTTTTTGTCCGGCATGACCCAGTTGTATAGCTGGACTCGATCCTAGTATCTTAATCGATTGGGTGATTTCTCTTAATCCATCTATTTGCTTATCATCCCAAATGCCCAAACATCCATTTGTTATTCGTCCTTGTGCGGTAACCCCAGTTGCTTCAAGAAAAATGAGGCCCGCCCCACCCATAGCGAGTTGCCCGTAATGTGTTTTATGGTGCGTTTGAATGTAACCGTCTTTAGCCGAATACTGGCACATTGGAGACACAACCACACGATTTTTAAGGTTAACATTACGGATCTTTAAATTTTCAAATAGCATTTTCTCTCCATATTTTAATATAAAATAATTTATTCTCTTTTTAAGACAACTAATAGTATTCCTGGTGTAATCAAAATTAGGCTCAACCAACCATATATTCCTAAAAGTTCACCGAGTATCAGTAACCCTAAAACTGAGCCAATTGGTGGGACTGATGACAATATGGCTGATATTGATGCTGATCCAATTTTTTGAGACGCATAGGTAATAAAAAATATGCCTATAAGATTAGGCACAAAACCTTGGTACATCATCTGGAGCACTAAAATTTGGATTGGTGCTTCTGTTATACCTTTAGGAAGAAAGGCGAAGTAGAGTGGGAGATATATAATTGCATTTATCACCGATCCGCAAAATAGTAATTGGGTCATAGAAATATTCCATAACCTACTTAAAACGACATAAATAGAAAAAAATATTGCTCCTATTATAAAGAATAGATCTCCAACCCAGGCATCCGCAAAACTTAATTCAAGCCCATCATACACGGCGAGACATCCTCCGAACAAAATAGTTGCTGCTCCTAGTGTTTGTTGGAAAAATATTTTTTGTCTAAGAAGAAAAAATCCAAAAATCAAAGTGAAAAACGGCATAAGTCCATTCATAAATATGCCTCCGTGGGACGCTGGTGCGTAAATAAACCCACTAAAAACGCAAAGAATGTAAATTGGTCCAAGTAAAAAAGTAATTACTATTATTCTGAGAAAACTCATGGTTCGCCAGGGTTTAAAATATAATACAATTGGTAATGCTATTAATGACGACAGCCCATAACGAAATGCTGCGAAATCATAAATGGTTAATGTGGAAGAGACGCCTGACCTTGTTACTACCAACCAAAATGACCAGATTAAGACAACCGAGATACCAGCAATTAATCCTAAAAAATATTCATTTTTGAGCATCTCTGGAAATCTCTCTGACTTTACAAATTTTTTATACAATAACCTTAACGATAGGTAAGTGACTCGCTTACTTTTTGATTAAAAGCAACAAAAAATTATTATTTTAAATGAAAAGCAATTTGCCTATACTCTGATTTTGTAAATAGATTCTTTTTTATTAGAAAGAAGACAAATTTTTGGGAGAAAGAAATGAAAAAAATTTTTACGACACTCCTAGCTTTATGCCTTTTAAATACTGCGTCTTTCTCTGACGTAAAACTAGGTATAATTTTAGGATTCACTGGACCCATTGAAAGTTTAACACCAGATATGGCCGCCGGTGCTGAACTGGCAATTGACGAAATAAACAAATCTAAACATTTTAGTATGGGAAAAGTCTCTGGGGTTAGAGCCGATTCTACCTGTGTTGACTCGGCTGCTGCGACTACGGCTGCAGAAAGATTAATTACTTCCGACAAGGTTAACGGTATTATGGGTGCTGACTGTTCTGGGGTTACAACAGCTATTCTTCAACAAGTAGCCATGGCTAACGGAATGGTTATGATATCTCCTTCAGCTACTTCCCCTGCTTTATCCACAGTTGAGGATAATGGTCTTTTCTTTAGAACAGCACCTTCTGATGCACGTCAGGGTCAGGTAGTAGCTGATATTTTAAAGGAAAAAGGCTTAACTAATATAGCTATATCCTACGTTAACAATGACTATGGAAAAGGGTTGGCTGCAAGTATTGAGGAAAATCATAAAGCTGCTGGCGGTACCGTTACAATAAGTGCTCCGCATGAAACTGACAAGGGAGACTATAGCGCTGAGGTTGGTGCTCTAGCTCAAGCCGGTGGAGACATTTTGGTTGTTGCCGGATACCTAGACCAGGGAGGAAACGGGATAATTCAAGCTTCATTGGACACTGGTGCATTTGACATTTTCTTCCTTCCAGATGGAATGATAGGTGAAGGTCTACCAAAAGAAATAGGATCCGGTCTAAACGGTTCCATTGGAACAGTTCCCGGGACAGATAGCCCAGGCGCTGCAAAGTTCAGCGATATGGCAACTGCTGCAGGATTCAAGAGTGGGCCATTCGCGATGGAATCCTATGATGCCGCTGCACTTATGCTTCTTGCAATGGAGGCTGCAAAGTCTTCAGACAGCCAAGTCTATAAATCAAAAATAATGGACATCGCAAATGCTCCAGGAGAGAAAATATATCCTGGTGAACTCGATAAAGCTCTCCATTTAATAGAAGATGGAAAGGATATAGACTATGTTGGTGCTTCCGCCGTTGAACTCGTAGGTGGTGGTGAAAGTGCTGGGAATTATGCACAAATAGAAGTACAAAACCAAAAGAATGTTACTGTAGCTTACAGATAATATTATTGTCAAAGGCCCTGGCTTGCTTTTGCTAGCCAGGGTACAATGTAATGATAACTTTAAAAAATATTTCAAAAAGCTTCGGTGGTCTGCAAGCTGTTAGAAACGTGTCTATTGAAATAAAAAAAGGCACGATTACTGGGCTAATAGGTCCCAATGGTGCCGGAAAAACAACTCTTTTTAATATAATTGCAGGTCTCTATAAAGCAGATAGCGGTTCAATAGCTCTTGATAATGAAGATATATCGGGTTTGAGATCAGATGAACTATTTGAAAAAGGCTTGCTGAGGACATTTCAAATAGCACATGAGTTTGAAAATCTTACTGTTAGAGAAAACCTGATGATGGTTCCAAGTCACCAGACTGGAGAAAATATTGTTAATACTTGGCTTTTCGCAAAAAAAATAAAGCATGAAGAAAAGATAAATTACGAAAGAGCATCTGAAGTTATGAATTTTCTTGGACTGGATCACCTTCAAAATGAAAAGGCAGGAATTCTATCAGGTGGTCAAAAGAAATTATTGGAACTCGGAAGGACCATGATGGTGGATGCAAAGATAGTACTTCTTGATGAGGTTGGTGCTGGTGTCAATAAAACCCTTTTGAAGAAAATTTCAAAATCTATAGCGCGTCTTAACACAGAAAGAGGTTATACATTTTTCATGATTGAGCACGATATTGATTTTATTTCTGAACTTTGTGATCCTATCATTGTAATGACAGAGGGATCTGTTCTAACTAGTGGATCTGCCGAAAAAATAAAAAATAATGACCAGGTTATTGAAGCATACCTTGGTGTTTAAAGAGAGATTTTAATGGCGTTTTTAAATGCAACAGAGATGCTAGGGGGTTATGGAGAAACTACCATTCTAAACAGCTGTACAATATCTGTTAATAAGGGAGAAATTGCAGTGATAGTAGGCCCCAATGGTGCAGGAAAATCTACAGCAATGAGAGCCATATTTGGAATGTTACGATTAAAAAAGGGTCAAATAATGTTTGACAACCAAGATATAACCAATCTTAAACCACAAGAACGAGTTGGACTTGGCATGGGTTTTGTTCCACAAACAAATAATGTTTTCAATTCAATGACAGTATTAGAAAATCTCGAGATGGGAGGCTTTTTAAACAATAAGGACATAGATAAAAATATCCAAGATATTTTCTCTCTTTTCCCAATTCTTTACGAAAAAAGATCGCAGACACTAAATGAATTATCTGGAGGCCAAAGGCAGCAGGTTGCTGTGGGAAGAGCATTGATGACAAACCCGAAACTTTTGATGCTAGATGAACCGACAGCTGGTGTATCTCCAATAGTGGTTAAAGAGCTGTTTCAAAAAATAACAGAAATTTCTTCTAAGGGAATAGCTATATTAATGGTTGAACAAAATGCAAAGCAGGCATTAGCTATTGCTAATAAAGGGTTTGTATTAGTTCAAGGAGAAAATAAATATACAGATAAAGGTTCATCACTTCTAAAAAATAAAGAAGTCAGAAAAGCATTTCTCGGAGGCTAGATGGATTATTTTAACGCTCTCGCACTAATTATTAATTTCATAGTTATCCCAGGACTTACTTATGGAAGCCAGTTAGCCCTTGGGGCTCTGGGGGTAACTCTTATCTATGCAGTTTTAAGATTCTCAAATTTTGCACATGGAGAGCTAATGTCATTTGGGACTATGATATGTATTCTTTTTACTTGGCTAGGTCAAAGCTACGGTTTTTCATTTTCTTTTTTACCAACTGCGCTGTTGTTTGTTCCAATAGCAGTAATCTTTTGTGTGTTGTATTGCATTGTTATCGAAAAGTTTGTCTTTTCTTTTTATCGCAGACAAAAAGCCGATCCAATAATAACACTAATTGCATCAATAGGAGTTATGTTTCTAACTGCTGGTCTAATAAGATTCATAATAGGGCCAGGTGACCAATCTTTTAATGATGGAGTCCGTTTTATTTTTTCGGTCAGAGATTTTAAAAATTTTACTGGATTAGAGCAGGGTTTTGGGTTGAAAACCACTCAAGCTCTTACCATTGGAACTACACTTTTTCTAAGTATTTCTCTTTTTTGGTTTCTTAATTCAACCAAAACTGGAAAATCAATGAGGGCTTTTTCAGATAATGAAGAATTGGCTCTTTTATCTGGAATAGACCCAAATAAGGTGGTTTTAGTGACCTGGATTATAGCTGGATCTCTTGCAACTTTTGCGGGAGTTTTATATGGGCTAGATAAGATTTATAAGCCTTTCATATTTTTACAAATGCTTCTTCCCATTTTCTCAGCCGCGATTTTAGGAGGAGTTGGAAATCCGATTGGAGCATTTATCGGCGGTTACATAATAGCACTATCGGAATTAATTGTTACTTTTGCATATAAACGAGTGCTGGGGTATATTCTACCAGAAAATCTTGCTCCTGATAGTATGATGCAATTTTTAGCTACTGATTATAAATACGCTGTATCGTTCATTATATTGGTAATAGTTTTGATTATTAAGCCAACAGGCATTTTTAGTGGAAAAACGATATGAGCTATTGGAACAGGAGATTTACAGTATTTTCAATATTCTTTGCTGCCCTTTTTCTAGTCGGATTTTTTCAGAGCTGGAACGTCGCTTTTGCGATCTTTAACATTTGCATTATATCAGCTATCATGGCTTTGGGCGTAAATATTCAAGTTGGCTACGCTGGGATATTCAATGCTGGTATTATGGGATTCGCGGCTATAGGAGGGCTTGCAGCAGTACTGATATCTCACCCTCCAGTTACGGAAACAATATCCATAGGTGGATTTTCAATACTATTGTGCGGATTGATTATTGGACTTGTTGTCGCTATCTGCATCTTACTGAACACGAGAATCCTCTTGTCTAAAATAACTCGAAGGCTATTAATTTCCCTCACAATCATAATAGGCTTATTTTTCATAAATTTCATAGGCTCTCCCGCGGTAGAACAAATTGAAGCCTTTGAACCGGCTGCAACCGGTTTTCTAGGGGGCTTCGGCATGCCAATAATATTTTCATGGATCATTGGAGCAATTGCAGCAGGATTTGTTGCTTGGCTTATCGGGAAAATAACTCTTGGTCTTCGAAGTGATTATCTAGCAATTGCCACGTTGGGTATTGCAGAAACCATTATCTATATTCTAAAAAATGAAGATTGGTTAACTAGGGGAGTAAAAAATGTAAATGCTTTGCCTCGACCGGTGCCTTACGAGTTAAGCCTTCAAGAAAGTAACTGGTTCATAGAATTTTGTGAAAGATACCAGTTTCCACTCGTTGAAACATCATCAATAATTGTAAAACTTTGCTATTCATCTTTATTCCTAACAGTATTAATTGTCCTTTTCTCTCTATTTGAAATTGCTCTTAAATCTCCTTGGGGTCGAATGATGCGCGCTATTAGAGATAATGAGGTATCAGCACGAGCGATGGGGAAAAATATAAAGGCAAGGCATATTGAAATCTTTATACTAGGTTCTGCTGTAGTAGGTCTGGCTGGTGCTATGCTAACAACTCTTGAAGGTCAGTTTACTCCTATAGCATATCAGCCGTTAAGATTCACTTTTACAGTTTGGGTTATGGTTATTATCGGTGGAACGGGAAACAACTACGGTTCTATTATTGGTGGATTCCTTGTCTGGTTCCTATGGGTTGAGGCAGAACCTTTTGGCCTATTTATAGTTGAGTTTGTAACAAGTCCTTTAAGTGAGACCAACTCTTTGCGAGTACATCTTATTAACAATGCTGCTCATATGAGGTATATAATGATGGGCCTTCTTCTTCTTTTGGTTTTAAGGTTTTCGCCTAAAGGTATTTTTCCAGAAGGCAAATAAGAGAATATTAAATGCAAAAAAAAATTATACTTCTTGATGGTGGAATGGGACAAGAACTTATAAAAAATTCGAAGTCAGACCCTCATCCGCTTTGGTCTACATATGTTATGGCAAAGGAGCCAGAACTCGTAAAAAAAGCACATGTAGATTTTATTGAAGCTGGGGCTAGAATTATTACACTCAACACATATTCGACAACACCAGAGAGATTAGAGGCTAACAATCTATCAGATAAGTTTAGTTTTTTTCATAAAAAAGCTATTGATTTAGCAAGAGAGGCAATTGATGACACACAAAAAAATGTACTCATAGCAGGGTGTCTCCCTCCGCTAGTATGGAGCTATCGACCTGATAAAGCGCCTGATTATGAAAAATGCGTTGAATTGTATTTAAAAATAGTTAGGGAGCAAGAAAATTTTGTTGATCTTTTTATTTGTGAAACAATGGCTTCTATAAAGGAAGCCAAAGCGGCTGTGATGGCTGCTAAAACTAGTGGGAAAACAATTTGGTGTGGCCTAACATTGGAAGATAATGAAAATTGTGAATTAAGGTCAGGTGAAAAACTAATTGATTGTGTGAATGAGTTGCAATCTCTTGGACAACAGGAAATTGTTCTTAATTGCTCATTTCCTGAAGTTATAGATAAAGGAATGACGATTCTTAGTCAAAACTCAAATTTCTTTGGAGGTTATGGTAATGGTTTCACATCAATAGAACCCTTAAAAACAGCTAGCAACGTCTCCGTGTTGTCAGCTAGAACAGATTTAGGTCCTAAAGAATACTCAAACCACGCCCTAAATTGGGCAAACCAAGGAGCGGCTGTTGTTGGAGGTTGTTGTGAGATTGGGCCAAGCCACATAAAATATTTACATGATAGATTAATCGAAAACGACTTTCGGATCGTTACTTCCTTAAGCTGAAGTTCTCGTTTTTTCTATTGCTTTTTTCCAACCCTCATATTTTTTATCTCGTTCGTCTGAAGAAAGATTGGAAGAAAATTTCTCTTTAAGTGCCCACTCTCTTTCAAACGTTTCCAACTGATTATATAGACCTATTTTCATACCTGCCAACCATGCTACCCCTTTTGCAGTAGACTCTTGAATATCGGGTATATTTATCTCTACTCCTGTGAGATTTGCCAAAATTTTCATGGTTGAACTTGATTGGGTCATCCCACCATCTACGCGCAACTTTATATGGTCTCTTTCCATCCCATCTACATCTTTTATCATGGCCTCTAGTAAATCTCTTGTTTGAAAACCAACGCTTTCAAGGGCAGCCAAAGCAATCTCTTCTCTTCCTGTATCTCTTAATAATCCAAAAATTGCTCCGCGTGCATCTGCGTCCCAGTATGGCGCACCTAACCCTGTGAAAGCGGGAACAAAATAAATATTTTGTTTCTTTGCTTTTGACGCAAGATCTCCAACTTGATCTGCTTTATCTATAATATTAATTGAGTCTCTTAGCCATTGAACAACAGCACCAGCAATGAATATTGACCCCTCAAGGGCATAACAAATCTTTCCATCTATTTTATATGCTATAGTTGATAAGAGCTTACTTTTACTTAGTACAAATTCATCTCCAGTGTTCAGTAGGGCAAAACATCCTGTTCCGTAGGTAGATTTAATCATGCCCTTTTGAAAACAAGCTTGGCCTATTGTTGCTGCTTGTTGATCACCTGCAACTCCTTTAATCGGAATTGGGGAACCAAGTATTTCTGATGCCATTTCTCCAAAGTCATCAGCACACTCTTTGACACATGGAAGAATTTTTTTAGGCACATTTAGATCACCGAGAATATCATTATCCCATTCTAAACTCTTGATATTAAATAGCATGGTCCTGGATGCATTGGTTATATCAGTTAAATGACTTTTTTTATTGGTAAGCCTCCAAATCAAATAGCAATCAATCGTACCAAATAATAACTTTCCAGAATTTGCCATAGTTCTTTCGGGATCATACTTATCTAGAAGCCACTTAACTTTTGTTGCGGAAAAATACGGGTCGATGAGTAAGCCTGTCTTTTGTTGATAAACTCTCTCTTTCCCATTTTTTTTTAGTTCATTACAAAATTCAGAAGTACGTCTATCTTGCCACACTATTGCTTTAGAAAGTGCGTGGCCCGTTTCAGCACTCCATATAGCTGTAGTTTCTCTTTGGTTGGTAATCCCAACACTTAAAATTTTTTGCGAAGATATTTTCGCTTCTTTTACAGCATCACGTACTGTAGCAATGACAGTTGCATATATTTCTTCTAGATCATGCTCTACCCAACCAGCAAAAGGAAAAAATTGCTCAATTTCCTTTTGAGATGATGCCACTATTTGTAAATCTTTGTCAAAGACTATAGCTCTAGTTGATGTTGTCCCTTGGTCAATCGCTAGGACGTAACTCATAGTAAGACTTTCTCTAATTTAATTTTTCTATGTAGAAACTTAGTTCCCTTATCTGCTTACTCGACAATCGTAACCCAAGCTTACTTCTTCTCCAAATCAAATCCTCAACACATCTGGTATGCTCTTGATTAATATACCAAAGTACTTCCTTTTCCGTTAGATCGGATCCGAAATTCCTACCTAAGTCTTTTTTTGCTTGAGCCTTGCCTAAAACTTTTTCAACATCTGTGCCAAATGTTTTAAATAATCTTTCTGCCCAATTTCTATTTAAGAATTTGTATTTTTTCAATAAGCCTAAAATAAGTTTCTCTTTATCCTCTAATTTGAAATCGCCACCTGGTAAGTGTTTTGTGGCAGTCCATTCCTTTCTTTGTAAATTTAATAATGCTGTGATTTTAGAAACAGCTTTTTCAGCCAGTTTTCGATATGTTGTGATTTTCCCTCCATAAACGGTAAGGAGTACCGCTCCTTCCTTTTCTTCAATTTGAAAGGAATAATCTCTACTAGCATTTCGCGCTTCTACATTTTTGTTTTCGTATAAAGCCCTAACACCAGAGTAATCCCAAACAATATCTTTTTCTGTTATTTTTTTTTTGAAATAACCTGAAGCAAACTTACACAAATAATCTTTTTCTTCATCGGAACACTTAACTTCGTTACCCATTTTGTGCTCAACTTCAGTTGTTCCAATTAAGGTAAAATCGTTTTCATAGGGAATACTAAATATTATTCTTCCATCTTTTCCTTGGAATATATATGCACTATCGTGATTAAAAAGCTTTTTTACGATTATGTGACTTCCTTTTATTAATCTTACCTTTACTTGATTATTTTTATTTTTTTCAAGTTGACTCAGAGAATTAACCCAAGGACCCATAGTATTTATTAAGACCTTAGTTTTTACCTCGAATGACCTATCCTTTGATTTAATCGAAACAAGCCAATGACCATTTTTACGTTGAACGTTTGTTACTCTGGAATAAGAGAATGCTTTTGCTCCTTTTTTTTCTGCATCCAAAATATTTAGTAGTACTAATCGCGAATCTTCCACCCAGCAATCTGTAAATGCTAGTCCTCTTGTGTAAGATTTGTCCAAACAACTACCAACTGTATTATTTCGCAAATTAATACCGGCACTTTTTGAAAGTTTCGTTGAACCCGCCAAGATATCATAGATATATAATCCAAGCCGTAAAATCCAATAGGGTCTCAGGTTTTTGTTGTGGGGAAGTATAAATTTTACTGGCCAGCTTATATGAGGCATGAGATTAAGGAGCAAATCACGTTCACGAAGAGACTCTTTTACAAGCCTAAACTGATAAGATTCTAAGTATCTCAATCCACCATGAAATAATTTTGTGGATGAGGAGGATGTTGCTGAGCCAAAATCACCCATATCGGCCAAACCACACTTATACCCACGGCCTGCAGCGTCTCTTAAAATTCCTGCACCATTTACTCCGCCACCTATAACAAAAATGTCAAAGTCGTTTTCATCCAATGTTTTTTTCTTCATAAATCTTAGAGAATATGTAAAAGCTCAAACCAACCATCAACGAGCATCTTTATGGTTAGATAGACCAGGAAAATAAGTCCGATCCATGAGAGCCATGGGAACTTCGTCATTACACGCATTATAATAGTTGCAAAAAACGCCATCAGCACTATGGCTAAAACGAGCCCAAACACTAATAATGCCGTATCTTCTCTTGCTATGGCAGCAACAGCTACAACATTATCTAAAGACATTGAAATATCAGCGGCCGCAATTGTGAATAACGCTTGCGAAAATTGTTGCTTTTCAGTCAGCTTTTCTGACAAATTGGACTTAGTTTCTGGATCGGTTTTTTGGCCAGCATGACGGATTTCTTTAAAAAACCGCCAACAAACAAAGGCCAAAAGTATTCCGCCGAAAATTAATATTCCAGGTATTTGAATTAAAAAAGATGCTATAGCTGCAAAGATAATTCTGAACCCTGCTGCTAATGCTAACCCCCAGAAAATTACCCTCTTTCTAAACTTCTCTGATAAGCCAGCTGCAGCCATACCTATAATGATTGCGTTATCGCCAGATAAAAATATATCAGCTAATATGACCTGAGCCAGCTCGACTAGAGAAAAGTTCATGTGTATTTATATTATTTATTGCTTTTGACACTTTGGGTTTAGTAGCTTATCGTCAGTATTTCAAATAAAATCTTCTACAAAAAGTAAATTTTTATGAAAAAAAGCTCTATCCATAGTATGCAGGATGCTCGGCACCTCGCAAAGAAAAGACTTCCTTCAATGATCTTTGATTATGTCGATGGAGTAGCACTTGAGGCAGACGGTTACCATTCGAATGCTGAGTACTTAAAGGCTCTCAAGTTATCACAAAATGTCCTCGCTGGTGGGGGTTCAAAAAAAATTTCCAAACGAATATTTGGTAAATCATATGACCTACCTTTTGGTATAGCGCCAATGGGTATGTGTAATCTTGTGAGTTCAAAAGCGGATTATGCAATTGGAAAATTGGCAAAAAAGTTTAATGTTCCTGTTTGCTATTCTACAATGGCTTCCTCATCTCTAGAGGAAACTCTCAAGATCACCGGTGATTTGGGCTGGTTTCAACTCTATGTTTATGATGATTTAAAATCAGGGTTACGTTTAGCCAAAAGAGCACAATCCACTGGTTACAAAACATTGATACTGACAGTCGATGTACCTGAATTAGGCCGCAGACCGAGAGAATTAAAACATAATTTTTCAGCGAAGTTTAGACCAAATTATAAACAAATTTTTGATTGCGCAATGCATCCCAAATGGAGTTTAGATCTTTTGGCCAATGGTATTCCGAGACCTCAAAACTTTGAAAAAGATTTGAAGATAGACAGGAATAAACCAAGGGGAGCAGCAGATTGGAAATTTCTTAAAGACTTAAGAGCGCTTTGGAAGGGGAAATTAGTTATCAAAGGAATCCTTAACCCGAAAGATGCAAAAAAGGCAGAAAGTCTTGGAGTGGATGCCATTTATGTATCTGGCCATGGCTCAAGACAATTTGATAGCAGCCCAATCCCCATACACCAACTATCGAAGATACGTAAGTCTATAAATAAAAGTACAGTCTTGATATATGATACCGGAGTAAGAAATGGAGAAGATATTCTTAAGGCACTTTGTTTGGGGGCAGACTTCGTAATGATTGGAAAGTATGCACTTTTTTCTATAGCAGCCGAAGGATTTGATGGCTTAGTCCAAATGGCAAACAATCTTAAAAAAGAAATAGAAATTGCAATGGCTCAAATGGGTACATTTGATATAAACAAATTGAGTTCCAAATACTTAGATGACTTCTAAGAGATGATCCTCATTTTTATATGCGGATATAATCAGTCTAAAGAAAGACCTATTTTTATTTGAATTTTAGAGCCTATCTCATAATAACGCCCTGTTAAACTGGAACCGGTAAATCCATTCCAGTTATAGATTACTCTGTAGCTTTCAACAGCGTTTCGCTGACTAGCTAGCTGGACAACCTCACATCTCTGTTCTGTATTGTAACCAACGACCTTTGTTGTTGTTTTCTTTTGTTGCTCGGCTGCTACCACTCCTCCCATTACAGCTCCAACCCCAGCGGCATTGTTATCGTTTGTTAAGGCTTTACCAATTAGAGCTCCAACCACCATTCCTCCTAACACATCAGCGCCTGACGCGCCGTTACTACTGACAACCTTTCCGTATACTGGTACTTTTACATTTCTACAACGTGTCTCAGGTGTGTAAATATTCGTACTTGAGTAAACTGGTTCAATTGATTGCACAGTGCCTGTCACATAATAAGTCTCAGCAAATAAGTTTGAAAAAGAAAATAAAGCTAGGATTGCTGTGATTAATTTTAACATTCTGGTCTCCATTGATAGTTGGTCCGCCTTATAATATACACCAAAATTACAAAAAAAAAAGCCGAACAAAAATTTGCTCGGCTTTAGTCAACAGGGAGGTATGAACATGAAAAAATTTCATGCTCTATCCAAATTGCAATTCGCGTACCAATTTAAATTAACAATTGAAAATATAAGTCAACTGCCCTTAATTACTTTATCGCTAAGCAATCTATCAACTTCCAATTCTGTAAAGCCTAATCCTGAAAGAACTGACTTAGTATGCTGACCAAGTGTTGGAGCTGACAAATTGTCATCTTTATTGGTTACAGAAAAGTTAGCCGCTAACTTAGACTGCCGTATCTTTCCCGCGATAGGATGTTCCGAAATTTTTATTATATCATTTGCAACTACTTGCTCATTCTTTATCATTTCTTTTCTTGTCAAAACGGGTGCACAAGGAACATCTTTAGCCGTTAGCAATTTCAACCATTCATCGGATGTTTTTTTCTTAAGCTCAGATTGTATCAATTCTAGTCTTTCATTTATATTCTGATGCCTTAATTCCGCAGTCAAAAACCTCGGATCACTTAACCACTCTTTCTTATCAAATGCATCGCAAATATTAAACCATTCTTTATCGGACTGAACTGCAACAGATATAAAGCCCTCTTTAGTTTCATATATTAGATCAATAAAACTCTGTGCGGTCTCCTTTTCAAGTTCGTCTCCAACAAAGGTATGCCCTCCCATATCGGAACCCCACAAAAAAGAAATAACAGTATCTAGCATTGATATTTTGACTTCCTGACCCTCACCTGTTTTTGCCTTGTGGAACAGTGCCGCTGTTATCGCCTGAGCAGTAGCAAACCCAGTAAGCTTATCAGGAAGTATCGTTCGCATAAGCCTCGGTCTCTCTTCATCTGATCCTGCTTGTACAGTGGTTAAACCGGATAAAGCTTGAATAAGAGGATCGTAAACTGGTTTATTCTTATAAGGGCCAGTAAAACCGAAGCCACTTATGGAAACATATATAATGTTAGGACTTATCGCGCGAACATCACTATATCCGAAACCTAACCTATCCATTACCCCTGGTCTGAAGTTTTGTACTAAAACGTCTGCCGTTTCAATAAGCTTTTTAAGGATATTTTTTCCTTCCTCCGCTTTTAGATCAATACACACGGATTTCTTATTTCTATTGTTGTTAAGGTAAGCGGCTGAAATTCCAGATCTCTGGGTGCTGACAATTCTGGTATAATCTCCAACTGAAGTATTTTCAATTTTTATGATTTCAGCATCCTGATCTCCTAGTATCATCGTTGCACTTGGACCTGAAATCATCGAGGTTAAATCGATTATTCTTATCCCTTTTAAAGCACCAGTCATAAAAACCTCCAGAAAAATATTTACACTAAAATATGAGCTGTTAACTTTGAAGATGCAACTTAAATTTAAGAAGCTTAAAAGAAGATTTTTATAAGAGTTTAAACATGACACCAGAAGAAATTTTATCTTTTTCACCCAAAATCTTAACTCAGGAGCAGAGGGAACATTATTTTGAGTTTGGGTTTGTAGGAATAAAAGACTTAGTTCCGTCTGAGACACTAAAACTTATCAAAAAAGTTACAAGTGAGTTCGTCGAAAAAAGTCGCGAGGTCACGGAGTCAAATAGTGTTTTTGATATCGGTCCAGGACATTCTTTCGAGAATCCGGTACTTAGAAGATTAAAGAGCCCAGATGAGAATCATGAAGAGTATTGGAATTTCTCAAAGGGTCTCATGGCTGATGTTGCTAGTGATCTTGTTGGTCCAAATGTAACATTTCATCACTCAAAATTAAACTTTAAGTGGTATGACGAAAGTGATACCGTTAAGTGGCATCAGGATATCCAATTCTTTCCTCATACAAATTACAACGTTTTGACAATTGGGTGTTATTTAGAGGACACTGATATGAATAATGGGCCATTAGCCGTGTTAAGAGGTTCACATAAAAATGACCTATATGATCAATACGACAAAAATGGTAATTGGACAGGAATGTTGAGCGATGAAGACGCAGATACTGTTGACATGTCGATGGTTGACTATCTTACAGGAAATGCTGGATCCATAACAATACATAACGCAAGAGCACTTCATTTCTCACCATCTTCGAAATCTAAAAATCCCAGACCACTTTTACTTAATTGTTATACATCTGCTGATGCTAAAGCCTATACACCTCACCCACAACCAACCGTGAACACTTATAAAATTGTAAGGGGAGAGCAGGTAAAATGGGCACACCATGATCCAAGACCTTGCCAGATGCCCCCCGACTGGTCAGGAGGGTACACTTCAATTTACGCGGCCCAAGCAGGCGAAGATAAAGCTTAAGTGCATAGTTCGTCCAAAAAGTCCTTGAAAAGCACGAAAGACCTACGAGTCTCTATTAAATCTGTTTCGAGCTGAAAATCATGCCATAGGTCTTTCCAGGTTTTTGTTGCCACTTTGACTCTTTGCTTTTTTAGTCGCTTTAAAAACTGTCCTATCTGGACTGAAAGAATCTCATTTTCTGCATATTGGATCATAATTGGTGGTGAATTATTAAAGTCGCCAAATAAAGGTGAAATGAAGGGATTATTATGATCTGATGAATTGCAATAGAGATAGGATAAAGGACCAGAACCTGTTTCTTTTGCACGTTTTATAAATGGTCCTATAAGTACATCACTTTGACAGCAACTATCTGGATATTCTGCCATTATAGCAGTTGGATTAACCCAAGGAGAAATACAGAATATTCCTTTTGGTTTTTTTGATTTGTCTTTTTTCAGTGCTAACAATAATGCTAGCGCTAAATTACCGCCAGCTGAATCACCGGCAAGGACAATATTGGATTTTTCTTTTTTTCCTAAAAGAAAAGAGTATGCTTTTTTCGCATCTTCTAATTGGCTTGGATACTTTGACTCAGGACTGAGTTTATATTCAACAAATATAATTTCTCTGCCGAGGATCTCCGCTAAAAAAGATGCATAACTTCGATAAATTTTGAAGTTACCAACAAAAAACCCACCCCCATGAAAGAATAAGATCTTTACTTTATCAGAAATCTTATTTGGTATAATCCGATATAGCTCAAGCTGATCTAAAGATATTTTTTTCACGACGACATTTTTTACGTTTGCTCTTCTAAAGGATGCAAATAAAACAAGGAATCGCATTATTTTAATCTGAAAATGGCTAAGGCTTCCAGGCTTAATTAAAGCCACAAGTCTCATAACAAAAGATATGACTTTTTTTCTGTTTCTAGCCTTTCTACTTATCATAAATTATTGAGATATTTATCGTCTATATATTAATTTCCGCGATGAACGTATTGAACTTACTTGCTTTTCTCTTAATGATACAAAAATACCAGAACACATTATCAAAATTATACCTAAAAGAGAAAGTCTATCTGGGATTTCGTTCCAAATTAAATAGGTAGAAATAACTGCAATAACTAAAGCCCCATATTCAAATGGCGCTAAAAAAGATGCTTCATGATTCTTATATGCATAAGAAACAAGAATACCTCCTATCGAGATTGGGAAGGCTATACCTACAAAAATGTGTAACAAATCAAAAGTATTGACTGAAACCCATGAGCCCGTCAAAAATATCAAAGCAGGGCTCTGTCCAACATTAAGATCAGCGATGTAAAAGCCTCCAGCAAATGTAAGGCTTGTGAAAAGAAAACATATTTGGATATAAAAACCCATTGTGATCGGATTTTCTTGCGCCCCATACTTTCTAGTAATTATATGAAGAGCTGTATAAAAAAGAGCAGCGATTAAAGGAAATATTGAAATTAATTCAAACGAAATTGTACCTGGCTTTATTATTAATAACATGCCCAAAAATCCGATAAAGCAGGCCAAGCTTCTACGTATACCCACTTTCTCTTTCAAAAAAAATACAGCTAAAACTGTAATCAAAACTGGTGCTATAAAAAATATTGCGGTTGCCTCTGCCAACGAAAGCTCAGCTATGGATATGAAGAAGAAAGTATTCGCCCCAACAACAGCTAATCCCCTAAACACATGAAAAGTAGGGTTATTCGTATTAAGGTATTTAAAGCCACCGTAAAAAGGGAGAAGAATAAAAAGTAAAATGAAAATGGCAAAAATAGCTCGGAAAAACATGAGCTGATGTAATGGCATATCAGTACTGAAAAGTTTAACTGATATGTCATTTATTGAGAAACAAATTGTACCAAAGACAATTGCCAATATTCCAATATAATTATTATTCACGCATAGCCCAAAAAAACTTCAATTAACCTCCATTTGCTTTAATATCAATTGGATTAAATTACAAATTCTTTTATGGAAAGATAAAAAATGGACATAGCGAATAAAAAAGCCCTCGTATTTGGCGGAACTTCTGGAATTGGGCTCTCTACATGTGAACAATTAATTGAAAAAGGTGCAGACGTTATTGCCATCAGCAGAGACCCAAGCAAGGCGACCAGTGTTAAACACAACAAACTATCCTTTGAAAGCTGTGATGTAAGAATTGAAGAGGAAGTAAAAAATATTTTTGAAAAACATGCTCCCTTTGAAATTTTGGTAAGTGCTGCGACTGGAGGAAGCAGAGCTGCTGGCCCATTTCTAGAAATGGATATGACTGGATTTAAAAACTCTTTTGATAAATTATGGGGTTACGCCAATGTTGTACGCTATGGCACGCATTATTTAAGCTCGGATGGAACAATAGTTTTGGTCAGTGGTGCTCCTGCTAGGCGAATGAAGCCTGGCCAAATAGCTCTGTCGGCAGTTGGTGGGGCGGTTGAGAACCTAGTCAGAGGCGTTGCAAACGAAATTGCTCCAAAGAGAATAAATGCTGTAGCGCCAGGCTTAATAGATACGCCTATGTTTTCGCAAGAAGGAGAGGATAGACGAATATTTCTAAATTCAGCCACAGCATCTCACTCAATAAAACGAGCTGGAAAACCGGATGAGGTTGCAAAGGGAATTATCTTTGTTATTGAAAATGATTTTGTTAACGGAACCACTGTTGATGTTGATGGTGGATGGATAAACTCTTGAAACTAAAACCAATGAATTGAGTTATTATAAATATGGAAGAGGTAGAGATGGAAGGATTCACCGGAAGTTGCTTATGTCGAGCTATAACTTATAACAGTAACACTGCCCCGTTAAAGACTTTTAACTGTCATTGTGAGGACTGCAGAAAATGTAGTGGTGCCCCTTATCTTACCAATATTTTTGTGAAAGAAGGAGATTTATATATTCAAGGGACTATAAAAAGCTACATACATCAATCAGAAAGTGGTAACAAGATAACTAAAAAGTTTTGCGAACAATGCGGTTGTCAGATGTTCTCCTTAAATGAAGGTAGACCTGGATTAGTGAGGATTCATGCAGGAACTGTAAATGAATTAGAGGTGATAAAACCACAAGGAGACGTTTGGGTATCAAAAAAAATACCATCAATTAAAATAGATGAAAGTTTAGATCAATTTCAGAAAAACTTCTCTTAAAATAGGAAGGGATAGACAAAATGGCACAAAAAATTGTAAAACATGTGAAAGATATGGTAGCTGAAGCAAATAAAGAGGTTGAAATTACACCTGTAGTTGATGCTTCAAAATATTTCGAAGATAGTAAGTACGTTTTTGTAGATATAAGAGACCCTAGGGAAATACAGAGAGAAGGAAAAATTCCAAATTCGTTCTCTTGCCCGAGAGGAATGCTCGAATTCTGGATAGACCCTGATAGTCCCTATCACAAAGAAATTTTTAACCAAGACAAGAAATATGTTTTTTATTGTGCCGCAGCTGGTCGGTCTGCTCTTGCAGCCAAAGCAGCACAAGACATGGGTCTGAGCCCCGTATCTCATCTAGAGGGAGGATTTGCAGCATGGAAAAAATCTGGAAATCCTATTGAAACGAAAGAATAAAGTATGAATGAAAAGTGTTGTGGTCCTGGATATTCGTCCCCTGAAGAAGCTGTAAAAGCACCGAGGGAGAAACTTTTATATACAATTGCAATATATACAGGAACGGGAATACAAAAGCCTGACTATTTAGCTACTGTCGACGTTGACCCCGGTAGCCCTACTTATTCGAAAGTTATACATAGGTTGGAAATGCCGGGCATTGGGGATGAACTTCATCATATGGGATGGAATGCGTGTTCATCTTGCCATGATGACTCTAGCATGACCCGCAAATATCTTTTACTTCCGGGAGTGAGGTCGAATAATATTCACATAGTGGATACAGCAACCAATCCTAGAATGCCCACTCTCCACAAAGTTATTAACGGAACAGACATTAAATCAAAAACCAACTTAAGTGGCCCACATACCGTTCATTGCCTGGGCTCAGAAATAATTATATCGATGCTGGGTGATGCAAAGGGGGAAGCACCTGGAGGATATTTGCATCTAGATAAGAATTTCGAAATTATAGGACGATGGGAAAACTCAATGGGAGAAATACCATTTGGGTATGATTTTTGGTATCAACCAAGACACAATGTAATGGTTTCATCGGAGTGGGCTGCTCCTAACACATTTATGCCGGGCTTTGATTTAGAAGAGGTTGGGCACCTCAAGTATGGAAGACAACTGCATTTCTGGGATTTCAAGGAACGCAAGCCAATTGAAACTATGTATTTGGGTGAAGACGGTCTCGTTCCTTTAGAAGTAAAGTTTCACCATAATCCAGATAGCAGTCATGGGTTTTGTGGTGCAGCACTAAGCGCAAACGTGATACATTGGTGGAAAGACAAAAACGAAAAATGGCAATGGGAAAAAATTATTGATGTAGAAAACCAACCACACCCGGACTGGCCAATTCCTATTCCAGGTGTGATGTCAGCAATTCTCGTTTCAATGGATGATAAATATTTATATCTCAATAATTGGCTACACGGTGATATGAGGCAATATGATATATCAGATCCTCACAAGCCAAAACTTACTGGACAAGTTTGGATGGGTGGTCTACTGGGAAGAGCTCCTGAAGTTAATGGTCTTAAGATTGCTGGGGGACCACAAATGTTTCAGCTCAGCCTAGATGGGAAAAGACTGTACGTAACAACTTCTCTATTCTCTACTTGGGATAATCAATTTTATCCAGATATAAGGGAAAAGGGTGGCGTATTGATAATGGTTGACTGTGACCCAGTGAACGGAGGGATGAAAATTAATCCTGATTTTATAGTAAATTTTGGTAAAGAACCAAATGGCCCAAGCCGCTGTCATGAAAGTAGATATCCCGGTGGCGATTGCACTAGTGATATTTGGCTGTGAAAACATTTCAGGTCGAAATATCAAATAGACGTGGTAAATCCTATAAAGTTGAACATAAGCGTCCCTTGCTTGATAGCTTGAGGCAACAGGGCGTTGATTTACCCTATGGTTGTAAGTATGGGGGATGTATTACGTGTGCTGCAAAACTTATTGATGGAGAAGTAGATCAAAGAAGGCAGGTGGCACTTAATAATAGACAGATAAATGATGGATACATTATACTTTGCGTAGCTAGACCTAAGTCGAATCTTATTCTTGAAATTGGTGTTGAGAGTCATGACAAGCTTTACAGAAATCCATTTTTAGATCCTTTGGAGCCTCATGAACTAAAGGATGACATTGCAAAAAAGAAAGAGAAATAATGCCCGAAGCTGATGTAGACCACATATATAATTATCCCAAAGGTTATATTGAAGACATTCTGAAGTCCGTCAAGACTATTGCTATGGTCGGAGCTAGTGGGGATAAGACGAAATTTAGCTATGGTGTTTTAAGGGTGTTGCATGAAACTGGATATGAAATGTTACCTGTTAACCCAAATCCAAATATTAAAGAGATTAGAGGCCTCAAAGTCTTTCGTAGTCTAAAGCAAATAGATAGACCTGTTGATATGGTACAGGTATTTCGAAGAAAAGAAGAGCTTTTATCGGTAGCAAAAGAAGCAATCGAAATAAAAGCAAAAGTGCTTTGGGGTCAAATAGGAGTTTACGATGACGAAGCTGCAGAGACAGCAAAAAAAGCAGGATTAAAAGTTATAATGAATAGGTGTCCCAAAATTGAACTCTTTCGTCCCTTTTGGAAACCCAGATTAGACCTTAAGATTTAAAGAGAGTGTCATATGGAATATCTCACTATTGACGATCTTAAGAACGAAGCAAGAAAAAAAGTTCCTAAAGCATTTCACGAATATGTTCTGTCAGGTTCTTGGACGGAGTCTACTTTGAAAGACAACAGTAACGATTTTAAAAAAATTTCCTTTAGACAAAGAGTTGCTGTCGATATTTCTAATAGAAGTACAAGAAAGAGTTTATTAGGCACAGACTACAAGATGCCAGTTGCTTTAGCTCCAGTAGGTTTGCTCGGCATGCAAAAAGCAAATGGTGAGATATTGGCGGCACAAGCAGCAGAGAGTTTCGGAGTTCCTTTTACACTTTCTACAATGTCGATTTGTTCAATAGAAGAAGTTGCGAGAAATACTTCAAAACCATTTTGGTTTCAGCTCTATGTCATGAGAGATCACGATTTTGCCAAGCGATTAGTTGAAAGAGCAAAAGCAGCAGAGTGCTCAGCATTGGTGCTTACTTTGGACTTACAAATACTAGGCCAAAGGCACGCCGATATAAGGAATGGTTTATCAGTACCTATCAAGATAAAAATGTCTAACGTTTTTGACTTGATATCAAAACCAAATTGGTGTTTTGAAATGGCAAGATCAAAAAATAGAACCTTCGGAAATATTATGGGTCATGTAAAAGATATCAAAAACCTAACCTCTCTAACTAAATGGGTACAAAGTCAATTTGACCCAAAACTTAACTGGGATGATGTCAAAAGAATAAAAGACTGGTGGGGAGGCAAGCTAATTATTAAGGGGATAATGGACCCAGATGACGCTAAAATGGCACAGAAATGTGGTGCGGATGCTTTGGTGGTCTCTAATCATGGTGGAAGACAACTAGATGGTGTTAATAGTTCGATTTCTACGCTTCCGCAAATTAAGAAAGCTGTTTCAGATATAGATGTATTATTTGATGGTGGTATTTCTTCCGGACAGGATATCCTCAAAGCTATCGCCTTAGGAGCTGAAGGAGTAATGATTGGCAGATCTTTTGTTTATGGTCTTTCAGCAAAAGGAAAGAAGGGAGTTATAAAAGCTTTAGAAATTCTCAACAAGGAACTTGATATGACAATGGCACTATGCGGAAGACGAGACATAAAAGACGTTGGTAGAGATATTATTAAAGATTGCCCTTTTTTTGAGAAAAACTAAGCGACAAATTTTTTCCTTTCGTCCAATTCCAAAAATTTTGTATTCTTGCTTAAGGAACTAAATATACTCACCTCTGTTCCTGAAATAAAAAACTGGCTTTCCAAAGATAACAGTTCTGAAAATAAATTTTCTTTACGTACTTCATCCAAGTGAGCTGTTATCTCATCCAAAAGCATTATGGGAGAGACTTTGTGCTGTTCTTTAATCAATTTTGCATTGGATAAAATAATGGAAATTACCGAAAGCTTTTGCTCACCTGTAGAACAGTATTTTGTATCTATTTCCTTCTCTAAATAAAACCCCTGTAGATCATCTGTATGGGGGCCAAAATTTGTTCTACCAGATACTAGGTCCTGCCCTCTTTGGTTAATTAAGTTTTTCAAGAATACTTCTTCACTTTCGATAGGATCATCTTTCAGATTAAGCTTTATCAGCGGAAAATAATTATTCTTTTCGATTAAAACTGTATTAAGCTTTCCGATAAAGTCTCGTCTGCAATTATCTATTTCAAATCCAAGTATGGCCATTTCCTTTTCGATAGCAACATACCAAGAGCTGTCTGCTATACGATCTTTTAGTAACCTATTCCTATATCTTAGAAGTTTTTCATATTGAGTACATCTTTTTGCATGGTTAATATCAAGACTAAATACCATTCTATCTAAAAATTTTCTTCTGTCCTTAGAGGTTTCCATCCAGATCCTGTCCATTGGCGGTAAAAACCATAGAATTTTTAAACTCGAACTAAGATTATTCTGTGGTACTTTTTTTCCATCTATTCTCACAACTCTCCCATTTCCGTCACTAGAAGTCTCAATTTCAAAAAGATTATTGTTTCTGTGAGCTAAAGCCTCAACTTTCCAGAAAATATTATTAGATAAATTTATCATATCATGAAAGCTAGACTTTCTTATCCCCTTACCTGGGTATAATAGTGATATAGCTTCCAAAAGGTTTGTTTTGCCAACTCCATTTTTCCCATAAATAACGGTTGGATTTGAGTCAAAGGAGAGTTCTAAAGTTTTATACGATCTGAAATTACTTATTTTAAGTTTTTCTATTCCGGCAGCACTCATTTTAATATAAGCTGTTTAAACACGCATAGGCATAACAACATAAACCGCAGTGTCGTCATTATTATCCTTCATAAGTGCAGGATCACCAACGTCATTAAATAAGAAAATTGCTTCGCCGCTTTCAACCTGATTTGAAATTTCTTGGAGATATTTAGCATTAAATCCAATTTCAATTTTCTCTCCCTCATAAGCAACAGGAATTTCTTCAATTGCTAATCCTGTCTCTGGAGCATTTACAGATAATATGAGCTTTTCTTTACTTAGACTCAGTTTAACTGCCCGAGCACGCTCTGAAGAAATAGTTGCTACTCTATCTACTGACTTGGCAAACTCTGAGGCATCAATAACCAATTTTTTAATATTATTTTTTGGTATAACTCGATCGTAATCAGGAAACGATCCATCCACTACTTTAGATGTTAAAGATAAGGTCGAGTTTGAAAAACGTATTTTCGTTTCTGACACAGAAATGTTTACTGTGTCCTCCGTCGTTTCATATATCATTCTCAATTCAGAAACTGTCTTTCGTGGCACAATCAATCCTGGCATTCCACTAGCATTATCAGGTAATGGTGAGTCTATTTTTGCTAGTCTATGACCATCTGTGGCAACAGTACGTATAAGCTTGGTTTCTTGATCAATAAACTCATGGAAAAAAACACCGTTAAGATAAAATCTTGTTTCTTCCATGGACATAGCAAACTTTACTTTTTCGAATAGCCTTTTTAGCTCTTCAACCTTTATAGAGAATGAAAAGTCATATTCCGACGATGCCATCAATGGAAAGTCGTCAACAGAAATTGTTGTTAGTGAAAAAGTGGAACGTCCAGCTTTAACATTAATTTTTTGATTCAAAGGATCAAGGTCTATTAAAACCCTCGAACCATCTGGAAGTTTTCTAAGAATCTCATAGAAGGTATGCGCTCCAACGGTGACAGCTCCCTCTTTTTCGACTACAGCTTTTATGGAGTCCAATAATTCTATGTCCAAGTCAGTAGCTCTTAGTGTTAGACGGTCTTCTCTGGCTTCAATTAAAACATTTGATAGAATGGGGATAGTAGTTCTTCTCTCAACGATAGCTTGAGCTCGGCTCATTGACCTTAGTAAGTCACTTCTTTCTACACTAATCTTCATTTTCGCTTCATACCAGTAAATGTGTAGGGTGAATGATATCCTTTTTTAAAATAAAATAATAGCGAAAAAGCTTTTTATGCCTCAAGTGTTCTGCGTAATATTTCCACCTCGTCTGCCACCTGTACATCAACAAGTTTCAATTCTTCAATCTTCTTAACCGCGTGAATAACAGTGGTGTGATCTCTACCACCGAATTTTCTTCCAATTTCTGGCAAAGATTTTGAAGTTAGACTTTTAGATAAAAACATAGCTATCTGTCTAGGTCTAGCTACCACCCTCGCTCTTCTCGCGGATATCAAGTCTGTCATTCTAAGATTGTAGTGTTCAGCAACTTTTCTGATTATCTCTTCAATAGTAACTTTTCTCTCTGAAGTTCTAAGAATATCTGACAGACATTCCTGAACTAAATCAATGGTTATTTCTTTTCCAACCAACGATGCAAAGGCGAATAATCTTGTCAAAGCTCCCTCTAGTACTCTAACATTTGAAGAGATTTTATGAGCTAAATACTCTAATATACCTTCATCAATCTTGACGTCTCTATTCAGTTCCATCTGTATTTCTGCTTTTGCCTGTAAAATTCCTAGGCGTAGTTCATAGTCTGTCGGGTGCACGTCTACAACCAGACCCCAAGCAAGTCTAGATTTGATCCTTTCTTCTAAACCATCAATTTCACCAGGAGCTCTATCAGCCGATATGACTATTTGTTTTCCTTGCTCTATGAGAGCATTAAAGGTATGAAAAAATTCATCTTGTGTTGAATCTTTCCCTGCTATGAACTGAACATCATCTACCATTAAAACATCCACTGACCTAAATAGCTTCTTGAACGCATGCATATCCTTAAATCTTAAAGCTTGAACAAATCTATACATAAACTGTTCGGCTGAGAGGTAAAGTATTCGCGCTCTTTTATTTTTTTCTTTGGTAGACCAAGCAATAGAGTGCATTAGATGCGTTTTTCCTAGACCGACTCCTCCATACAAAAATAATGGATTGAAAGTTACCTTTCCCCCTTCCGAAACTCTTTTCGCAGCTGCATGTGCCAACTCATTTGGTTTTCCAACCACAAATTTATCGAAGGTAAACCTGGCATCAAGTGGTGAACTGGGTAGATCAAGCTGAGACTCTTGAGATTTCTGGTCAGGTTTTTTCAGTGCACTTTTCACTGAAACATTTTTTTTGCCTGCTGTTTTATCTGACGATGCAATAAACTCTAGTCTGTCAATCCTTAGTTTTTGATTCTTAAATCCTTGGATAATATGGTCCCCATAGTTCCTATGAACCCAAGTACCAATAAATCTTGTTGGCACTTTAAACGTTGCAACAGAACCATTAATCTCCTTTAGCTCAATGGGTTGTATCCAGTTTGCGTGAGCACTTTCGCCTATATTGCTCTTCACAAACTCTTTAACCTTTGACCACTCATCTTTGTTCATTAATTAACTCTACTCCAGGGCAAGCCCAAGTTCTTCCATCCGGTTGGGTTTTGTGGATAGACTGAAGGCTGTTCAAATCCCTCGAATCCATCCTCTATGTTTAAACACATAACATTATAATTACCGGATTTAAACGATTCTTCCACAGTTAATGCAGCGAAATTTGATCTAATTCCAGATCTACATATAAAAAGATACTTTCCTTTGTCATGATGGCTTAAATTTTTGTTAAAATCGTTTAAAAAGCGCTTTCGTGACCCCGGTAATATCGAGTTTCTCCATTCTATTTTATAAGTATCTTTACCGATTTCTCTTAGGTCAGGTATTCCAACTTCCAAATGCTCTTTATTGGTTCTTACATCAATCAATAAAGCGTTTTCATCTTCTTTTAGAAGATCGAAAGCTTCTTTTGAGTTTATATTTTCAACCAAATTCAAACCTGTTTGGACGGGCGTTATTGCCAATACATTCTAAAAAAACGGAGTTTTAGTGATACGAAAACCTTATTATAGGTTTATAGCAAAAAATTAAAAACCATGCTAGCGCTAGCTTGCTTTTTTTATACCTTTTACTTTTGAATTTAATCTTGATATTTTTCTACTCGCCGAATTCTTATGAAAAACACCTTTTGTAACACCTCTCATGATTTCCGACTGCGCTGTCTTAAGAACTTCATTAGCAGTGGCTTGATCACTCTCAATTATTGCCTGCTCAACTTTCTTGACAAACGTTTTAATTCTAGTTTTTCTATTTTTATTTTCGGTGGTTTTTTTAACCGTTTGTCTAAGTCTTTTTTTAGCTGAAGCTTTATTTGGCATCTTTATGGTACTCCTTACGCAATGAATTACACAATGCGATTATAAATGTCAATAAGTGAACTGCTATTTGTCTTCGAACTTGGGTGTTCTTTTTTCTATAAAGGCGGACATACCCTCTTTTTTATCTTCAGTTGAAAAAAGAGCATTGAAGATTCGCCTTTCAAACAATATGCCCTCTGATAGCCCAATTTCGAATGAACGATTTATTGATTCCTTGATGCCCATAGTCGACAAAATAGACTTTTCTGCGATTTTATAAGCTACAGTCTTAGCTTCCTTTAAAAGGTCTTCAGCAGGAACAACTCTACTGACTAGACCGGATCTTTCAGCCTCTTCAGCATCCATATTTCTACCGGTTAGGTGCATTTCCATTGCTTTAGATTTTCCAACAAATTTCGACAGCAGTTGCGTTCCTCCAAAACCAGCCATAACGCCTAAATTTATTTCAGGTTGTCCAAATTTGGCACTGTCTGCAGCTAAGATAAAGTCGCACCTCATTGCAAGCTCACATCCTCCTCCTAGCGCGTATCCGGCTACAGCAGCTATAATAGGTTTTCTAGTTGCCTGAATTCTATCTAAATCATTAGAAAAAAAGTTATTGTAAAACATATCTACAAAAGACTTTGATATCATCTCCTTTATATCCGCACCAGCAGCAAAAGCCTTTTCAGAACCAGTTAAAATAATTGTTCTAACAGAATCATTATTGTCTGCATCTGTTAGAGCGCTGTTTAGTTCCTTCAACAGCTTACTGTTTAGAGCGTTTAATGCATTTGGCCTATTGAGTTTTATAATTAAAATAGGTTCTTCATGCTCGATAATGAGCGTCTCGTAAGCCATTCGATTCTCCAAAAAATTGATCTGCACAAACTTTTAATTTTCTTATCAAAATTTATCAAGGAAATAATGAACTACTTCTGACAGGTTGCACAATAAAATGTACTCCTACCACTAATTATAATTTTCCCAACAGTACCTTTACACTTACCCCGAAAACATGCTTGACCCTCTCTCCCATAAACCTGCAGTTTATTTTGAAAATATCCTACTTCTCCACCAACCTGTCGGAAATCTTTTAAAGTAGTGCCACCAAATTTAATAGCTTTATCAAGAACTTTCTTGATTGATATAACTAGTGTTTCACATTCAATTAGAGACATATTTTTGCCGATCCTAGTTGGTGTGATTCGACAATCCCATAAAGCCTCACTAACGTATATATTACCCAAGCCAGCTACAACTTTTTGATCCATTAAGATATTTTTTAAAGATCTTGAAGAGTTTTTGATTTTGGACCACAGATGTTGTTTATCAAAGTTTTTGGACAGAGGCTCTATTCCTATATATTTGAACCTTTGATAATCTGCATAGTCACCTACTATAGTTTCAATAAAACCAAACCTTCGAGGATCATTATATATAAGCAGGAATCGATTGTCGAATGATATTATAAGATGATCGTGCTTCTTTGTTTCATATTTATTTTCACTTTCTGTACTTAAATTTATCCTTCCTGACATCCCAAGATGTAGGACTATCGTTGTTTTATTATTAAGAAAGAAAAGCAGGTATTTTGATCGCCTACCAACCCCTAAAACTCGTTTTTTCAGAATCAATTTTTCAAAGTTCCCTTCGATAGGGAACCTTAGGTCTCGTCTAAATATTTTAATTGAGATGATAGCACTACCTAAAACTGTCTTTTCTATACCTAATTTAACTGTTTCTATTTCCGGAAGTTCTGGCAAAATTTTATTTATAAAAATGAACTGGCTATTGATCTAAAAGACTATACTATAAATGATTATAAAAATATCATTAGATTTATTATGCTTACAGAAGACGAGATAAATGGCCTTAAATTTGAAGAAGGGCTGAAGAAATTAGAAGAGTTGGTAACTCATCTAGACGATGGGAATTTGAGCTTAGAAGAATCAATTTCTTACTACGAAATAGGGATTAAACTGAAAAGCCATTGCGAAAAACTTTTGAAGACTGCAGAATTAAAAATTTTAAAAGTATCTGACAAAGAGAAGTTTATAACGGAAGACTTGAGAGCAGACGATAATGAATAAACCCTATAGTGAGTTCGACGAGACTTACTTCAAAACAATGCTCGAAAATAATGCACTATATTTTAATCAACATTTAAAAAGATTTTTAAAAACAAAAGATTTTGGAATATTAAAAAAACCAATTGAGTATTCGATTTTGGGGCAAGGAAAAAGATTAAGACCCTTGCTGTGTATAGAAACGTCAAAGGTTTTCAATATTTCAAATGAAGTGGCCATATTCTGTGCTATCGCAATTGAATGCATTCATACGTACTCTCTTGTGCACGATGATCTTCCATCTATGGACGATGATGATTTGAGAAGGGGTCAACTAACAATCCATAAGAAATGGAATGAGGCAACTGCCATTTTAGTTGGAGATGCACTACAAAGTTTGGGTTTTGAGGCACTGAGTGGACATAAATTTAAAGTTACTGATAGAGTAAAAAATAAATTGATTTTGAGTTTAGCCAGAAATTCTGGGGCTTCTGGTATGGTATTAGGTCAAGCATTAGATATAGACGCCGAGACTTCCCAAAAGCAGCTTAAAATAAACGAGATTTCGAAAATACAAGAATATAAAACTGGGAAGTTGATATCCTGGTCCTGTGAAGTTGGACCGATTATAGCGGAAGAAAACACTGAGCCCTTCTCCTTATATGCCGCTAAAATAGGCTTAGCTTTTCAAATTATTGACGACATCTTGGATGTTACTAGTTCTTCCAAAACGTTAGGAAAAAATGTAGGTAAAGATATGGACAAAAATAAGGCCACTTTTGTTTCAAAACTAGGTCTTGATAATTCTAAAAAGAAAGCCTTAGAGTTAGTATCTGAAGCTTGTGAAGCTATTTCAGGTTTTAAAGATCGATCAAGAAATCTTTGTCAAATCGCTAACTTTATTGTAAGCAGACAATTTTAACCTTTGATTGAAGAATTAAGAGAACCAATCATTATTCTTTTTTTAGAACTTTATTTCCTAATAACTCGGCGATTTGTACTGCATTTAGAGCAGCGCCTTTTCTAAGGTTATCAGATACACACCATAAATTCAGACCATTCTCCGTTGTAGAATCTTGTCTTATTCGACTAATAAAAGTTGCATAATCGCCTGCACACTCTATTGGCGTTGTGTAACCTCCTTCTTCTCTTTTGTCTACGACAATTATTCCTGGAGATTGTCTCAAAATTTCTCTGGCTTCTTCTTCATCTAAAAAATCTTCAAATTCTATATTTACTGCCTCGGAGTGGCCCACAAAAACCGGCACCCTGACACATGTTGCTGTCAATTTTATCTTCTTGTCTAAAATCTTCTTTGTTTCAGCAACCATTTTCCACTCCTCTTTTGTCTGCCCGTCATCGAGAAACACATCTATTTGAGGAATTACATTAAAAGCGATTTGTTTGGGATAAGCTTTTGGATCTACTTCCTGACCCGGCACGTATAAACCTTTTGTTTGAGCCCACAGCTCGTCCATTGCTTCCTTACCTGAGCCTGAAACTGATTGAAAAGTTGTTACCACGACTCTTTTTATTTGTGCTCTATCGTGTAATGGTTTTAATGCTACAACCAATTGGGCGGTTGAACAGTTAGGGTTTGCAATAATATTCCTTTTATCGAAATTTTGTATCTCCTCAGGATTAACCTCAGGGACTATTAAGGGGACATCTGGGTGGTAACGAAAAAGAGAAGAATTGTCTATCACTACACAGCCACTTTCAGTCGCTTTTTTCACATATTTTTTTGTTGCTTCTGAACCAACTGCAAAAAGGGCAATATCAATTCCTTTAAAATCAAAAGTATCTAAATCTTTGGTCTTTAGAACTTTATCTCCAAATGAACATTCGGTCCCCAAAGATCTTCTACTGGCTAAGGCAGTCAGTTCATCCACCGGGAACAGGCGCTCAGCCAAAATCTTAAGCATTTCTCTTCCTACGTTACCAGTGGCACCGCAAACAGCAATGTTATATCCCATCCTTTTCCTTTTTAATTTTTTGAAAAGTGATCTTTGAGCTTTGGTAATTCGGCGAAATTGCCTTCGGTCTTGTCTTTATAGGATCGAAATCCTTCCATCAACTCAGATTGGCTCAGCATCGATGCATTCCACATATTAATCCAATCCAATCCCTCATCAATGGTATGGTCACGCGCAAAGTCAATAACTTTCTTACAACCAAAAACAGCGGCCGGAGAATTAGAAGCTATTTCTTTAGCAATCTCTAATGCGCCTTCTATAAGAGCTTCATGACTGTCATATAATCTATTTACAAAACCATAATCTTTAGCTTCTTGAGCAGAAAAATTTCTTCCTGTAAACGCTAATTCCTTAACGATACCTTCAGGGAGTAATTTTACAATTCTAGGGAATGTACCCACATCTGCTACCATTCCAATTTTTGTCTCTCTTATTGAAAAAAAAGCATCGTTCGTTGCTAATCGTATATCTGCGGAACAGATTAGATCCACACCTCCGCCTATACAACCACCCTGTATTGCACAAATAACGGGAATTCTAGCCTTTTGTAATGATGAAATAGAGTCTTGTAAGAAAGACAGAAAGTTCATGAAGTTTTGAGGTGTTTGCAGCTCTTTTTCGTTCTTTTTATTTGTAGTAGAGCTTGAAAAAACATCTTGACCAAAAAGGCTTAAATCCAAACCGGCTGAAAATATGGGGCCAGTTGACGATAGAACAATACATCTCGCACTGGAATTTTTATCAATGTCTCCAATTATCCTTGGTAGATCTCTCCAAAAATCCCAGTTCATAGCATTTCTTTTCTCAGGCCTGTTAAGCTTTACGTGAGCAACATGGCCAAGCAATTGAATATCAAAGTAATTTGATTGATATTGATCTTGGTCAGCGACTTTTAGATTGTTCATTTTATATCCCACCTTTCCGTTCTGATTTAAGTATAATCCTTAAGCATAAGATTTAAAGTCTTTAATAAGGGAAATAAGTTTATCAGGTTGCTCCATTGGAAAAAAGTGTGTTCCTCCTTCAATTATCTCCAATTTTTTTAAATTAGAAAGTCGCTTGAATGACGATAGGGAGGCCGTTGTACTTCCGATTTCTGAAACCAAAAGAACAATGGGCACACTGGTTTCTTTTATTATTTTTGGAGTTGCTACGATTTCCGTATTTTTAAAACTTGCTGCCTCTATTGTTGGATGACATGTCAAATAGACGCCATCCTTATCGCTTCTTGTTCCACCCAAAAGGTAATCTTCCAAAAAACCCTCTTTCCAAGTACTGAAAATCCCTCTGCCGGTATAAGAGTTTAATACGGTCTCGAAACTATCCCACCTGTCTCTCTTCTTCAGAGCCTGCTTTGTAAGTTTCAATGTACTAGAGTCATATCCAAAAGGACCAAGATACTTAGTTAAATATTGATAATGGTAATTTATTACCACAGGATCTGCTAATATTAATCCAGATATTTTCTCACCAATATATTTACTAACCATTAGACTTAATGACCCTCCTATTGAATGCCCACCTAGAAGAATTTTACGCTTATGTTTTTTGTTTAATCCAATTATTAAAGCTTCCAAATCATAGGAATTTCCTAAAACAGGGTTCACCTTATTATAAAAAGCCCCTTTTTCAGTCATGCCATACCCTGGCGCGTCCCAAGCATATACATTGAAATCTCTAGTTAATTTACGTAGGAGTCTATTATATGTATGGCCATTAAAGCCATTGGCATGCGCCCAATGCAGTATTGGGGCATTTGCTGGACCTTTCCAGAAACATACGGAAAAATCACCTCTATCCGTTTTTATTGTTAATCTTTTCATTAGTTACAAAAATTTTATTTGTTAACACTTTATTGAACTATATAACTAGATAATGCAATATGAATTAGAGACTACTGACGTTTCTGTTGACTTATTCGGGTCAGCGAAATCAAAACTGATCGATAAAAGAATTACTAAAAATAGAGAAACACCCTTCCTGTTGATGCTAAGGGCAGCTACATCTGCAAAAAAAATTTTAGTAAGCAGAAAAGCTAGATCAATAACAATTTTCATAGGCAAGGGAAATAATGGTGAAGATGGGCTCTGCTTAGCAGCTCTTTTAAAAATAGAAAATATCAAGACACATGTAATTGACCTCGAGTATAAAAGTCGTCCTGAAAGTCAAGCCTACAAATTATGCATTGATCTAGGGATCATGATTGAAAGATTTAATATAAACAAAATACCAAGTTCTGACTGGTATGTTGATGGTGTCTTTGGGATCGGTCTAAATAGAGATTTACAAGGCAATTATCTAAGAGCTATAAATTATCTTCAATGTTCACAATCAAAAAAAATCTTATCTTTAGATTTGCCTAGCGGCCTTGATGGCTCAAAGGGAATAATTTTTAATAGTGCCGTTAAAGCAACAGCAACTATTACATTTCTTACATTGAAGCCGGGGCTTTTTATCGATAAAGCTTGTGATTACACGGGGGCTATTTATTACGATAACTTGGGCATGAGTAAGTTGGGCTACAAGCCTGACATGAAGGCTATTAGTAAAGAAACCATCCATATATCCGACTTATCTCGATCGGCGCATAAAGGGGAAAGAGGTTCAATACTTTGCCTCGGCGGTTCAAAATCAATGGAGGGGGCTGGAATTCTAGCTGGCATGTCTGCCTTGCGTTCTGGTGGTGGCAAAATATTTTGGGCATCAAACACAGACAAATTGCAAAGACCACCTGAGCTTATTCATATAGACCCGACTATCGATAGCATCAAAGCCGCGTTAGACAAAAACATGAGTACCGCCATTATTGGACCTGGTTTAGGTAAAAATTTTGATAAAGAAATTGAGTTTTTATGGAATAGTAAATTAAATCTTGTTCTAGACGCTGATGGCTTGGATTGGTTATCCAGAAAAAAACCAAAGAAGCGAGCAGCAGCTTGGGTGGGTACTCCTCATATTGGTGAGATGCAAAAGCTTCTAAAAGACGACTTCTCAGATAAATGGTCCAACATTACTAAGCTTAAGAAGCACTACGGTGGCGATTGGATACTAAAGGGTCCTGGAACTCTTGTTTCAGAAGATAGCAAGATATGGCTAAATTTGTATTCTAATGGTTGGCTTGGAACAGCCGGCATGGGAGACGTTCTAGCAGGAATTATTGCGGGTCTATGGGCTTCTGGGTCAAATACACCTTATAGAAGTGCAGTGTATTTACAGACGCAGTGCGCAAAAAACTTTCTGCGATTAAATAATGGTGCAGGCCTAACGGCTAGCAACATTTCGGAATTGATAGGACCTTGTATTGGCCACTATTTTCAAAATGAACTTTAAAAGGTTTTCTTTTAATAGGCCTGTCGATGCTGTAATTATAAGGTGGTATTGACAGCCTTTAAAATTTAACGCACTACTTTAGCTGCCCCTCTCCTGAGAGATTCGAGCTATTCCGTATTACCCATTTTGTCAATTGCATTGGTTGCTTCATACATATTATTTAATTGTCATTTTTGTATTACCTAGGTGTAGTCTTACAGTATTGGTTGCAATTACACTCGTGATTCTTACATAATAATTTTTTATAAAGCGGCTGATTGCAGGTCAAAATTTAAAATCTTTTTCGTGGTAATAAAATGTCTGAGAATAATTCAAATGGTATAGGGATAAATAACTTAAGGGATATTGGGGGAAAAAAAACATCTGAAAACAAAACTATAAAAAAGAGTTTATTTTTAAGATGTGCGGCACCAACGGAGTGGAATGACAGTGTTAAAAATCAAATTTTGGGGCTTAAAAAACCTCTGATCATAGATTTTAGAGGCATTCAGGAAGAAAAAAATAACCCCTCTAGGATTCCAAAAGAATTTTTTAGCAAAAGAGTGCACCTACCAATTGAACCAAAAGTAACGGACTTGTTAAGGAGGTTAAATAAAATCGAGAAATCAAAAACGACGGAAATAAACAAAATTTTCCAAACTGCATATAGGAAATATACAGTTGACAATATTCAAACTTTTGAGGAGTTTTTCAAAATATTATTTGATAACCCAGGCTCAACGATAATGTTTCACTGTACAGCGGGGAAAGATCGAACTGGGTTTGCGTCAGCCTTAATTTTATCGCTCTTCGGTGTAAAAAACAAAATAATTATAGATGATTACTTACTCTCAAATAAAACATATGAACCTACCCATAAAGTTAAAGGTGAAGTAAACAAAATTGGTGTTAAGCAACTTTTGAGGGTTGATGAAAGTTGGTTGAACGCTGGACTGGAAGAGTTTTCAGAAAGAGTTGGGAATATTAGAGATTTTTGTACTAAGATAATAAAAGGCGAGAATAGACTCAAGGAATATTTAGACTATTGCCAAAACTAGGAGAGCAGACTTATGTCGATAATGGAAAAATTTAAGCTGGATGGGAAGACGGCTTTAGTCACAGGGTGCAGTAAAGGAATAGGGTTTGGAATTGCCAAGGGCCTAGCAGAAGCGGGAGCTGATATAATTGGTGTCAGTTCTACATTAGATATAGGTAGTGAGATTGAAAAATATGTTGAGTCGATCGGTAGAAGATTTCATTGCTTTAGCTGTGACTTTTCTCAAAGACAGAATACGCATAATTTTTTACAGGAACTTGGTGAAAATAATTTAGAACCAAATATTCTTGTGAGTAATGCAGGTTCTTTAATTAGAACAGAGCTGAATGAACATAATGATGCTCATTGGGATAGAATAATAGAAATCAATTTATCGTCTCAGTTTGTTCTTGCTAGGGAGCTTAGTTCAAAAATGATTGAAAGAGGCTGGGGTAAAATCATATTCACAGCATCAATCTTATCTCATCAGGGTGGTTTATTTGTTCCTAGCTATACAGCTTCCAAAGGTGGAATTGCGCAACTTACAAAAGCTCTATCAAATGAACTGGCAGATAAGGGAATAAATGTTAATTCCATTGCCCCAGGTTACGTTGTCACTGATATCACCACCGCTCTTCGCCAAGATAAAAATAGGTCAGCTGACCTAATGGCGAGGATACCTATGAAAAGATGGGGTACCATAGACGATATGGCAGGCGCTGCTGTTTACTTAGCTTCCGATGCATCAGACTACGTCAATGGAGAACTATTAAATGTAGACGGTGGTTGGATGGGCAGATAGCTACTAGATTGCCTCTAGTTCCTCTAGTATTTTTTCAGTCATCTCACTCGTTGAACACAAACGTCCTTTGTCTCCCATCATTAGATCGGGAGTTCTGTACCCTTTCGCAAGCACCTTTTCTATACATTGCTCAAGAAGATCGGCATTCTGGGCGTCTGAAAATGAATACCTTAAAGCCATTGAAAAGCTTAAAATACACGCTATTGGATTAGCCTTTTCCTGACCAGAAATATCTGGTGCTGATCCATGTACTGGCTCATACATAGCTCGAGGCAAGCCATTTTCTTTTTTATTTCCCAAGCTTGCAGATGGTAGCATTCCCAAACTGCCTGTTAGCATAGCGGCACAATCGGATAGTATATCTCCGAAAAGATTATCTGTTACAATCACATCAAACTGTTTAGGATCTCTAACCAATTGCATCGCTCCATTGTCAGCATACATATGGCTGAGCTCTACATCCTGATAATCAACATGAACCTCATTAACAATATCTCGCCATAGAACACCACTTTCCATCACATTGGCCTTTTCCATAGAACATAATTTTTTATTTCTTTTTAAAGCAAGTTCAAAGGCACTTATTGCAACCCTTCGTATCTCTGACTCAGTGTATCTTTGTGTATTTATACCAACTCTCTCATTTGAGCCATCAGTATGAATACCACGAGGTTCTCCAAAATAAATCCCCGATGTAAGTTCTCTTACAATAACAATATCTAGTCCAGAAACTATTTCTTTCTTGAGTGACGAGAAAGAGGCCAGTGCATCAAAACATTGTGCGGGTCGGATATTGGCAAATAAGTCAAGTTCTTTCCTGAGTCTCAATAGCGCTCGTTCTGGTTTCAAATCGAAACTCAGATTATCGTAATTAGGGCCACCGACCGCCCCTAGCAAAACAGCATCCACTTCTAGTGCTTTTTTTAAAATATCTTCCGTAAGAGGAACACCGTGTTTATCGTAAGACGCTCCACCAACTAAACCTTCTTCAATATCTATTTTTAAATTACGCTTATCCTGGAACCAAGAAATAACACGTTTAACCTCAGTCATCACCTCTGGACCAATTCCATCTCCCGGGAGAATAAGCAAAGAAAACATCAATTATACCTTTTTATGCCCAGCTAAACTTATCAGAATATTCTTTCTCAAAGCTACTAATTTTATCTGCACTCTTGAGTGTTAATCCGATATCATCTAACCCATTTAATAAACAATATTTCTTAAACTCATCAACCTCAAAGTCTAGTTGGTCTCCATTGTTGCGAACAATCTTTTGGTTTTCGAGATCGATTTTCATTATAGATGTTATTTCCATTTCTGCGTCCTGTAGAAGTATTTGATGCAAATCTTCAGACACAATGATTGGAAGTATGCCGTTCTTAAAGCAATTATTGAAAAAAATGTCTGCGAAGCTTGTTGATATTATACACTTAATTCCGAAATCTTTTAAAGCCCAAGGCGCATGTTCTCTCGAAGAACCACAACCAAAGTTAGCTCCACCTACTATAATTGAGGCTTTTGAATAATGATCCTTATTTAAGATAAAATCTTTTATTTCATTCCCATTTTGATCATAGCGCATTTCAAAAAAAAGATTCTCTCCCAAACCCGTCCTTTTAATTGTTTTGAGGAACTGTTTTGGTATTAACATATCAGTATCGATATTTATTAATGGTATTGGAGCTGCGATGCCTTCAAGTAAATTAAACTTTTCCATCAGTGTCTTTCACTAAATATCTCTCACGTCAGTCAATCGGCCAGTTATTGCTGCTGCTGCTGCCATTGCTGGGCTCATTAAATGAGTACGGCCCCCTCGCCCTTGTCGTCCTTCAAAATTTCTATTAGACGTCGCCGCGCATCTTTCCTCAGGCAACAACTGATCAGGATTCATTGCTAGACACATTGAACAACCCGGCATTCTCCAATCAAAGCCAGCCTCTTTTAGTGAATTGGCTATACCTTCTTCTTCCGCCTGTTTTTTCACTAATCCGGATCCCGGTACGACCATAGCCCTTATCCCACTCTTTACCTTTTTTCCCTTAACAATCTTTTCTACCTCTCTCAGATCCTCTATTCGTCCGTTGGTGCAAGAACCAATAAAAACGGCATCAACTTCTATATCTTGCAGTTTCTGCCCTGGCCTTAACCCCATATATTCAAGAGATCTTTTAGCCGCTTCTACTTTGCTTCCCTGAAAATTATCAGGGCTTGGTACGAAATCTGTAATAGGAAGAACATCCTCGGGACTTGTTCCCCAAGTAACAACGGGCGCAATGTCCTCTGCCTTTAAGAAAATCTCTTTATCAAAATACGCATCTGGATCAGAAAACAGCGTTTTCCAAAACTTTACAGCTTTATCCCATTTTTCACCTTTTGGTGAATTTGGTCTACCCTTTACATAGTCTAAGGTCTTTTGGTCAGGCGCTATAAGGCCGGCTCTCGCTCCACCTTCAATAGCCATATTGCAAACAGTCATTCGTCCTTCCATAGAAAGGCTTTCAATGGCGTTCCCACAATATTCGATTACGTGCCCTGTACCACCCGCCGTTCCTGTTTTTCCAATTATTGTTAATGTAATATCCTTTGCCGTGACCCCATTGCCCAATTCTCCAGAGACCTTCACCTTCATATTTTTTGACTTCTGCTGAATTAATGTCTGCGTTGCAAGGACATGCTCTACTTCGGATGTTCCTATGCCGTGCGCTAATGCACCAAAAGCTCCATGCGTTGCTGTATGACTATCCCCACAAACAATTGTCATACCTGGCAAAGTCCACCCTTGTTCAGGACCAATTATATGCACTATTCCTTGCCTAATATCATCAACCGCATAATAATTAATGCCAAAATCTCGTGCATTCTTATCCAGAGTTTCTAACTGTATACGACCTTCTTCACTGCCAAAGTTGGTCAACCGATCAGATGTTGTAGCCACATTATGATCTGGGACCGCAATTGTTTTGTTAGGAGCATGAACTTTCCTTCCCGCTTCTCTTAGGCCTTCAAAAGCTTGGGGGCTAGTAACTTCATGCACCAAATGCCTATCAATGTATATCAGAGAAGTATCATTTTCTGATTGTATTAAATGGTTATCCCAAATTTTGTCATATAGAGTTCTACTTTTCGCCATAGTTTTCATATCTAAATAAATTTTTTATCAAAATCCAGAACTTTTTACTATTTCAGATTTTTGCAAGCTTTAAGACATCAGCCACCTGTAATGGATAACAAAATAAAAAGTCTTTTCTAGTTCCATAATTGCTTGTATTAGTATGCCAATAAAGATTGATAATGTGAAAGACTAAATGAAACTCGATATTAATAAAATCTCGGCATCCTATTCCAATAAGCTGGTTTTTAATATTTTTTTATATATTATGTTAAGCTTTTTGTTTTTGACAAAAAGTTCCCTTGGCCAGGATAACTTGCGGAAAGCAGAAAAAAGTTTTAGAGACTGGAGCGTTTTCGTATCGAAAGAGGACCCCAAAATGTGCTTCATTGCTTCTCAGTCTATTAAAGGTGAAGCATTCAGAAATAATCAAAAGCTATCATCGGTTAATCGAGAAAAAGGAACATTGTATATAATTAAGATATTGAATAAAGAGAGCCAATATGAGGGGACATTTTATGCTGGTTATCCTTTACAGGTGGGGTCAAAAGCAGTTCTAGAAATTGATAATAAGGACAAGATTGTGTTTTTTGCTCATCCATCGCCTAAAGCCAAAGCAGAGAAAGACCATGCATGGGCTCAAAAATTTGATCAAAAAAAATTAGTCACTTTTCTTAGGAAAGGTAGCAAGGCAGTAATGAGCGCCATATCTCATCGTAACACTGTAACGAAAGATACATTTATGTTGACAGGCTTTTCCGATGCCTTATCGGAATTAGAGAAGCGGTGCGAATTAAATTGACCTTACAATCTATTTCTCAAGAAAGTAACATTTTAGGGCTCAACAGAGACGAATTGTTATCGCTTGTTTCGGACTTTGAAACTCAACCAAAAAGAGCATCTATGAGAGTAAACCAACTCTGGTCTTGGATCTATTGTCATGGAATGAGTTCATTTGATAATATGACGAACATAGATAAAAGTCTTCGGTCAAAACTACAAAAAGTTTTTAATATTTCACGGCCAGCCATTGAAAAAAAAGAAATCAGCGATGACGGCACAATAAAATATCTATTCTGTTTAGAGGACCAAAGCAAAATAGAAACGGTATTTATCCCCGAAGAGAAAAGAAGCACTCTTTGCATTTCTTCACAAGTTGGTTGTACGTTGAACTGTTCATTCTGTCATACTGGGACCCAGAAATTGGTAAGGAATCTCTCAAGTCAAGAGATTGTAGGTCAAGTCATCGCAGTTTATGATGATCTAGGGCTTTGGGAGAAGAAGAGGGTGAACAGTAGTCATTCTTCTTGTTTCGAAATAATTACCAATATTGTTTTCATGGGAATGGGTGAACCTCTATTAAATTACGAAGAAGTAAAGAAAGCCTGTAGTATATTGATGGACAATAAAGGATTGGATTTTTCAAGAAGGAGAATCACCTTATCAACAGCTGGTATTGTTCCTAAGATAAAGACGGCTCATGAGGAAATCGGCTGTATGATCGCTGTAAGTCTTCACGCGACAGAAAATAAGACAAGGGATATTTTAGTTCCCATAAATAAGAAGTGGAATTTGGAACAGTTGCTCGGTTCCTTGAGAGATGACGTTAAGTTGCGCAATTCGGAACGAGTAACATTTGAATACGTTATGCTTGACGGAATAAACGATACAAAAGAGGACGCACATAGGTTAGTAAGGCTACTACAAGGTCTTCCTTCTAAGATAAACTTAATACCGTTTAATAATTGGACTGGAAGTCAATATAAGCGTTCTTCCTTAGATAGAATAAAAGCATTTAGAGATATTATAATCAAATCAAGATTACCAAGCCCAATTCGAAAACCTCGTGGGGAGGACATTATGGCTGCGTGTGGCCAGTTAAGATCTAATTCTGTTAAAGAAAAAGCAAGTATATGAAAAAAATTAGCAAAAGACGCTTTTTCTTTTTTTCAATTCTATTTCCTTTTATTTTTTTAAAACCTTCATGGAGTCATCCTAAAAAGCCAAATTTATTAGTGGTATGGAAAAAAAAGAGAGTTCTAGCCCTTTACAGAAACAGTAAAATAATTAAAGCCTATCGAATTCGTTTAGGTTTCAGTCCCCAGGGTCAGAAAGAAAAAGAAGGAGATGGTAAAACCCCAGAGGGTAAATACTACATTACACACAAAAACCCGAACAGTAAATTTTACTTAAGTCTCGGAATAAACTTTCCCAATCAATCCGATAAAAAAAGAGCTCTTCAAAGAGGCCTCAATCCTGGTAGTGACATTTTTATTCACGGGCTTGGAAAAAAAAATATCCTGTTGCACTATTTTTTTGACTGGACTGAGGGTTGCATTGCAGTAACAAATAAAGAAATAGAGGAAATTTATAGTTTGGTTGAACCTGGTACCATTATCTACATTTATGCTTAACCCTAAAATCGTCACTAAGACCTGCCAATCATCTGTACCCACCAAACCTTTCCAGTGCTATCCTGATACCAACTAAGCCCTAGATCGGTCGCAGTGGGGTCCAGAATAATTTCTCTGCCAATTTTACTTTTGAACCAGACATTCAATACATCATACTCACCCTCATACGTCTCCGAAACATTTTCACCAAGCACTAAGCCCTCAAAACCTGCAATTTTTGCCCTATCTATCGCTGAAGATGCATCTGAACCGTAGTTCCAGGCTCGCTGTTGTCTGGCTATGTCAAAAGCGTGTGTCTTCGATGCCGCTGAAAGACTGGATGAGTACTTAAGTGAGGATCTTCCGTTTTCCAGTCTTAAGGCATTAACCATTTCTAGGTGTCTTGATTTTAGAGCAGTCACGGAAAAGCTAGAAATAACTCCTGACTTGGAGTAACCATTGTAGACGTCTGTATTTGTACCAACACATCCTACTAAGATAGCCAAAAGCAGTATTTTTAATATAATATTGTTCATATATCTATAAGTCTTTTGTTCTTATGTTCGAAATACTACGTTAATTTTTTATTCATGCGCAATTAGTTGTTTTATAGTAAATAAATTTCAACTATTAATGTAAAAATGACCAAAGCAATCTCCAACATATTAATATCATCGCTACTATTATTTGTTTATGCAGCAATAAGCAACCCTATTATTGCTCAGACAGCAGTAGACTTTGGTAAAGATGGAAAACCAAAACACAACATTTTCTCATTCAGAGTACAAACTTGGCAGGATCATTTTAAGGATTTGGATAAAGGGGCAATACTGGTTGACACCAAAACGAGATCATTACATTACTGGGGTAAGAATGGAAAAGAGTATAAGGTCTTTCCAACCTCCGTCCCCCTAAATGAAGAATTGACACGACTCGGGTATACAAAAGTTACAAAAAAAGTAATCGGACCTGAATGGAGGCCTACAAAAAAAATGAGGAAAAGAGATCCTAAGCTCCCTGAGTTTATGCCTCCAGGCCCTGATAACCCTCTAGGATCCCACGCACTTTATCTAAGTTGGCCAAGTTATCGTATTCATGGAACAAGCGATACTAGAAAAATTGGAAGGCAAAGCTCTTCTGGATGCATAGGACTGTATAATGAACAAATTGAAGAGCTTTTCAATTTAGTCGAAATTGGAACGCCTGTTAGAATTCTTTAGAATTATTGTGAATCGCAAGAAGCCCCTCTTTAAATGAGGGAAAAGTAAGCTTATACCCCAATTCATCTTTGAGCCTAGTGTTTGATACTTTTTTTTCTTCTCTATAAAAGCTTCTAGCCATTTCACTGACTAAATCACTTTCCAAACTGACTGTCTGTGGGCGTTTTTTTTTAAGTAAATTCGCAGCGAATTTTGCTACGTCTAATTGCGTTGCAGGCAAATCGTCAGACAGGTTAAAAATCTTAGCTTCCGATTTAGAGCTTATAGCCATCTCGATTGCGCCTACTATATCGTCAACATGAATTCTGTTAAACAGATGAGCTGGTTTATTGACTATATAAAACCTTTCATTTGCCAATAAACGATCAATAAGACTTCTTCCTGGCCCATATATACCTGCCAACCTGAAGATCATAGTTTTTATTGAAAACTTTTCTCCGAATATCAGCCATGATCTCTCGGCCGCAACTCTTGAAATACTTCTATCTAGATTGGGTTCGAGCACTGTATCCTCTGTAACCCAACCACCTTTTTTATCTCCATAAACACTAGTTGTTGACAGATATCCTGCCCATTTTATTCTTCCACTATTTTTTTTTAATAAATACCCATAATTCTCGATAACTGGATCCTTACCTTTCTCTGGTGGAGCCGTGCTCAAAACATATGAATTCTTGCTGAGGATACTCTCAATTTTTTCCTCATCATCGAAAAAAACCGGTGTGGCATCAAGTGATTTAATTTCTTTGACCTTTTCCTTAAATCTTGTCGTACAAAACACTTCCCAATTTTTTTTTGAGAAATTCTGACACATAAATTTAGCTGTGTAACCAAAGCCAAAAATTACTAATATATTTTTCTTATTCATTTTTTTTTAACTCAGCAATAGACCAAATAGCTGCCTCAGATATAAAATCTACAGAATGACTTCCAAATCCCTCCAGTAATTTTATGTATTCTTTTTTTCCACTATTTCCCATCGCGTATATTACATTTCTTAAAAATCTATCTGATCCTAATCTTTTTATAGCGGTTCCACTAAAATAATTCCTGAAGTCACCATCTGAAAAGGTTAGAGCTTTCTCCAAAGCTAAGTCAGAAAAAGTTTCTCTATAATTCTCATTTCTGCTTCTTTGTGCAAATTTATTCCAGGGACAGACAGCTAAACAATCATCGCATCCAAACACTCTGTTCCCAATTGATGATCTAAGTTCTTTATCTATAGCGCCCTTGTGTTCGATAGTGAGATACGCAATACATTTTCTAGCATCTAGCTTATATGCACCCTCAAAAGCATTAGTGGGACAAATATCCAAACATTTGGTACAAGATCCACAATTATCTTGCTCTGGTTCATCTGCAGGTAATGATTTATCTATGTACATTACACCGATAAAAAACCAATTTCCCATATTTCTACTCACCAAATTTGTATGTTTGCCTTGCCAACCCAAGCCGGATAATTGTGCTAAAGGTTTTTCCATAACAGGGGCAGTATCGACAAATATTTTAAGCTCACAGTCTAATTGTTTTTTTACCCAAGAGGCTACGATCTTTAGCTTAGATTTGACTACTTTATGATAATCTCTTTTCGTGGCATAAACTGAGATATTAGATAATTCTTTATCCATCAATTTTTTTAAAGGGTCTTCTTCTGGAGTATAGTCATCTGTAAACACTAAAATTGACTTAACACTTGGCCATAAATTTTCCGGTGCCATTCGTTCGTTGATCCTTTTCTCCAACCAATCCATGCCAGCATTCCAATCATTTTTAATGAAGTCCCGAAATTTTTCTCTTATTGTTTGATCAACCTTTAGGGGATCGGTTATACCAACAGCAGAAAAACCTGCATCAGAAGCTATCTGCTGAAGTTGTGATTTAAAATCCAATATCTCCATACTAAAAATCTAAGTCACTATAGTGACCTGCCGGCACAAAGCCAGGAACTAAG
>CACLZW010000003.1 GCA_902611475.1 uncultured Alphaproteobacteria bacterium
ATAAAAGATCTATCCATAATTATAAATGTTTTCATACTTCTTCTTAATTTTTTAAAGTTAATACTACTATCAATCTCTAATATCCTTTCAGCTACTTTCTTGGCATCATTTGACCTGCCCTCTTCCATATCTATAAAGGCTCTAATTCCAAGAGCCCCCATTTGTGACCCTCCAAAGTATTGTTCGTTTTCTGATAATTCAGACGCCAACTGATAGGCTTTTTCATACTCTTCCAAATATGTAAGCGCTAAAGCATAGTTTAACTTTACATTTCCTGGCGGATGGGGAGCGACTTTCAAAGCCTTTTCATAATTTTCAACTGCCTGATCATACAGGCCTACGATAAAAAGAGAATTTGCCGCGGATAAGATACTTATGATGCCGTTCGGATTTAAATCTGATGAATTAATCGCGTATTTTCTAGCGGTTTCAATCAATTCCTCTTCTGAATATTCAGGGAATTCCTTAGGATTTTTAGCCATTAAAGTTGCTAGAAGGCTATTAGCATCTGATAAATCTGGGCCATATTTAACTGCCCGCTTGGCAGTTTCTATCATATCTTTTCCAATATTCCAATCGCGAAGCCCTACATTAGCCTCGGCTGTGAAATACCAGGCATACATAGAAAGAACAACAGGGTTATTTGGTTCTGTCTCAAAAATAGTCTCAAATAATTTCCCAGCTTCCTTGACACCCTCTAATGACATAGAAAGGAAAAGAGGGTTAGCTTTTAGAAACCTTTGCCAGTTTTCAGGGTCCTTAAAATATTTTCTATCATCATCAAAGGACTCTCCTAAAGTTAGTTTAATTTGAAGTTTTTCTAGTACTTTTTCTGAAATTGTATCTTGAATTTCAAATATATCATTCAATTTAAAGTCAAACTTGTCTGTCCAGACTATCTTATTCTTTACAACATCAGAAAGCTCTACCGTTGTTCTAATTTTTTCTCCTGAAACTTGGTTATAACCTCTTAAGATATAGTTTATATAATATTCATTCTTTATTTCTTGATTAGACATACCTTTTTTCTTTATAAAATTACTGGTGCTGCTTGATTGCACTAAAAGTCTTGGATGACTGGCTAATGAAGAGATAATTATATCAGTCATACCACTGCTGAGCTGGTCGTCTGATTTATTTCCTGATCTATTTTCAAATGGCATTACTAAAACCATTGGCCGATCGGACTCGGCAATAATTTGTTCAGCATTCTTTATTTCAGTACCCTTATTTAAATAAAAGGAAAACACTCCTATAGCTAATACTAAAATGCCTACAGCTAGAATTGTTATGAGACTTTTTGATTGCTTAGGCTTCAGAGATCTTTTTTGGGAAGGATCTAACACAATATCAAAAGCATGGAATTCGTTTTGTTTAACTTTTTGAATGCCAAGATCATTGAATTGATGTTTTGTTTTACCTTTTACATAATCAAAAACACTCTTAGATACTGAAATTCCACCTGCTAATGCTAATGCTTCTAGTCGAGCTGCTATATTAACCCCTTCACCTAATAAATTTCCCTTTTCTTTAATTACGTCTCCCGTATTGATACCAATACGAAATTCCAGCGTAACCTTTGTAGAAGATGATGCATTACTAGTTTTTATCTTTTTTTGAAACTCGACAGCGCACTCTACCGCATCCACAGCGCTAACAAATTCCGCCATAAAAGAGTCGCCCCCCGAATTAAATAAAATGCCATTATATTTTTTAAACAACCCTCTAAGTATCTTTTCATAGAACCTAAGACTTTTTACAGTCTCACTTTCATCTATTTCCATATGCTTGCTGTAATTCACCACGTCAGTAGCAAAAATTACAGCAATCTTTCGGTCAATTTCCTTAGTGGGCATTCATTAATACTCAATTTGATAAATGAAGTAAGTAGTCAGCTTATTTTTACTGATAATTAATAAGTTTCAAATAGAAACTTTCCACTATTTTTTTATTTATGTTAAAATTAGGTATGAATACTGAAAGTCTTCCGTCATTAAATGGTAAATCGCTTGGCTGGTTAACTTTTTTACACCGTAAAGTTTCAATTAATGATGACTGGTCTGAAGACGGAGAACCCTTAGATTGGTGGGATAAAACATCTAACCCTCCTGTATTGAATTTTGCTAGATTTGACCTTTCTGAGTCTAGCTATGCACTAGGGTTAATGGCTGATGTTACTCCAGCATGGCGAGAAGTGTATGCTTTCATATTAAAAGGTTTGAGCGAACGACATCTTACCTTTTGGGCTGCTTACGATTGGTTAACTCAAATTGGACCTGATCCTAATCGAGGCAAATATCCTCAAGAATGGATAGATCTTTGGATACCTGATCACTTGGTAGGAAAATATGACACTCCTGGCTGGGTTGCAAACGGTATTGAGCCTTGGGGATTACAGAAAGATCCGATTGGTGCAGATGGGAATTTATTTTTTAAAGGTTGGCTAAATTTAATTCAAAGCTTACACGTCTACACAACCGGCGAAGACACATGGGGATCGAGCTTCCAAGTAGCTGGTGTCGATAGATCGAAGTTTGATTGGACCCAACATAGATTAGTTGAACATTTATCTTCACAATGGACAAAAAACAGAATGGGCCCGCATTGTGAAAATACGAAAATATGGCCCTATTGCTTATCGGCAGCTGGATTAGGTCTTCAACTTTATGATGCAATTTTTCAAAAAAATACTCATTCTGTTTATCCAGAATGGGTAGAACATACGAAAGATAAGTATTACGGCTTTGATAGTTCAGGAGCACTAGAATGGACACCAATCTATTATGACCCATTAATAGATCATATTCATGCAGCTGGACCATCTAATGGATTAACAATAGCCTTTTATATGATGCCTCAAGATCCAGTTTTTGCTGAGTTTTTATATCGAACTGCGGTTAAAAAACTTGGTTGGGACAATATCAACAAAGAAATAAAAATGAAGCCCGAACCACGCTTTATGGCTCTAGGGTTAGCTTGTGCAAAGGAATTTGGAGATACAACAGTAGAAATGCGTTTAAGAGCATTTGCTGAAGCACACTTTGAGCCGCGATGGTTTGGTGAAAATAATACTAACTTTGGCTATTGGTTTAATTTAAATGAAAAATGGCCAAGAGGACAATGGGCTGCACTAGCTATGATGGCTGAAGTTGGGAAATCAGGTGCATGGTCAAACCTATTTAGAAACCCCAATCTAGAAAAATTCAATGCTCCGTCGCTTGAAGGTATCGACTTTCCAAATATTTTGGTCGAGCAAGCATTTAACGAGCCTAAAAGTCAAACATTATTTGTAAAACTTAAGGCGGCAAATAAAAGTAAGGAGAATAGTCCCTCCAAGATATTTATAAAGAAGATACCAGACTTATCTGCTGTTAAGGTCAAAAGGGATGGATATCTCTACGATATGTGGAAGGCAACTGGAAAAAGCTCAATTGAAATTGACATTTCTTATTCTGATATGAAACTTGAAATCTTTACTGGATGGTCAGGTGCGAAGAAAAGAGGTGAATTCAACAAGGTTATTAAAAAAGATAATTTAACGAGCATTGGAGTAGGAATAATGCAAAGACCACAATCCCTTAAAATAATAAATACGTCATCATGTCCGTGTTGTTCTTCCATCGGCAATTAACGTTTTGAATAAAGAGATATTATTTTTTTAAACTCAGCTTATAAATTTTTTCTTTCGCTAACGGAAAAATTTCGTATTGGGCCTTAAATAACTTTTTTATTTGTGCGCTTTTTATAGAGAGGCCTCCCGTATAATAACCATATGATGGCATCAATATTCTTTCTGTGTTTAATACAAAGCACGCAACCCAAATTCCTCTAGAATTAATTATAAGCTTAACTTTTGGATGAAAGTGACCAAAAACAGAGAATGTCTGATTAATTGATGGGTAATGACTGAAACAAATACCATCAATAACAACCTTATTAGTTAAGTTTAATCCAATATCTTTTAGAAACCTAATATTATCATGGTTACCAACGGTTAAGGTACAATCGATATTTTCAAGGATTTTAAAAAAAAGTTCTTTTGATTTTGTAGCCATCCTTTGAAAGGCAAATTTGTCATGGATCAAATCGCCTAGAAAAATTATCTTTTCAACAGGATGATTGTTTATAAAATTTGAAAGTTGTCTAAGCGTCTCAATAGTATCAAAAGGTGGAATATACTGATTTGACTCAGAAAAAAAAGAACCTTTTTCAAAATGTAGATCAGAAATAATCAAAGTCTTTTTACTTGGCCAATAAAGTTCGCCATTTGCAAAGAAGGAGAACTTTTCATTAGCAAAAATAACGTCCTTATAATGCATTGACTTCTTCGAGCAATTCGTTCTCAAGCTTCTCTAAATAAAAATTATCTAGTTCATTTTTATCTGGTGTCTCTTTATGATATTCAAAGAGTAAAGAGAAGGCTAGAGCAGATGCTCTATTGAGCTTGTTTATCTTTATTTTGTTTTTAATTCTAAATAGAAACGTTGAAAGCCTGTCAAGATCAACGAGGTCTCTCTTAGCATTTTCTGTAGTGATTTTTAATAATATATGGTGTGGCTCATGCTTTCTTAATACTTCATAAATCAAGTCAGTATTAAAAGTCACTTGTTTACCCGTTTTTTGGTTGCCTGGAAGATTTTTATAAATTAATCCAGAGATTATAGCTATTTCTCTAAACAATCTTTTTATCAATGGAGTTTCTTCTAACCATTCATATAAATCCTCGATTAAAATATCTTGAGAAAAAAGGAAGTCGATGTCTTTAATTTCTTTAGAAAATGAAAATAAAATAGAATAATCATTTGCAACAAATCCAAATGGTTGCACGCCAAGCTTTTTAATTCGTCTTAGAATAAGAAATCCTAGAGTTTGGTGCGTGTTTCTTCCTTCAAATGGGTGAACTGCCATATAGTATTTTTCGTGCTTGCCATTTTTTCTCTTAAAGGTCTCGACAAGGAATTCATTCTCTTTTGGGAAGGAAGAAAACTTTGTCTGCAGATCTGACCATTTTTTTAAACTATCAGGAAGATCTACTGCCTCAAGTCGTTTGGAAAAAATCTTTCTTACAGTTTTCGAGAGATGGGTCGACAGCGGTAAATTTCCTCCTTTAAAAGATGGTATTTTTTGATGCTCAAGGGCGGTTATTTTAGCATATGCAATATTACCAATAACTTTCTCAAACATCAGCCTCTTTCCACCGAATATGAAGGTATCCCCTGCTGATAAACCACTAATAAACCACTCCTCAATATGTCCTAAATATCTATTGCCTACCCTTAGACGCAACATTTCGGCTTCAACAATAGTTCCAATATTCATTTTATATTTTGTAACTAGCGATTTATCCCTAATTTCATAATATTCTCCATCCCTTCTCAACCGCGAATACTCTTCATAAGCCTGAAGGGAATAACCTCCATTTTCAACAAATGAAAGAGTTTTTTCAAAATCCTCAATATTAAGATTTCTGTATGGCCATGCTTCTTTAATTTGTTTGTATAAATCTTCTTTTTTAAATCTTTGGGAAATTGCAACACCAACAATATGCTGGGCAAGTACATCTAAAGAGCCTTCAGAATATATTTCATCTTCTAGAAAATCTAACTCCACACACTTTTTTGCAGCAATACATTCTACATACTCGAAACAATTAGTTGGAACTAGAATAGCTCTTGAAGGAGTATTTATCGTGTGATTTGCTCTGCCAATTCTCTGGACCAACCTTGCAACACCTTTAGGAGCTCCTATCTGCATTACTAAGTCAATATTACCCCAGTCAAGCCCCAAGTCTAATGAACTGGTGGCAACTACACACTCTACATGGCCTTCTACTATTTCCTTTTCTACTTTTTTCCTAAGGTCTTTTTCTAGACTTCCGTGATGAATCGCTATTTTTTTATTTTTATTGTTAATTGCCCAGAGGCTTTCAAATAATATTTCTGCCTGAGCTCGTGTGTTTACAAAAAGAATAGATGACCTAAATTTTAGTATTTCTGAATATATTTCTGAAAGAGCATATCTCGGGGAATGGCCCGACCAAGGAATTCTATTTCCTGAGTTTAATATCGTAATTTCTGGTGCGACCTTTGATTGTGTACTGACGAGCTTTGTATTCTTACTATTTGAAATATATTTTTTAGCAAGATTAGTATTCTTAAGAGTGGCTGAGAGCCCAATCACTTGAAACGGTTTAATAGATCGTAGCCTTGCTACATTTAAGCTTAATAAGTGCCCTCTTTTTGAATCGAAAAATGTATGCAGCTCGTCAATAATAACAAATTTTAAATTCTTAAACAAATTAACGACATCCGTCCTTGCCATCAGAAGTGCGAATGACTCAGGAGTTGTCATCAGAAAATTAGGAGGCTTTTTAATTTGCTTAGCTTTATTATATGTTGACGTGTCACTTGTTCGTGTCTCGACTTTAATATTAATCTTTAAATCATTGATAGGGTTAAGTAAATTTCTTTTAACATCAGTTGTTAAAGCTTTTAAAGGTGATATATATAAAGTATGTAATTCCTGGCTTTTGTAATTATTATTTATAAAATCATCGATCGAGGGCATAAAACCACCAATTGTTTTACCCCCGCCCGTTGGGGCATGTAAAATTACATTAAACCCCTTCTTGATCAAGCTTAAGGTTTCAATTTGATGATCATATAAAGACCAACCTTTTTTCTTGAGCCATATGTCAATTGGATTATGTTTAAAACTTACTGTAATAACTAATCTTTCTAAATATGATATCTATTGATAACAAACTTTATATTAGAGACATCGATACATATATAGACCCTTTTTTTCCTGTAGAAAGGGCAATAATAACCCATGGGCACGCTGATCACGCAAGAGCAGGTCACAAGCATGTACTCTGCACTCCTGAAACCTCTGAAATTATGAAAATTAGATATGGCGAGAACTGTGCAAGCAGTTTTCAAACAATCAAATATGGGCATTCGGTGAAAATAGGAAAGATAAGCGTCACGTTTTACCCCGCGGCACATATATTGGGAAGCGCACAAGTTTTACTAGAGACAGCAAACCATAGAATTGTGGTTACTGGGGACTATAAAACAATATTAGATCGACATTTAGATCCCTTTGAGGTCGTTCCATGTGATTTGCTTATTACCGAGGCTACCTTCGGATTGCCAATATTTAAATTTAATAAACCAGAAATGGAAATTGAGCGATTGCTGAACAATATTTCTAAAAATAGAGAAAATACATTCTTAATTGGAGCTTATTCACTTGGTAAAGCACAAAGGATTATCTGGCTTCTTCGAGAGGCAGGGTTTTCAGACGATATTTTTGTTCATGGATCAATGGATAAATTGTGTGACTTTTATCAAAGTAAGGGAATTAGGCTTGGCACTCTAAGAAAGGCTACTTTAGACAACAAAAAAGACTTTAAAGGGAAAATCATTGTAGCACCCCCTTCTGCACTCAAGGATAGATGGTCACGACGTTTTGAAAATATTACTAGATGTTATGCTTCAGGCTGGATGCAAGTCAAACAGCGCGCTAAGCAAAGCCAAATTGAAATTCCTCTCGTTATATCGGATCATTCCGATTGGAATGAGCTTACCAATACTATTAAACAGACTGGTGCAGAAAAAGTTTGGATAACACACGGAAGAGAAGATGCTCTGAAATATTGGTGCGAAAAAAACGGAATTCAAGCTGAGCCACTTTCTCTTCAACATAGAGATGAAACAAGCGAACTATAATGAAAGCTTTTTCGAATTTACTATCGGATCTTATTTTGACGAGCTCGAGGAACAGAAAACTATCACTATTAGAACAGTATTTTAGCTCAACACCTGACCCCGACCGAGGGTATGCTTTGGCAGCACTTACCGGCTCACTTAACTTTAAAAACATAAAATCTTCATTTTTTAAAGATTTAATCAAAGAAAAGCAAGACGAACACTTATTTGACCTATCTTACGACTATGTAGGTGATTTAGCTGAAACTATATCTTTGTTATGGGACCAAGAAAAAGGTGGCAATATGCCGAGACTTTCTTCTTTATTCGAAAACCTAGAAAAGGCTAAAACTGATGAGATTAAGAACCATATAATTAACATTCTAAACATCAGTACGGCTGATCAAAGATGGGCTTTTATTAAACTTTTTACAGGAGGCTTGCGCATAGGCGTATCAAGCAGGCTCGTAAAGCAAGCACTAGCAAATTATGGCAACGTTGATCTTGAAGAAATTGAAAAGATTTGGCATGGTTTACACTTTCCTTACACAAATTTGTTTTCCTGGCTTGAGAATAAGGGTAGTAAACCGAAGATTTCAATCTATGATATTTTTCATCCAATGATGCTTGCTCATCCGCTTGTGATGGAAAAAGATTTGGCAGCAGTAAATCCAAAAGATTTCGTTGCTGAATATAAATGGGATGGAATTAGAATCCAAATTGTAAGCCATAGTGAAGGATGTCGCCTTTATTCGAGGACAGGCGATGAAGTTTCTAAGTCATTTCCAGAAATAATTAAGACAATACAAGGTAATTTTGTACTAGATGGAGAATTACTCGCTGGAATTAACAATGATCCAAAAACATTTAACGACCTTCAGCAAAGGCTAAATAAAAAAGCTCCCTCAGAAAAGTTTATAGAAAATAATCCATGTTTTATAAAGGTATATGATGTTTTGTTTTTCAACGGCGATGATTTAAGAGATAAAACGCTCATTGAAAGGAAAAAAGTTCTAAGTTCCTATTTTAGCACGAATAGATCTCCAATGTTTTTATCGGAAACAATTGAGTTTAAAGACTGGAGATTTTTAGACAAAATAAGAGATATATCCAATAAGCAAATACATGAAGGTGTAATGATCAAATCAGTTTCCAGTCCTTATATTGCTGGGAGACCGCGTGGCAAATGGTTTAAATGGAAAAGAAACCCAAAGAATGTAGATGCGATAATTATGTATGCACAAAGAGGACATGGAAAGCGGAGTTCTTTTTACTCAGACTATACTTTTGGTGTCTTTAACAAAGAAAACGAACTTGTTCCTATAGGCAAGGCATATTCCGGCTTTACCGATGAAGAGTTAAATAGATTAGATAAGTTTGTAAGATCAAAAACTATAAACAGATTTGGACCTGTTAGAGAGGTTGAAAAAACATTGGTCGTAGAGATTGCATTCGACGAAATGTCTTTGAGTCATAGACATAAGTCGGGAATTGCTTTACGGTTTCCAAGGTTCAAAAGAATTAGATGGGATAAGCCAACTAATGAAGTAGAAACTTTGGAGCAAATTAGAAAAAGTTTTTTAGAATAATTAAGTGCCAGGAATCCAGTTAGTTCCAGCTAATGGCACTCCAGCCATCGCAGCCGACTCCACCGTTAAAGCGCATAGATCTTCTGGTTCTAAGTTTCTAAGATCATTTTTACCACAAGCTCTTGCAATGGTTTGCGCTTCCATTGTCATTACGTTAAGATAATTAGCCAACCGCCTCCCTCCTAGCTTGGGGTCTAAACGCTTAGCCAGTTTTTTATCTTGAGTCGTTATACCTGCAGGATCGAGTCCTTCGTGCCAATCATCAAACGAACCAGCTGTTGTGCCTAATTTTTCATAATCTTTCTGATACCTGGGATCATTGTCTCCAAGCGCAATCAATGCAGCAGATCCAATCGATACTGCATCAGCACCTAAAGCCAATGCTTTTGCGACATCAGCACCATTCCTTATTCCTCCCGAAATAATCAGCTGAACTTTTCTATGCAAGCCTAATTCCTGTAATGCTCTTACAGCAGGTCTTACACACGCCAGCGTAGGTATACCTACATTTTCGATAAATACCTCTTGAGTCGCTGCTGTACCTCCTTGCATTCCGTCCACAACCACGACATCGGCACCAGATTTGGCAGCTAGAGCGACATCATAATATGGTCTAGAACCAGCAACTTTTACAAAAATAGGGACCTTCCATCCAGTAATTTCTCTCAATTCAAGTATCTTGATCTCCATATCGTCTGGCCCTGTCCAATCAGGATGCCTACATGGTGATCTTTGATCAATTCCTTTTGGCAGCGTTCGCATTTCTGCAACTCTATCATTTATCTTTTGACCAAGTAACATTCCTCCACCACCTGGCTTCGCACCTTGACCTACAACGATTTCGATTGCATCTGCCTTTCTAAGATCATCAGGGTTCATTCCGTATCTAGAAGGGAGAAGTTGATAGACTAGCTGTTTTGAATGACCTCTTTCCTCTTTTGTCATTCCCCCATCACCTGTTGTTGTCGATGTTCCAACCAAACTAGCACCTCTTCCTAAAGCCTCTTTTGCTTGCGCCGATAGAGCTCCGAAGCTCATTCCTGCTATAGTAATTGGAATTTCAAGATTTAGAGGATTAGAACTAAATCGGTCACCTAGGATCACTTTTGTATTGCAAGACTCTCTGTAGCCCTCTAAAGGATACCTAGAAATTGAAGCTCCAAGAAATAATAAATCATCAAAGTTTGGCAAACTTCTTTTAGACCCCCCTCCCCTTATGTCATATATACCAGTCTCAGCTGCTCTTCTAATTTCAGAGTTTGTATATGCATCGAAAGTGTGCGAAGTTCTTGGTTCTGTTGTTGATTTCTTTTTCACGTAATTTTCCTAATATATTTTAGCATTATCTACATTAAAGTTATAAAGTGAACGAGCAGAGCCAAACCGCCTAAAGGTATCTGGATTATAATCAGAAACATTAGCATTTGATAAAATATTTGCTAGATTACTAAGATGTTTTTTTGTCATTTTTTTCTCGATACAATCTGCACCTAGAGAAGCAACTTCACCTGCGACATATATATTAGCTTCGTAGATGCTATCCCCTAAAGCATGTCCAGCATCACCGAAAATAACCAAATTCCCCTTCTGTGCCATAAAGGCAGACATGTGGCCAACATTCCCCTTTACGATGATGTCTACACCCTTCATTGAAATACCACATCTTGAAGAGGCATTTCCTCCGACCAATATGCTTCCCCCATGCCCCGAGGCTCCTGCATATTGACTTACATCACCGGTAACATAAATGTTTCCTGACATCATATTTTCGCCTAATCCTGGGCCAGCTGATCCTTCAACTTTGATATCAGAAAATTTATTCATTCCTGCACAGTAATATCCAACACTACCAACAATTTTCACAGTAATCTTTTTATTGATACCAACAGCTAACGCGTGGCTTCCTTTTGGGTTTCTTATCGAAAAAAAGCTATTTTTATCAGATCCTTGCAAAGTCTTATTAATGTCTCTCAAGGACAATTTGTTAAAATCAAGAATATGCATTTTTAATGTCCCCAAAAGTAAACAGTAGCGGGCTCTGGCTCCCAGACTTTGGCCTTTTCTATATTTGGTAAAGAGGTTAAGGCTCTATACTCGGACCCAAAAGCTACATAATCAGGGGTCTCTGCGAGTACAGCGGGCTTGCAGGCGATCGGATCTCTTAGAACTCCAAAACCGTTTTCCGTACCAACTACAAACGTATAAAAACCATCAAGCTCTACAAGGGCGCTTTCCAAAGCTTCCTTAAGTGTTTTTCCATTATTCATTCTGTAAGTAATAAAGCTGGCAGCTACCTCAGAATCATTTTCTGTTTCAAAGGTCATCTCTTTTCTAATTAATTCTCGTCGAAGAGAGTTGTGATTTGATAACGACCCATTATGTACCAAACATTGATCTTCGCCTGTGGAGAATGGATGTGCACCAAGTGTTGTAACTGCGGATTCTGTTGCCATGCGGGTGTGGCCAATACCGTGGGACCCCTTCATTTTAGCTATTTCAAATCTTTTTACGACTTCAGCCGGCTTGCCTATCTCTTTATAAATTTCCATTTTTTTGCCAACACTTAATATTCTTAAATTGGGGAAGCTATCATTTATGAGATTGGTAACCTGATCTTTTTGCTTCACGTCAAGCTTTATGACTGCATGCGTGGAATGAATTTTAAGACTGAAAGATATTTCTTTCTTAGCAGATAAAAACTTTTTTAGCTTTTGAAAGTCGTGTTTGGGAGATCTAGACTGGACCGTTATCTTTGTTTTACTAGCCAATGGCTTTCCGTAAATCGCTAAACCTGCACTATCGGGACCTCTATCGCTCATACTTTCAAGCATTTTTGAAAGATGTACCCCTAGATTAGCAGATATATTCTCTTGTTTTGCAAATAGACCAACTATACCACACATTCAGATTGCTCTTTCAGAATTAAGTAAATACATCGTCTCTAACTGCTCACCTTTAAATTTAATATGCTTTTTTCAATGCTTTTTCTAATTTTTTGTATTCAGGACAAGAAGTACCGCAAATGTTTTTGAGTAAAATAAGATTTTTTTCTGCCAACTCTTTTTTATTGGTTTTAATGAATAACTCTCCTTGATACTCAAGAGCCCCCTTATGCCGTGGATCTAGCTGAAGCGCTTTTTTGTAGAACTGCCCGCTCTTACCGTACTGCCCCATTTTCCTGTAGATAAAGCCATAATAATTATTTATATCAGCGTTATCTGGGTACTCATTATCTAATAGTCTAACCTGTGTCAAAGCTTGACTGAACTGGTCGCTGTAAAGCAATCTTTCGATTAAGCCCAGTCTACTCTTCAACTGCATCGCCTTCATCATATCGCCTGAAGTTAAACTACTACCCCCGGAGCTGGACCCAGAAGAGCTCGAGCCGGAAGAATATGAGCCTCCTCCGCCAGCATTAATATTGAAAATAAATATAAGACCTAACAAGCCATAATAAGTAGCAAAACTAATTTTTTTCATCACAAACCTCATATTTGTTTTGGTAGAGAATTAAAGCATTATTTCAAAATTTCAAATATAGTTTTCCGGTCTAAGTTAGGTGCTTTCTGAAATAATTGAAATCATTTCGAACATTATAGCCATTGCTGTGTGTGCGGTTATATTATTTGGGCAATCTTTTGTGGGCATCATACAAACTATATCTCCACCAATAACATTCATCCCCCGAGTTAATCTGACTAAACTTATAGCTTCGTCTATATCAAAGCCCCTAGAACTGGCCTCCAAATTTGCTACACCAGGTGCTATGGTTGGATCAAGGCAGTCCAGATCAAACGTAATATATACAGGTCTACCATCGAGTATTTTTTTTGCTTGTGCTATTACGGACTTAAGACCCCTTTTCCTAAATTCTTTCATCGTCACGACATTATACCCGTACTCATAACTAGGTTCCAGCCAATCCAATGTGCGTGGGTGTCCTCTTAGACCAATTTGCATCGATGATTTTGGATCCACATTTCCCTGATCCGCAAGATATGCACCCCAATGTGCTGCAGACTTTTTTGCACCTAAAAAGTGGTCCACCTTTGTGAAAACATCAGTGTGGGCGTCTAAATGTAGCAAACTGACAGGTTTTCCATCTGAAAGCTTACCTTTTCCAAGAGCCTGAATGATCCCTCCCGTTATGGAATGGTCTCCTCCAATAGAGATAGGTTTAGAGTTGGCATTATCTATTGTTTTAAAAAAATTAGTTATTTGCGCAATACAATGTTCGTTATCATTCGCTCTCGGGAAAGGCACATCACCTGCATCAACAATTTTTGCAATATCCCAGGGGTTTATTCCAAAATCTAAATGTGCTCGTCTACCAATTGATGATATATTTCTTAGAGCTCTAGGGCCAAGGTGTTGATCTCTTTCCGTTGTCCCATTTCCTGTGGAATGCGGAACGCCCACCAATGAAATGTCACTTCCTAAAACTTTATCCTGAGGACATCTGAAAAGAGTGGGCACACCCCACCAGTATAAGTTTTCCATCATTGAGTTATCGTGCTCTAGTGCCATCTGAAACTCCTCACTGTAAAAATACTTTCGATTTCTTGACCAATCTATAGTATAAACTAAACACAGATACCAGGTTAGTCCACCTTTTGGATGAAAGGAGATGTAATATGAGAACAATTATATTTGCAGTTTTTTCTTTTTACGTAGTAACTAGTAACGCGTTTTCTGATCAAATTCCTTTAAAGTATCAAGGGTATTGGTCTGGTAAATCTTGTAAGTTTTCAATAGAGCAATATGCTTTATTTATTGGAAGCAATGGCTATATTTATGAAGATGACACTCAAGTTGAATTTAATTTTGTGTTTCCCAAAAATGTAGAAAATTGGACGGCATTCCAAACGAGTGATAACAACCCAAACTTCAACTACTTTTATCAAATAGATAGAGGACAACTAGTAGAAAGATATCCTCCAGAAAACTGGGATGGGTCTGATTACAGTTTTCTAAAAAACCAGCAAACGCAGGACACAATATACTATAAATGCGAAAGTAATGATCCGTTAATAGAGAGCAAATATGGAGAATTACTTAGCTTGCTAAACAGCTCTGTAGTACAGTCATGCAGAAACCCTGAGCAAGACAAATGCCTTCAAGATTTATTTAAATTTTTAGATGTAAACAAAGACAAGAGACTTCACCGAGCTGAATTAAATAGAGGACTACGTTCCCTAAGCTTGGTTTCAGTTCTCTTAGGCCAAAATACTAATGATGACTTAGATAAGACTACCACCTTTGGAGTGTATGTTGCAATTGTACCTTTTTTGCCTCTGATTACCCAAACGTTAATGGCTAATATTGATTATGATGGATCTAATAGTCTTTCAATTGATGAAATATCACAGGACCGAAATGACTTGTTTTCAGCAATCGTATCTGCAAAAGATGGGGTAATTGAAGATATAAGGTCGCTTCCTGGTGTGCTTCAAAATTTTGCGCCATTGTTACAAGGCTTAGGTAATTTTAACTAACACAATTAATCATTATCTATATTTCCAGCCCCTGCTCCCGTTGTTCGAGATAGTTCGCTTTCGGGAACCAGCATGTTATATGCTAGATCAGAAAGTTCTTTGAATACATTTTCATCTAACAACATTCTTGAGCGTTTAGCTATTGGATTATTCAGCTCGCTATTGTTTAAGCGTATCTCTATATCATTGCTACGTCTGAAGTTGTCGTTTTTCCAATTAAGTTGATCATTAAAAAGTACAGCACAGATTTCTTTATTTTTATGGAAACTAAAACTAAAACCATAATAGTTAGAAGCTAGTCCAACCAAAAGCATCGAAGAGTCAATATTTTCCAATACCACACTTTTACAAGACTCTGAAACAAGCAAATCAATTGCGCTAACCCCTTCGAAAATTGCTCGTGAATTGCTAAAAATTAAACTTACGCCGTTTTTTTGAGGTGATACGGGTGGGTGGCGTTTACAATGTAGGGAATATAAAAGCTCTTTGCAACCAGGCAAAGAACAAGACTCTAGAAAACTAACACCAAACGATAAATCTTCACAGACCCCAGCAGGAACGTTGCTACCCATACTTGCGTTAAATACTAAGTCTTTTAGCTCCGAAAAAGAAAGATCCATTAGGAATATTCGAGTGTAGGCATCCACCAATCGTCATTTTTTTGGTCATTAAGTTCGTTTTTTAGAGGTGCTCCTTGAAATAAGTTTACTCTAACCCACCTGTCTGATTTCGGATCAAATTTAGACGCGCCAAAAAAGGATAGTTTACAACGTAGCATATCTATAGGTTTGCAATGTTCATCAATTAAATTATCGTGTATTTCGGAGTATGGAGCCCAAGCATTCGTTTGTATCCTGCGAATAATAAATCTATGTTCAGGGTGTTTCATTAAAAATTCTGCTACGATCATATCATCGTGGAAACTTCCAATATCGGCATGCAAAGAATACACCCTCCTAGCAATATCTAAAGGCCTTTCTAAATCCTGGCCTTCCTCTTCATACCTGTTCCCCAATCTTGGCTCCAACTTTTCTTCTGAAACGTACCAAAATCTTGATTGATTTTCTTTCAAAGAAAAATCTATTTTCAAAGCCCAAGAGAAGTTCTTTTTTATTAAGTCAGATAACTCACGCACTCTCATTTTAGGGAAAAGCATAGGCAATTTAGTGCTCTCTAAACATAGATCAAGCCCGTCAATCAGATCTCCACCAACTTCTAAAAACAATGAAACGATTAGCTCTTGGCATTCTGTCGAATAATTCTTCGAACTATTAAAAATCTTTTTTAAAGCATTGATTTTTAACAATTTTTCTAAAGTAAATTCATTTATTATTGATACCCACTCAGCTTTTAAAATATCAATTCTTTTCTTCTGTCTATCATCGTCAGTATTCCAAGAGTTAATAAATGCTTTGACTCTAGATGTAAGCTCAATTAATCTTTCAGCCTTTTCTTTAGAAAGCTCTGCTAAATCAATCATTCGCGACAATGCAGTTTCACGAACTTGAAACCAATTATTCAACAAGACAGGATGTTTGACCAAAAATGGAGCCATTCCAAGCCCAGTTGCATTACCAATTCCTAGATATCTTTGGATTTTTTTATCAAGGGGAACAAATTTTATGGGGTTACGGGCTTTTGCAACATGATTAACTAGGTCTAGTGAAAAGCCTCTGATCAAGTACACTGTCAGCATTTCAAGCTGAAACGGTACAGAAAAGTCAGAAAGTTCACTATGATTTTTTCTATCATCAATGCCGAATTTTCCGTTTCCATACACCGCTGTGGTTCGCATTAAATATCCAATATCATTTATCAGCTCGCTTGGGGGTTGCTTGCCTTCACTTAATGACTGCGCTACCAGCTCAAACATCCTTACAGATTTGTTAGCCCTACTCAGAACCAGCTCTGTATTTTTATACCTTCCCGCCTCTTGAAAAGGTAACTGCGTTTTAAGCCTTTCAATATCTGAAATTGATGGAACGCCATCAAAAAGAGCAAAAGAGGTATCCCAAGCAGACGCAATAACTCTATCAGTCCTTTGTGAAGTCTCTATATGATTAGAAAATGCGATTAAAGCGAGGTTTTTTCCAAAGAGGTTCAATTGATAAACCGCATTACCAAATCCGTTTTTATCCATTTTCCAACGCGAACAACTAATGCACGTTTTTTGCTGTATCATTTTACGGATCAATATTCTTGAAAAAGACAGCCTTGATGGATGGAAGGACCCCATTCTTTCCAGCTTCATAACCTCAGAAGGCATCCTAATATTTGGCTGTGGGCCACACAACTGTTGTTCTTTTTCTATCACCAACTTATATCGCCTTATTAAAAGAATGTTTAAAAAACTTCATCCAGTTGAGTCCCATAATAGAATTAATTTCATCATTATCAAATCCAATATGCTTTAATCCATCCTTAATATTGATAAAATCTTTGTTTGATTTGAACCAATTAGGCTGAATAGGAAAGCCAGGGTTAGAAGAATCTCCTTCTCCAAAGTCTTTTGTTTTGGTCCATCTTCCATTTCTCATCCATTCCACGATACTATCAGGCTGATTTTGACAAAGATCACTTCCTATCCCAATATTTTTTGATCCAAATTTTTCTGCTGTTTTTGCAATCATTTTACAAAAATCTTTAATAGTACAATCACTCCCATTATGTAAATGGTGAGGATAAATAGAAAATCCCAGCATACCACCATTTTTAAACATTCGGTCTAGAACTTCATCTGACTTATTTCTTAAGGCAGAATGCCAGAAAGCTGGATTAGCATGAGTAATTGCAATCGGCCGTGACGAATTATCAATTGCCTCTAAAGTTGACCGATTAGAAGAATGGCTCATGTCAACAACAATCCCAAGCCTATTCATTTCTTTAATAACTTCTTTACCCATTCTTGTTAAGCCAGGGTCATTCTTTTCATAACAACCTGTAGCAAGAAGCGATTGGTTATTATAAGAGAGCTGCATAAATCGAACACCAAGCTTTTGCCAAACTTCTAACAAAGAAATGTCATCTTCTATTGGAGACGGGTTTTGAAAACCGAAAATAATCGCTGTTTTATTATTTTTCTTAGCAGATAATATTTCATCATAACTACCTGCTTGCACAATATACTCCGAATAATTATTGAAATATTCGTTCCATTTCTCAAGGTTTAAAACAGCTTCCCGAAAATTTTCATGGTAGGCAATAGTTACGTGGACACAGTCAACGCCACCTTGTCTCATTTGCTCAAAAATTTCCTTAGACCAATTAGCATATTGCAAACAATCTACTGTAAATTTATTGCTTGTTTCCGGGTCAATAGACAAATCAAATCCCCTGCTGATATCCTTTACTCCATTATTGCTTTAGTCTCTAAGAATTCTTCCAAACCCCACTCAGCCTTCTCTCGCCCATTACCCGATTGCTTAAAGCCACCAAATGGTGCATTAGTTCCTCCACTACCATAATTAACATGGATTTGACCTGCTCTAATTTGCCTTGCGACACTCCTTAATTTTTCGGAGTCACTACCACATACATAAGCGGAAAGGCCATAGCTTGTATCATTCGCAATCTGAACCGCATTATCAATGTCTTCATACGGGATTACAGATAAGACGGGGCCGAATATTTCTTCTTGTGCAATTTCCATGGAGTTATTTACATCTCCAAAAATAGTTGGCTTAACAAAATAACCGGCATTAAGCCCTCTAGGCTTGCCTAATCCACCAGTTACTAATTGAGCACCAGCCTTAATCCCTGATTCAATTAACCTTTGCACCTTATCGAATTGAGCTTGACTTACTAGCGGACCAATGTCTGTGTCTTCTTTCGTCGGGTCACCAGTTATCAATTTTTCTGCAACATTTTTTGCAATTTCCAAAGCTTCATTTTGTCGATTTTTCGGTACTATCATTCGGGTTGGGGCATTACAAGACTGTCCAGTATTCTCCATAATTTTTTGCACGCCAACAGTGACCGATTGCTCAAACTTTTCGTCATCGAAAATTATATTTGGTGATTTTCCTCCAAGTTCCTGACTCACTCTCTTAACCGATTTTGCTGCTGCCTGAGCAACAGCGACTCCTCCCCTAGTTGAACCAGTAAAAGACATCATATCTACATCCTTATGGTTAGATAAAGCTTCTCCTACAACCGGACCCAAGCCATGCACCATATTAAAAACTCCTTTAGGAACCTTTGCGGCATCCATTATTTCGGCAATTATATTAGCTGATACTGGTGATATTTCGCTTGGTTTCAGGATTGCTGTGCACCCTGAGGCAAGACACGGTCCGAGCTTCGATATAGTTTGGTTTATTGGCCAATTCCAAGGTGTGATAAGCCCACAAACTCCAATTGGTTCGTGCCTTACAGTATAGCCATTAAAAGGGTATTCAAATTTATGTTCTTCTAGCACCCTTATTGCAGTCTTTAAATGACCTAAACCTACAGCTGCTTGTGCACCGCGAGAAAGCTTTACAGGTGACCCCATTTCTTTAGTGATAGCTTCCACAAAATCTTCAAAGCGATTTTTAAACTGGTTTCTTATTTCTTTCAACAAGTCTAAACGCTCATCTACACTTGTCCGCGCATAGCTTGAAAACGCAGTTTTTGCAGCCTCAACTGCCTTGTCAATATCCTGCTGAGAGCCAACGTTTAGTGTCCCAATAACTGATTCATCCGATGGATTAATAATATTTATTTTTTCATCTTTTTCAGGGGAGACCCATTCTCCATTAATGTAGAATTTATCTAGTTTCATTGATTATACCTTTCCTATTATATACCAGCTGGATTATCAACAGATTTGCCTAGTGCTTTTAGATCTGAGTATCGATCACCTATTCTATGATGGGGCCTTCCGCTTGTAGCAGCTCCAAGAGCACACACTATTTCGTCGACATCAGGCGCATCATATATCGAGAACTGAACGGTTAAATAATGCGATCGCCTTCCAGTGTCATGCTTATCCATTAATGGTATTTGAATTTGTGTGTTTGCTGGACCCCTTGTGTTTGTGAAACCTAGGTAACTTTTTGCACCAACTGCTTCCCTATAAAAGTTTCCAAATTGCAAAGTATGAATAATAGCTGAAGCATGCTCTATTTCACAACTGGTCCCAGCTAATGCTGCCTTCCCGTACGCTTCAATTTTTTCTCCACTGCCAACCATTGAAATTAAACGGTCAGTCAAAGCTTTACCCATAACAGGAGCAATTCTTTTAATTTCTGGTTGCAAGTCCTCTACAAACCCCTGACCTTTCCACGGATTAGCTAATACTGCAGCAACACCGATTATACGAAGAATAGGATCAGCCTCTTTTCCTCCTTCACTGTATATATCTTCATCAAAGGTGACAATCTTTCTCAGTTCTTTAAGCATCTAGAGTTCCTATCCTTTAGTAAATAAATAAAGCGCGTTAAGATCATTAAGCCTACATTGTAATTAAGTATCAAACAAAATGTTAATGTAAATTCAATGATACAAGAAATTCATCAATTTTTACAAAAACCGTTATATAGTCTTCTACCAATGCCATATGTCTTAAGTTTTGTAAAATACAGACATGGCTATTTTTGAAATTTTTTGCAATTTCTTTTGCAGCGTCAGGGCCATTAGCAAAATCTTGATCACAGGTTATTATAAGTGTCGGCTTACTTTCATTTAGCGATTTAAGGTCAATAGATCCGTAATAGAGCAAGGGGTAAACTTTTGAATAGATTTCTTTTCTATTGTTATTTACCCAGTTACGTACGAGCTGAACGATATGAGGATTACTTTTCTGAAAAGTATTACTAAACCATCTTTTTATCGCCGCTTCTGTCGTAGACTCTGGACCCCTGTCTTTCAACAACTTTGCTCTTTCTAAAATTTCATCCCTTTCCTGACCTAATAGTCTATTGGGTGAATTTAAAAGAACTAATGCTTCAACCATGCTTGGGTGTAAAGACGTAAATTTTCGAGAAATCATTGATCCCAGAGAAAACCCAATTAATACAAATTTTTCTAATTTAATGTGGTTGATTATTTGTAGCAGTTGATCTGCAAACAAGTTTAAAGAAATCTCACCTTCAGGATCTTTACTGTCACCATGACCAAGAAGGTCATATATAAGTACATTATAGTTTTTAAACAAAGAAACCTGCCATGACCAGACATCTTGGTTGAGTCCTAAACCATGTATAAAAACAATAGTTTTAAACTTAGGATTCTTAAAAAAATATTTAAAGCAGTTTCCGTTAAAATATTGCCTCTTCATTTCACAACTCAGGTTTATAAGCTACTACTTCTACTTCAACTAAAACATCTACCAAAAGATCGCTGACCACGGCGGATCTAGCTGGTGGCTCATGGTCAAAATACTCACCATAAATCGAATTGAACCCTGGGAAGTCTTCTTTATTTTTCAGCCAAACCATAGCTTTAACAACATCCTGCAGTTCACAGCCAGCCTCTATCAATGTATTTTTAATTTCATCCAGAACAATTCGTGTTTGCTCTTCTATTGTGCCTTCAGTTATGACCACTCCGTTTTTCATAGGCACTTGACCTGTTAAATACACAAAGTCACCAGCTCTAACGGCCTTAGATAATGACAGCTTCCGTCCATTTATAATCAATGGATCCCCAATAATTTTTTTAGACATTTTATTCACCTATATTTGACTGTTAGATTATTGGTTAAAATAACGGTTATGAAAATAACTTTTTATAGATCATAGAATAAATAGTTATTGTTTTTGATCATTTTTCTCTTGTAGACTTAATGGCGAATAAACAGAAAGTGTGAGCAAAAATGGGCAGATTAGAAAACTTTAAAATGTTGATTGATGGAGAGTGGGTCTTATCCTCTGATAATAAGACCTTTGAAAGCTCAAACCCCACAACGGGAAAGAGTTGGTGCACTATACCAGAAGCATCGACAACGGATGTAAATAGCGCAGTAGAAGCGGCTCACAAAGCATTTTATGATGGACCATGGTCAAAAATGACTCCGACAGAAAGAGGAGAGCATCTCAGAAAATTAGCCGATATACTAGCTAGTAAATCTGAGGAATTGGGTAAAATTGAAACCATAGACACCGGGAAAATGTTAAAGGAAACTAAATGGCAGGCAAAATATATCTCGCAATTTTTTAACTTCTTTGCTGGGTGCGCTGATAAAGTCTCTGGTCAAACCTTACCAATTGATAAACCAGATTTATTCGTATTTACAAACAGAGAGCCATTAGGCGTTGTAGCAGCAATTGTTCCTTGGAATTCACAATTGTTTCTTGTTGCTGTAAAGATTGGTCCAGCATTGGCTGCAGGAAATACTATCGTTTTGAAAGCGTCCGAACACGCATCTGCGGCTATGCTTGCTTTTGGCAAATGCGTTGAGGAAGCAGGCATACCTCCTGGAGTCGTTAATATTATAACAGGCCATGGAGACCCGTGTGGAAAAGAATTAACAAGCCATCCCAAGGTCGCTAGGATATCTTTTACAGGAGGACCAACCTCTGCGCGCCATGTTATTAGAAATTCTGCTGAAAATTTTGCAGAAGTGTCTTTAGAGCTAGGGGGCAAGTCACCTTTTATTGTATTTGATGATGCTGATATAGAGAACGCAGTTAATTGTTCTATAGCTGGAATTTTTGGTGCAACAGGTCAAAGCTGTGTTGCCGGGTCGAGATTATACCTCCAAGAAAATATAGCAGATGAATTTTTAAACTTAATTGTTAAACAAGCAAAAAAGATAAAAATTGGAGACCCGTTATTGGACGAAACCCAAATGGGCCCTCTATGCACTAAAGGGCAACTCGAAAATATTAAAACTGAGCTTGCGTTTGCTGTAGAAGAAGGTGCAACCTTGTTGTGCGGTGGCAAATCACCCGAAGGTCTTGGTGAATTGTTTTTTGAGCCAACAATAGTAGACTGCCCTAGTCAGAAACTAAAAATAGTAGATACTGAATTATTTGGACCTGTACTATCCGTAATAAAATTTAAAACCGAAGAAGAGGTCATATCTCTTGCTAATGATACAAAACATGGTTTGGCAGCAGGCATTTTTTCAAAAAGTAGTTCTAGGTGTCTAAGAGTAAGTAAGGCAGTTCATGCTGGAATAGTATGGGTTAACACATATAGGGTTGTGTCTCCGATTGCAGAATTTGGAGGATTTAAAAACTCAGGTTATGGTAGAGAAAGTGGTTTTCAAGCGATATATGACTACACTCGACCTAAAACGGTTTGGATGAATATGTCAGATGAACCGGCAGCTAATCCATTTGTAATGAAATAAAGGATAAAGGATTTTTTAGGGGGATAAAGTATATGAAATTTGATTTAGCAATAAATCTAGAAAGAGCGGACAACTCTTTATCAATGAAGGACGTGAAAAACCATACACTGGAGATGGTACAAATGGCTGATCAAAGTGGTTTTAATATTGTATGGGCTGCCGAACACCACGCCTTGGAAATGACAATTGCACCAAACCCTTTTCAAATAATTACATGGTGGGCAGAAAATACAAACGATGTAAGGCTCGGTACTGCTGTAGCAGCAGCCCCGTACTGGCATCCAATCAAACTTGCTGGAGAGGCTGCTTTCACAGACCTAATTACTGAGGGTCGCCTTGAATTTGGTATAGGTTCGGGGGCATACCAACGAGAATTTGATCGAATGCACCCAGGTCTCAAGCAATCTGATGCATGGAAATATATGCAGGAGAGTCTTCCAGTTATCAAGAAGCTATGGGAAGGAGATTATGAGCATAATGGTGAATTTTGGTCTTTCCCATTATCTACGTCTGTTCCAAAACCTGTGCAAAAAGGTGGTCCCCCTGTATGGGTAGCTGCTAGAGCACCTATAACCTTTGACTATGCAGTAAAAAATCATTGCAATATAATGTCTTGGCCTCTAACTAGACCATTTTCAGAAGCAGAGCTCTATAAACAACGTCTTGATGATGCTTTAGAAAGTGCCTCTAATGGCTTCAAACCTATTTTTGCGATGATGAGGCATGCTGCTGTCTATAAGAACAAAGAAGAATCGAGTATCTATATCAGAGCTATTCAACGTATATTAGGTCAATTTGAAAATTTGTTTAAAAATTTAGGTGACGTTAAAGACGGGTTTCCCAAGGAAATTGCTTTAAAAGAACTAGAAAATAGGGAAGAATATAATCCAACTATGCTTGAAGAAAATCTACTGTTTGGAACACCAGACGAGGTTATTAAAAAATTAAAGCGTTATGAAGATCTCGGGGTGGATAATTTTATCTATTACGCATCGATGGGGTTGGATCATGGTTCACAGAAGAGATCATTAGAGTTGTTCTGTGAAGAAGTTCTTCCTGCTTTTCAATAGGAATAAAAAATGACAAGTCATCTAGAGTTAGAAGTAAAAGAAAAAGTACTAGAAATCAAAATCAATAAGCCAAAAGTAAATGCTATAGACCTTAAACTTAGTCAAGATCTTGGAAAAGCTTTTGCGGAATTACGAGATAATCCCGACCTTAGAGTTGGAATAATTACTGGTGAAGGAGATAAGATATTTTCAGCTGGATGGGACCTCAAAGCCGTTAATTCTGGAGAGATGGCGCTAGACAATTGGTGGGAAAAGGCGGACTACGGTGACGGTGGTTTTGCCGGATTAACAGAAAATTGGAATTTGAACAAGCCAGTGATTTGCGCTCTAAATGGTCACGCAATTGGTGGCGGTTTTGAGCTTGCAATGTCCTGTGATTTGATTATAGCAGCAGAACACGTTGAGTTTGGTCTGCCTGAGATGCCGCTAGGTATTGTTCCTGATGCAGGTGCACTTCAAAGGTTACCTAGAAGAATTCCATACAATATTGCAATGGAAATGTTTTTTCTTGGTCGTAGAATGTCAGCTCAGGAAGCAAAAAGCTTTGGATTGGTAAATAAAGTGGTTGATAAATCCTTACTTTTAGATTCTGCAAGAGAGTGGGCAGAAAAAATGTCGCAGACAGCTCCACTAGCAATGCAAAGCGTAAAGGAAGTTTTAAGAGCGATAGAATGTAAAGCTTTAAAAGAGGCTTTTTCAGAAATGCGGTCAGGCAATTTGTCGATATATTCGAATATGCTTAAATCTGACGATGCAGCTGAAGGTGTGGCGGCGTTTGTTGAAAAAAGAGATCCAAATTTTAAAGGAAAATAGCTTGGAAAGTTTAAATAAGATCTCAACAGTAGCCAGTATTGGAGGCGGACCCATAGGAGCTGGTTGGGCCGCTCACTTTCTAGCCAAAGGCCTAAATGTAAAATGTTATCTCCACTCAGAGAATGAAATAGATGATTATAAGTCATTAATCAAAACGGCTTGGGAAACATTGGAAAAATTAGGCATTGATAAAACAGCATCATTAGAAAAAATGCAAATCTTTACCAACTTAAAAGAGAGCTTAAGCGAGGTCGACTTCGTGCAGGAAAGCATTCCAGAGATATTAAATGTAAAGCAAGATTTTTATTCCCAAATTGATTTATTTTTAAACCCAAGCGTTATTATAGCTTCATCAACTTCTGGGCTATTAATTTCAGACATCGTAAAGAACTGCAATACAAAAGATAGAGCAATAGTAGGACATCCTTTTAACCCTCCCTACTTACTTCCACTGGTAGAGGTTGTTGCCAGTGAATACACGAATAAACTGTGTGTTGATCAGGCGGTCAGCTTCTATAAAGCGGTCGGTAAAGTCCCAATTGTGCTTAAAAAAGAAATTCCAGGATTTATTGCAACTCGTTTACAGGAAGCATTGTGGCGAGAGGCATTACACATGGTCGCAAATGATGAAGCAACACCCGAACAAATTGATTTAGCACTAATTAATGGGCCAGCACCTAGGATGGCTTATCAAGGTCAATGCATGGCATTTCACGTAGCCTGTGGTGAAGGAGGTATGGCTACAAATCTAGACCAATTCGGCCCTGCATTACAATTACCATGGACTAGACTTAAAGCACCTGAATTAACACAAGAATTACGTGATAAGATGGTTAATGGGTGTAAAGATATGTCAAAAGGTAAGCATTTTCTTGAAATGGCTAAAGATCGTGATAACGCAATAGCTGCGATTTTGAGTGCCATAAAAAACAATCATCCAAATAAATAATGAGGCTAGCATGAATTTTGAGGTAATAGTGACATGTGCGGTTACAGGAGCCGGTGAGACTGTTGATAAAAGTCCTCATGTTCCAGTAACTCCTAAAGAGGTTGCAGATGCTGCTATCGAAGCTGCGAAAGCAGGTGCTTCTGCAGCCCATGTTCATGTGCGAGATCCAGAAACTGGTAAAGGATCCCGAGATGTAAACTTATTTAAAGAGGCGGTTGACAGAATAAGAGATGATAAAACTGATGTAGTGATAAATCTTACTGCAGGAATGGGCGGTGATTGGGTTCCTGATGAAAATGATTTTTCGATGCCTGGCTCCGGAACGGACATGATAGGTCCTGATGAGAGGCTCGCGCATATAGAGATATGTAAGCCAGAAATTTGCTCCTTAGATTGTGGAACCTTAAATTTTGGTGTCAACGATCATTCTATTTATATATCCACTCTACCTATCCTGAGAAGAATGGCCGAATTGACAAGATCTTGGGGAGTAAAACCAGAATTAGAGGTTTTTGACTTAGGTCATATTAGATTAGCCAAACAGCTAATTGAAGAGGGATTAATCAAAGAACCTCCAATGTTTCAAATATGTTTAGGAATACCGTGGGGCGCTGATCAAAGTGTTGATACTATGAAGGCAATGAAGGATCATCTTCCATCAAACGCAACTTGGTCTGGGTTTGGTATTTCAAGAATGCAAATACCAATGGCTGCTGCAGCCGTTACTATGGGGGGCAATGTTCGTGTTGGCTTAGAAGATAATCTTTATCTTTCAAAAGGCGTGCTTGCTACGAATGGACAATTGGTTGAAAAAGTTATAAAAATAATCACCTTAATGGGTGGAAGAGTTCTTACCCCCGATGAAACAAGAAAAAAGCTTTCATTAATAAAAAACTAATTATTGAGATAAAATATGTATGATACTTCAAGCGACTCAAAAATTCTATTAGATACTGTCCAAAAATTCATGGCTGACGAAATTTATCCTCATGAAGACCGTGTGGATAAACTTGGTTATGTTCCTGATGAAATAGGCAAACAAATAGAAGAAAAATCAAAAGAAGTAGGATTATTTGCAGCTAATCTTCCAGAAAAATACGGTGGGGGGGGATTGGATTATTCTTCAATGATGATAGTTGAAAGGGAGTATGGAAAAACTTCACATGCTTTACATTCATGGATAGCACGTCCTACCGAAATACTTCTAGCCTGCAACGAAAAGCAAATGGAAGAATACCTTTATCCCTGTGTAAAAGGTGATAAACGAGAATTATTTGCATTAACAGAACCTGACGCGGGCTCCGATATCATGAGTATGAAATCTAACGCCAAGAAAGAAGGAGATGACTGGATTTTGAATGGTTCCAAACATTTTATTTCTGGACCATGTATGCCAGATTTTGCGATTGTATTTGCTGCTACAGGAGAAGATGAAACGCCTCGAGGAAAAAGAAAAAGAATTACCGCCTTCCTAGTAGATGTTGGTATTCCCGGATTTGATATTCAAGAGGGTACAAAATGTATCAGCTACCGGGGATATAAAAATTACCAGTTAAGCTTTAACGACGTTAGGCTTTCTGCTGATAAGATACTAGGTACTGAGGGTAATGGACTTTCATTATCTGGGAAATGGCTTGGCATGGGTCGTATTTGGGTAGGAGCGACTTGTTGTGGCAAGGCAGAACGAATTCTTGATTTAGCTTTAGACTGGGCTGCTCAAAGAAAACAATTTGGCAAGCCAATAGGAACTTTCCAAGCTACAGGTTTCAAGCTAGCAGACATGAAGATGAACTTACGAGCCGCAGACCTTTTAGTAAAAGATGCTGTAGACAGGGCTCTTACTGGTCAAATGATGGATGAGGATGCGGCTATTGTTAAGATTTTCTGTTCAGAAATGCTTAATAAGGTAGCAGATGATACTGTTCAGATTTTTGGAGGAATGGGCTTAATGGAAGAGATGCCTATTGAGAGGCTTTGGAGAGACTCACGTTTGGAAAGAATTTGGGATGGAACCTCTGAAATACAAAGGCATATTGTAACACGCTCAATGCTTAGACCTCTTGGGGCATGATTTTAAACTCTTTTAAAAGCATTGATCGTTTTTTTAAAGCAAAATCAGTCGTTTTTATCGGAGGCAAAGACATATTTGTTCCCATAAGGGAGTTAAAAAGAAGAGGTTATAACGGGAAAATATTTGTTGTTAACCCAACCAGAAAGAAAATCAATAATTATAAATGTTTAAGAAAGGTTTTTGACCTTCCGTTGAGTCCGGATGCTGCGTTCATCGCTGTGCCTGCTAAAGAGGTTATTTCAACTGTAAGAGCTCTTAAAGCCATTAAGTGCAAGGGAATAGTATGTTATTCGGCAGGGTTTAAAGAAATCGGTAAGACTGGAAAATACCTTGAGGATAGACTTATTAAGGAATGCGGTGATACTCCATTAATTGGGCCTAATTGTTATGGATTTATTAATTTTTCTGACAACCTTGCACTTTGGCCGTTTTCACACAAAGGCAAACATTGCAAAAAGGGAATTGCGCTTATTACTCAAAGTGGAATGCTATCATCAGATATTATTATGGCGACTAGATCACTTCCAATTAGCTTTATGGTATCCGCGGGGAACCAAGCTGTAACAAAGATTGAAGACTTAATTCACTATTTCAGCAAAAAGACAAATGTGTCCTGCATTGCTATACACATCGAAGGAATTTCTGATTTAACTAGATTTGTGGAGGCCTCAAAATTTTCATTTAATGCAGGAAAACCTATTATTGTTTACAAATCTGGTAAATCACAAATTGGTAAAAGGATTGCTAAAAGCCATACCGGATCTCTTTCCGGAAATAATGAAATGTATTCAGCACTTTTTAAGCAATTGGCTATCACGGAAGTGCATGACCCAATACAATTACTTGAAACAGCTAAATTATTTAGTATTTCGTGCCCAATAAAAACAAATAAAATTTTAGCACTTACCTGTTCTGGTGGTGGAGCTGCAATGGTTGCGGATAACGCAGAAGATTTAGAATTAAAGTTACCAAACTTTAGAAAAAGTCAGAAAAAATCACTGGACAAAGTGTTACCAAAAATAGCAACGATATCAAACCCCTTGGATTACACAACTCCCATATGGGGTATTCCTGAAAAGACAGGTCCAGTATTTAAAAACGCATTGAAAAACGACTATTCCACAGCAATTTTGGTACAGGATTTTCCTCATACGCAAATAAACGATACTGAACAACTCTATTTAAACGATACAAAGGCTTTTATAGATGAGAGTAAACTCGTTGGTCTTACTCCCATTATCTGTTCAACTCTGCCTGAAAATATAAATGAAAATGTTGGCAATAAGATTTTGAGGTTAGGTGGTGTCCCAATGCAGGGCATATATAACTGTTTAAACGCAGTAAGACACGTTCTAGATTACAATAATTTCAGTGATAAAAAAGAGTTAAAAAAATTTAAGCTAGCGCAACGCAAAAATGATAAATTTCTAAACGCAAACGAGTACCATGGAAAAATTAGTATCAGAGCACAAGGAATAAAGGTTCCCAATGCTCAGGTTGTAAAAAATATAAAAGATTTACAAAAAGTAAAAATTAAATTTCCAATCGCTTTAAAGTTTACTAGCTCAAAAATTTTACATAAGACCGAGTTAGGAGCTGTTAAATTAAACATTAATAGTCGAACGGAGCTCGTATCAAAATATCATGAAATTAAAAAATCATTGGGCCTAAAGGCGATTAATAATGGTATATTTTTTATTGAAGAAATGCTTCCAGCTCCAATTGCAGAAATGTTTTTAAGCATTCGAAGTGACAAAACATTTGGTAGTGTATTAGTTGTTGGTATGGGAGGAGCATTAACTGAATTATACAGGGATACAAAAACTTTTATATTACCTGTATCAAAAAAATATATTTCACAAGAAATTAAAAAAATGAAATTTTTCAATTTAATCAATGGCTTTCGTAATAATAGTAAAGTAAAATTAAATATGATTATAAATGAAATATTTAAAATAGCAGATTTTCATAGCCAAGAAGAAAATGGGTGCGCATCAATAGAGATAAATCCATTTTTTATATACGAAGATAGCATGATAGCAGCTGATTGTGTTTTAAGTCGAAAAATATAAGATCCTATTTATATTTTTCTTTATTTCTAGAAGCTTTCTCTCTGAAAAGTGCACCTATAGCTGCGTCTAATGTGACTTTTCCTATTTTTTTACCTTTATCATCGACGACGCTACACTCATTGTTCTTTTCATTATTTAAGACCTTTAAAGCGTCTTCGAGAGAACAAGAGCTATCTAAAGAAGTGCCTTTACTACTACCTTTTTGCATAATGGATTTAACTTCAATTACTTTGCCACGGTTAATATCTTTAATGAAATCAGAGATATAGTCATCAGCTGGCTTCATAATTATTTGTTGAGGATCACCTTTTTGGATAATCTTTCCATCCCTCAATATTGCAATGTTATCTCCAATTCTGAGCGCTTCATCTAAATCGTGCGTAATAAAGATAATTGTCTTATGTAAATCTTTTTGAAGTTCTAAAAGAATATTTTGCATGTCAGTTCTTATTAAAGGGTCTAAGGCTGAAAATGCTTCATCCATCAATAATATGGGAGCATCTGTTGCCAATGCTCTAGCCAAACCAACTCTCTGTTGCATACCACCGGAGAGTTGAGCAGGATATCTTTCCTCAAAACCTGATAATCCCACACTCTCAATCCACTTATGGCTTTTCTCCTTCGCTATACTCTCTTGCTCTCCTTGGATGGTCAGGCCATACGCAACATTTTGTGCTACTGTTTTATGCGGTAATAGAGCAAACTTTTGAAAAACCATAGACGTCTTCTTTCGCCTGAATTCACGCAACTGAAGTTGTGACATGGAAAGAATATCCTCATCATCTACGGTAATTGCGCCTGCTGTAGGTTCAATCAAACGATTGATATGTCTTATAAGAGTTGACTTTCCAGAGCCTGATAGTCCCATAATCACTTGTATTCTTTGTTCAGGAATATCTAAATTAATATTGTTTAGTCCAAGGACATGACTATGATTATCCAATAGTTCCTGTTTTGACATTCCATTTTTTACAGGATCTATAAAAGATTTACCTCTAGGACCAAAGATTTTATAGAGATTTTCTATTTTAAGCTTCGTTTTACTCATGCTCTTTTCCGTACCGATGAGCTTGAAGTCTTTGTCCGTATCGCTGTGATACCCTATCAAAAATTATTGCCAACGCGACAATTGCTAAACCGTTCATCAAGCCAAGTGTTAAATATTGATTTTGTACAGCTTGCAGAACCGGCATACCTAACCCTTTAACACCAATCATTGAAGCTATAACAACCATTGCAAGCGCCATCATGATAGTTTGGTTTACTCCAGCAAAAATATTTGGTAGTGCCAAGGGGATTTGAACCGAAAAGAGCTTTTGTCTGTAGCTAGAGCCAAAAGCATCTGCAGCCTCAAGAATCTCTTTATCCACTAACCTTATGCCTAGATTAGTTAAACGAATTATTGGAGGTATCGCGTATACACAAACAGCTATCAAGCCAGGCACTCTTCCAATTCCTAAAAGCATTACCACCGGCAACAAATATACGAAAATTGGAATAGTTTGCATTAAATCTAAGATTGGCGTTATTGCACTTTGCACACGATCATAGCGTGACATTAGTATTCCAATTGGGATTCCGACGGCTATGCAAATGAGTGTAGAGACAGATATTAATGAAATAGTTGCCATCATATCTTTCCACATTCCAAAATAACCAATTAACATAAAAGAAACTACAGATCCTAAAGCTAGCTTCCAGCTTCTAGATCCAAGATAGGCAAGTCCCGCAACAATTATAAGTATTATTGGCCATGGTGTAGCTATTAGGAGTTTTTCTAACCACACTAGAAAGAAATAAAGAGGATCAAAGAATGCTTCAATAGCATCTCCATTTGACCTAGACCATTCTCTAAAAGATCCATCAATACCTTTTTTCAAATCTCTTAAGTCTCGTTTGCCTAAGCTTGGAAACTCTGCCAACCAATCCATTAGGGATCCTTTTTTAACAAAATTAAAAAAAAGGTCGCCTCAGTTACCCAAGACGACCTAAATAAAAGTATATCTTTAGAGAGATGCCTTAACCTTCTTAGCAACGTCTGCAGACACCCAAGGTGTCCATACATCTTCATATTCGATTAAGAACTCAACAGCTGCGTCTGGACCATTAGCTTGGTTATCTTCCATATATACCAACATTTTGTTCATTATTGGACCTGGAAAAATACGTTTCGCAAAATAACCCATAGCATCTGCGCCAGCAGACTCTTTGAAATTTGTAGTCACAATAGTGTGAACTTCTGACTTAGTCCAAGCCGAAGGCTTAGGATCAGCACAGTCTTGTTCTGCTTTTGCAATACAACCATCCCAGTTCTCTGCACCAGCAAAGGGAACTCCAAACGGAACAAGCTGCATATTAAATTTTCCGATAGGAGCTGTTGGAGCCCAATAGTACCCAAACCAGTTATCTCCTCTTTGCACAGCTTTTGCCATTGATGCATCAAGACCAGCTTGTGAACCTGGGTCAATTAAGATCCAGCCTTTATCTTCCATTTTAAACGCTCTAAAGAGGTTTATGTTTGAAAGTTGGCAACCCCATCCTGCAGGGCATCCAATGAATTCACCTTTTGAAGGATCCTCTTTTGCCGGGAATAGATCTGGTCTTTCAAGAATATCTAAAACAGTCTTTAGACCTGGGTTCTTTGTGAGCACGTAATCTGGAACCCACCATCCTTCTCCAAGGTCAGTGATTGGCATTTCTCTTGCTGAATGCAATCTTCCTTCGTCCATTGCCTTGAAAAGTGGTTCCCTTACGGCGTTTATCCATAATTCGGCAGCAACATCGGGTTGTCCCTTCTCATTCATAGACGCAAAAGTCGTAGTAGTTGCACCGGCAACCATTTCGATTTCACAGCCATAGCCCTCTTCAAGGATAATTTTATCGACATTTGCCATTAGTGTAGCTGATGGCCAGTTCATATCAGCCATAGAAATTGATCCACATGCCGCATAGACATTTGTGGCTAAAGCCATGGTGCCAGCAACGACAGTTGACATCAAAAATTTATACATATCTCTTTCCTTCCATTTTAGGTCATACGTTAAAGACCAAGATTTGTTTATAGTAAGGCTACCCGTTTCATTGAGCCCTTGTCAATAGCAACAACCTTTTTTGTAGCGAGCTTTACAATTGAGACCCGATTTTCATTCAATTATTGAACTAGTCCTTTAAAAATGCTTGAAAAAACGCCGGTTTGTTTTTATTGTAATAAAAGAGGTCGGTCGCTAGCCCTCTTTAAAAAAAGGCCTTAAATGTTTTCGGAGGCTGTAGTGGCATTGTTCAACCTAATATTATCCAAGCTTAACAGTAAAAAACCTGTTTATAATGTCGGTCAGAGGCTATATTCAAGATCAAAACGCAATGCCCTCTTCTTGGAAAAGGAAATCTTTGTAAATGAGATAAAGCATTTTCGCGTGAGCATTGAGGGGTCACCGATAAAAAAAGCCATAATTTTAAGTGAAAACGCTTTACAAAATGACCAATACAAAGCTCTTGAAAATAAATCTAAGACAGAAACACTGCTTTGATTTTCGTTGTCTTTTAAGCCTAATTTACACTTAACGATCAGGAGTCAGCATTATAACGTCATCTGTTAGGCCTTCCTTTCTGACATCTACCTTACTTAACTTCCCAGACCCAGTTTTTCTGATACTATCTACAAACCTGATATACTTTGGAACAGCAAACCGAGGTAACTTTTCTTGACAAAATAGCAGAAATTTATCGTTATCTATTTTGTCTTCTTTATTTTTAACAATACAAACGAGGACTTCATCTTCACCGCCTGATTTTTCTGTTTTTACCCCTATTGCTGCACTTTCATCTACTTGCGGGTATGAATTAATAACTTGTTCCAACTCAAAAGCAGAAATGTTCTCACCTCTACGCCTGATGCAGTCCTTTATCCTATCAAAATAATGCATTCTTCCCTTTTCGTCAAAATGACATGCATCACCTGTATGAAACCATAAATTTCGCCAAGCCTCGACAGTTTTCTCTGGCATTTTATAGTAACCCGCTGAAAAAATTCCTGGGTGTTTAGGCCTAATTAGTAATTCTCCAACTTTATTTACAGGCAGAGTTTCATCATTCTCTGGATCAGCAATTCTGACTTCATATAATTCATTTACTGGGTAACCAGCACGCCCTGGAACACAAGTCTCTTCATTAAGTGAAGCCCAAAAACTCATGCCGCTCTCAGTCATCCCGAAACCTTGCAAAAACTTAATATTAAAACGTTTTTCAAAATCTTTTCCCCATTCACCGATAGGAACGGCACTAACTAATCTTAATGAATGATTTTTATCTTCCTTGCTCTCCTCCGTGCTATAAACAAACTCAGGCATGACACCAAGTAGATGTGTTGTTGTCGCTTTTGAGATTTGAACGTCACTTAACCATCGATTGGGGCTAAATCTTTCTACGCAATAAACACTCATGCCCGCATATAGAGCTGCGAAGCACTGAATACTTAGTGCGTTAATATGGAATAACGGCATGCAGATATACTGTGTGTCTCTATCAGAAAACTCAGCAACCTCAGCACTTATAATTGCGTAAGAAAAGAAGTGTCCATGAGGCAACAAGACACCTTTAGACGGACCAGTGGTTCCAGACGTATACATTATCGCACAAATTTTATGAATTGAAGCAGTTTCTAGTAAACTTATTTCGCTATCATTAATGATATTATCTAAGCACGATTGAAAGTTTAAAATCTCTTCGGCATGAAGAGCCGTTGGCAATGATTTTTTATCAAAAGACTTAGTTACTATAGTACCCCTCAGTTGGTTTTTTTGTGACTTTATATCTTTAAACACCTCCAATAAAGTATTATCTATTATAGATATTTTTGGCTCGCAATTAAGAAACTGGTGCTCTAAGAATTGCCCTCTTAATTCTGTATTTATCGGAACTAAAATAGCTCCAATCTTCATTACAGCAAATAGAGAAATAAGAAATTCTGGACTATTTTTTAAAAAACAAAAGACATTTTCATCTTCTTTAAGTCCGATATCTAAAAGTTTATAAGCAAATTTGTCTGACTGCTCGTCAAGCAATTTAAACGAAAGAGAAGTGCCGGAGTCAAATCTAATGAATTCTTTGTCCCCATATTCAGACGCTCTGATCTTTAACAACTTCAAAATATTCCAGTTGGATTTCTCTGCAAAAACACCTCTTTCTTTCATAATAAAACTCCGTACCACAAAATAGCTTTAATTATTATTTTATTAATTTGTCGGTGTTAGAATACAGTGCATTATATACTACAGCAAAGCAAATTAAAGATCCTCCCAGAATGGTATTGAGTAAAACCTCTTCTCCAATAAAAATCCATACCCAAACCGGTCCCAAAAATACCTCTCCAAGCATTAATATGGTTAGTTGCGTTGCAGGAACAAATTTTGAGCCTAAAGTATATAAAACAAGGCCACCACCTACCTGGAAGACACCTAAAATGAAAATAATGAAGAAGTCTTTGCTGATAAGCTGAAAACTATAATTTGAAAACAATATAATTAAGAAAGCAACAGAGGATGCGATGATCCCAGAAGCGAAAACAGATGGCAACATTTGCACATGTTTGTTTAGTCTTAGATTAATAGTAAAAAAAGAAAAGCCGATGGCTGAAATAATAGCGGATAAGTTTCCTTTCCAATCACCGCCACCAAAATCACCCCAAATCATAATAACGACGCCGGTAAAAGCAATGGCAATGGACAGCAATGTTTTGGATGATATTGTTTCTTTTAGAAATATTGGTGACAAAATAGCTGTTAATATTGGGGCACAAGCAAATAATATAAGAGCATTTGCTGCTGATGTAGTTAATAAAGCGTAAATTCCTCCTATATATGCAAAAAATAGTGCAGTACCACCAGACAAGTAAGACAACCAGTTTCTTAAAAGAAGAAAAAAGTTAAACCTGAAAAAAAAATGGAGCAAAAACCCAATAAAAATTGAAATAAAAATTGAACGGAAAAATAATATTTCAAACGCATTGGCCTGCTCAATGCTCTTGATACTTAATCCTATAGTGGACCAAAGTATTCCTGCGGTAACAGCTAAAAGAATACCAAAACTCTTATCTGTCATAGTCTTCTAAAATTTGCAATATTCTCATTAATCTTTTCTCATATAGACAAAGAATCTCTAATAGCTTTAAGTAATAAAGTAAACATGTTATTCTTTCCGTAGGGGGAATTGAAATGGCAGGAAAAGAATTTTTAGAGTCGATTGAAATCAATTTCAAGCAAGCTATAAAATTTTTAAACAGTAATAAATCAGAGAGTGCTTTAACTGACGATCTTGCAGAACAAATTATGCAAGCAAATTCAACTTATTTAGTAAGATTTGGCGTTAGATTAAGGAATAAAGTTTATACATTTCAAGGCTATAGATCAGTACACTCCGATCACTTTGAACCTGTTAAAGGAGGCATAAGGTACGATTTAGATGTAAATCAAGAGGAAGTTGAGGCTTTAGCAGCTCTTATGACTTATAAGTGTTCGCTTGTTGAGGTACCTTTCGGGGGATCAAAAGGTGGTCTAATCATTGACCCGAAAGAATGGAGTGCGGAAGAACTAGAAAAAATTACCCGACGATTTACTCAAGAACTGGCTAAAAGAGATTTAATTCATCCATCACAGAATGTACCAGCACCTGATGTGGGAACTGGGGAACGAGAAATGGCCTGGATGGCAGACGAATATAAGAGATTGAACCCCACGGATTTAAATGCATGGGCCTGCGTTACTGGAAAACCTGTAAGCAAAGGAGGGATTGCTGGCAGAACTGAAGCTACTGGGCGTGGCGTGAAATACGCACTAAACGCATTCTTTGACTGTAAAATTGATTTAGAAAAAACTGGGCTCTCACCAGGGTTAAGTGGAAAGCGAGTAATAATACAGGGTCTCGGTAATGTTGGCTATCATGCTGCACTATTTTTATCGAAAGAGGATGATGCAAAAATAACTCATGTTTTGGAACGGGATGGAGCTATAATAAATGAACAAGGGATCGATATCCAGAAATTACGAGACCATATAATAAAAAATGGCTCAATAAAAGGCTATCCGGGGTTTACCGATAAAGGGCCAGAGCTTCTGGAAGCTGATGCCGATATTTTGATTCCTGCAGCAATGGAGTTGGTAATAACTGAAGAAAATGCTGCAAGAATTAAGGCTCCTTTAATCATCGAAGCAGCAAACGGACCAATATCGTCCAATGCTGATAAGATATTAAATAAAAATAGTAAAATTATTATTCCAGATTTATATGCAAATGCTGGAGGAGTTACAGTTAGCTACTTCGAATGGATCAAAAATTTAAGCAGAATAAGATTTGGTAGACTACAAAGACGTGCGCAAGAAAACCAACTGTCTTCTTTAATCAGTGGAATTGAGTCTATGACTAAGGAAAAGTTTTCTGACGATTTTAAAAAAGAGATTGTTAAAGGCGATTCAGAGCTCGATTTAGTAAGATCAGGACTGGAAGATACTATGCGAACTACATATGATGTAATAAGTGCTCGTTGGAACTCAGATACAGATATTCCTGACCTGCGTACTGCTGCTATGATGGTTTCGATAAGTAGAGTAGCTAGCACCTATTCAACGTTAGGCATTTGATAAATTATCAATGTTTATGCATCTAATCGCTTACATTCTACTTTCTCTGATGTCAGAAATAATTAGTTCAAGCTCCTCTAAAGGCACAAAGCCCGGAAAAAATTTATCCTCGATAATAAATAAAGGTGTGCCAGAAAAACCTATTCGTCTTGCTAGTGCATTTGACTTTGCTATATGGTTTATAACGAATTCACTCTCCATGTCTTTTTTTAAGCTGGAGACATCAATCTTTAAATTTTTTGCTATTTCAAAAATTTTAGCCTCTGTTAAGCTGCCCTCTTTCATAAGCCTCCAATGATATTCTTTGTACTTACCCTGTGCGATCGCTGCTAAAGCAGCTTTTGCGGCAATAATGCTATTATTGTTCAAAATGGGCCACTCACGGGGTATAAACTTTATATTCTCATCAGATTTTATTAAATCTTGAAGGTCCTTTGCGGCAGTTTTGCAATAAGGACAGTTATAATCGAAGAATTCAATAATTGTTATATCTCCGTCTGGATTACCAATAACAACCGTATCTTCAGTGTCAGTTAGTTCTGAGCTATATTCTCTAATTTGCTTAGAGACAATATCATTCCTTTTTTGTTCTTCTCTAGCTTGTAGAATTCTAGAAGCCTCTCGCAGTATTTCAGGATTTTCGAGCAATGCTTCCAGTGCTAACTTTTTTATTGTTGCCATCTCATTTTCTGAAAAGCTGTTGTCTCTTTTATCTTGAGCAAATAAAGGTATGGTTACAAAAACATAAACTACGAATAAGATGGTGTATGAGATACATTTAAGCTTCATAAGCATTAGGAACTAAGGCTCCCAATCTTATGAAATAATTGTCGATATGCCTCCTGCCCTTTATAAAAGCTAGATAATCGGAAAAATTCATTAGGCGCATGCCAGTTTTCGTCATTAAGTTGAAAAGAAAATGTTGTAGTATAGACGCCTAAAAATCGGTAAAAAGCAGAAAGAATGGGAATTGAGCCTCCAACTCTTATAATATATGGATCTTTTCCATAAATATTTTTAAGTACCTCTTTTGCCAATTTCATTGAATTCAAGTCACTGGGGATTAATAAGGGATCGCCTTCATCTTGAAGCGGTATAACCTTACCAGTGACTCCAGATGGCAGGTGTTTTTCAACATGTTTTTCAATCTTTTTAAGTATCTCTTTTGGTTTTTGATCTGCTACTAAACGACAAGTTATTTTTGCAAAGGCTTTCGAAGGTAGAACCGTTTTAGTACCTGCTCCTTGATAACCACCCGAAATACCATTTAAATCAATAGTAGGGCGTGCGCTTACTCGCTCTAATGGTGTATAGCCAATTTCACCATCTAAACAAATGGCGCCTGTCTGTTTTACAAATTTTTTCTCATCAAAAGGAACTCTTGATATCTCCTCTTTGTCTTTAGAAGTAAGAGGAATAACTTCATCATAAAAACCTTCAACAGCGATCTCTCCGTTATCATTCTTCATGGAAGCGATCAATTGTGATAATGCCATTACAGGGTTTGCAATCGCCGCACCATATATACCCGAATGCTTGTCGGTATCTGGACCAGTTACCTCAATATCAAAACCTAAAATACCTTTATAAGCTACTGCTAATTCACACTCATCTTCAGAAAACTGGCCACCATCAGCTGAAAAAATCATGTCACAGGTCAGTTTGTCGACATTTTTGGAAACAAATTCAGGCATGTTTGGTGAGGCCACTTCTTCTTCCCCTTCAAAAATGAATTTGATGTTGAACGGGAAAGTCTCCGACGTTTTAAATATTGACTCAAACACAACGATAGGTATGAACATGGAACCCTTATCATCAGAAGCTCCTCTCCCAAAAATTTTGTTATCTTTAATAATCGGTTTGAAGGGATCAATATCCCACAAGTCAAGCGGATCTACAGGTTGAACATCATAATGACCATATATAAGTACCGTAGGTTTATCACTTCCGGCATGCAACCAATCACCATAAACTGCAGGTTGCCCACCAGTATCCATTAGCTCCACATTCTCTATGCCAGCTTTTAACATTCGCTCTTTTAACCAGGCCGCAGCTCTTTGAACGTCTTTAGAATGTTCTGGCAGAGCAGCAATCGAAGGTATAGATATAAAATCTAACAAATCATTATTAAATTTTTCTCTATTTTCTGTTAGATATTTTTGATCATTTTCCATTATTTAAGCAACCTTCTTACCATCTATCCTAGACAACTTAATATGTTATACGTTCAAATTTATTTAAAGTAACTTTTTTATTAAGTAAACGAAGTTAGTTTATCTAAACAAACATTAATAAAGCAAACCTTATACTCAATTAGTATTTAATTGTAATAGAAACTAACCGAATGTTTAGCCTCAGCAAAAAATAACCATCTTGAAAAATAAATTCCTACAAAATGAATCCCTATCACTAAAATGCTAATGCTAAAGTTACCAGGAAACATTAAAATTAATGACATTGGCAAAACAAATGCCGCAAAGAAAGAGATATACCTTATTTTTATCGCATGTTTCCTAGCAACTTTATAAACCATCTCATTAAGCAAATAGTTTCTATTAGTATGAGCAACGTCAAAAGCTCTGATATCTTCATTTTTACTAAATCCCAAAGCGGTACCAACACTCGTTTCTTTATGTATAAAACTTTGGTCAGCAATATACCAAAACAAGACTTGAAGAACTCCAAAAATCAATAGCAAAACTAAGCTAGCGTAATCCAATAATAGAATTGAGCCACCTGCCAAAGCTGTAAAAATAAAAAGAGCAGGCGTTAACATATTATTCCAAGATGGAACGGTTTTTAACTGTGCATAAATCATGGAAGTAGTAAAAATAGTAAATAAAGATAGAAGAAATAATATAATGCCAACCTCGTTGATATATCGATTTTGTACAAAAACCCAACCAATGTTTCCCACAACAATCGATAGGCAGAAGATCGAGGAAATTGCCTCTCGACTTAGCCAGCTAGTTTGCCATTGAGACATGGATTTGATTGCATTTTTTTTGTTTGCAAGATGAAAAAAAGAGGAAATCAATCCGATAATTGAAAAAAAAAGACCAATTACAGAAAAAATCACAATATCACCTGCGCTGATCTGGCTCAAAAATTGTAGCAGTCCAACAATTGAAATCAGCCCAAAACCGAAACCAGAAAGAACAGTAAAAAGGATTATTGATGGAGCAGGATGCATTAGAATTTACTAAGAGCTCTATCCACCCAACCAAGTAGCCCTGTAGCATCTGTTTCCTCCTCAACAACTGACCCAACAGAGCTGACAGCATCCTTAGACTTTATTCTAGGAAGTAGATATTTATTAACCGGTTTTGTTTGCATTTCAGGCATAAGATCAACTCCACCTCTCTCTCTGACCTTCTTTGAAACGTCTGAATTAGGGTCATTGAAATCACCAAATGCTCTTGCGCCAGTGGGACAACTCTTTACACACACGGGCACTCTGTCCTCTGGTGGAAGCTCTTCACTATAAATTCTATCAACACACAAAGTACACTTTTTCATCACACCGCTTACTAAATCTAGCTCTCGAGCTCCATAGGGACACGCCCAAGCACAAAGCCCACAGCCCATGCAATCATCTTCATTAACAAGAACTATCCCATCTTCTTCTCTCTTGTAACTTGCTCCTGTCGGGCAAACAGTCACACAAGGTGCATCTTCACAGTGAAGGCAAGATCTTGGAAAGTAAAACGTCTCAGCTTCATTCGTGCTGCTGTTTTCTCTCTCATATGAATGAACTCGATTTAAAAAAGTACCAACTGGATCCTTCTGATGAGAGTTGATATCACTTAACTGCTTTTCGTCTCCTGATGAATTCCACTCTTTACAACTCACTACACATCCGTGGCATCCAACACAAGTGTCAAGATCAATTAGAAGCCCTAATTTTTTATCTTCGCATTTAGGTAATTTTGTCAATTCTTACTCATTTCTTTTTATCTACCCCAACATTTACAGGAGAGCTCAATACTGGAAACTGCGGGAGAGAAACCTTACTGGGGTTATCCACCTTCTCAATGTTAACCAATAGGTCATACCATGCAGCTTGTCCAGTAATAGGATCAGAATTACTATATCTGTAGCCGCTATCATTCTTGGGCAAAAGATCAGAAATGAGATGATTTATTATAAAACCTTCATTAGCCTCCTCCACATTTTCATCTAGAGCCCAAGATCCTTTTCTTTTGCCAATTGCGTTCCATGTCCATACTGTATCTTCATTCTGGCTCTTCATAAGCGCGACCGGAACAACTATTGATGAATTTTCCGACGTCAATCTTGCCCAGTCTCCATCTTTGAAATCCTTTTCTTTCCAAATACCTTTAGACACAAATAATTTGTTTGAACCATGAATTTGTCTCAACCAAACATTCTGACTGCCCCAACTATGATACATCGCTGCGGGTCTCTGTGTAATTGCATGTATTGGATATTGTTTGACTTTTTTTGGATCATGATTTGACCACCAAATTGGTAATGGATCCATTTTTTCGTCAATTCTATTAAACAAATGCTTCTGAGGTTTCAAATTATCTGGCAAATGCTGGTAATTTTGCAACTTTGCTAGTGGTTCTAAATATATTTGAAAGACAAAAGGCTCTTCTTTATCGTAGAAACCCATTTCAACAGCCCACTTTTGATATGCTTTATTCCATGGTTTATAATATTGGGCTTCGTCGGGGATTTTTTCACTCCAAAAACCTCCATTCTTTATATAATTTTCAATTTGATCTAAGCTAATGTCTCCTCGGCCAACATCTGTATTAGTCTCACCTCTAAATCCTGCTAAGGGCCCAATGCCCGGGCGTCTCTGATGTTTCTGCATGTAATCAGCGTAATCCTCATATAATGGCCGCTTGTCGCTGTCTACCATTCCTGGTAGCTCCAGCATAACGCCAAGTTGCAGCAAAACATCTTGAAAACTTCTCACATCTCTATCTGGCTTAACAACTGGCCAGCGTATTGCATCACTAACTTGATCGGGCTCACCTATAGGCCGATCCAATAACGATATACAATCATATCTTTCTAAATATGTCGTATCCGGCAAAATAAGATCAGCGTAGGCAACAGTCTCTGAGTAATAGCTATCGGAGTATATTATCCTAGGAATTCTATATGTGCCTGTTTCAGGGTCTCGTTCTGTTAATTTCTTGATTGTTTCCTCAGTATTCATAGAGGAATTCCATGCCATATTCGCCATGTAGAGAAATAAAGTATCTATTTTATAAGGATCTCCACTGTGACAGTTAGATATTACAGTATGCATTAATCCATGTGAAGACATAGGGTTTTCCCATGTAAAACCTTTATCAATTCTTGCTGGCTTACCGTCCTCAGTATAAGCTAAGTCTTCGGGTCCACTTATATACCCAAGATGAGGTCCATCTAATTCACTATCAGGACTAAATTTAAAATGTGGTCTAGGATGCGCATCAAACGGCTTAGGATAAGGCGGTTTATACCGAAATCCACCTGGAACATCAACGCTACCAATTAAAATTTGAAGCAAGTGTATAGCTCGGCAGGTTTGGAATCCATTGGAGTGCGCTGAAATACCCCTCATCGCATGGAAACTAACCGGCCTGCCGGTGAACCCCGACCTTTTTTCCCCTCTAAAGTCTACCCAACTTTGATCAATGTATATTGACTTGTTAAACGCAATTGTAGCTATATCATCGGCCAACCTTAATATTTGCTCTTCCTTCAATCCGCACTGCGGTGCAACTAATTTTGGAGAATATGCGTTATCCAAATATTTTTCAGTTAACAAACTAAATACAGTCTTATAGGAACCATTTTCATTTTTATAAGACTTGGTCAAAGACGGCCTCACTCCCTTATCTGAAAATCTCTTTAATTCACCGGAAAAATGATCTATTACAAGAGGGCAGCCTTCTTTATCCTTTAAAAACAATCCATTACTCTCATTAGTTGATGTAATGCTCACAAGGAATGGTGAATTTGTAAAACTTTGCAAATAATCTAAATCAATTTTTTTCTTTTTAAGCAGTGTATGCACAATCGAAAGAACCAAGAGGCCATCGGTTCCTGGGCGTATCCCTAACCATTGATCTGCAACTGAATTATAGCCAGTCCTAACTGGATTAATTGCGATAACTTTTGCACCTCTATTTTTCAACTTTCCTAACCCTCTTTTAATAGGATTACTATCATGATCTTCTGCCACACCAAAAAGAAGCATTAGCTCTGTTTTATCCCAATCAGGAGAACCAAATTCCCAAAATGAACCTCCAATAGTATAAATACCTGCAGCAGCCATATTTACAGAACAAAAACCGCCATGAGCTGCGTAGTTGGGTGTGCCAAACTTTTGTGCCCACCAACCAGTAAATGACTGAGATTGATCTCGACCAGTATAAAAGACAAGTTTTTCTGGCGATTTTTTACGAATGGGAGATAACCACTCAACCGCTATTTTAAGAGCCTCATCCCAGGATATCTCTTCAAACTTCCCCTCTCCACGCTCACCAACCCTACGTAGTGGCTTTTTTAGCCTAGAGGCTGCTTTATGCTGAAAAATACCAGAAGCGCCTTTCGCACATAAAACACCCTTATTTACTGGATGATCTCTATTACCTTCTATATGAACTACTTCATTGTCTTTTATATGCACATCAATGCCACAGCGACATGCACACATATAACAAGTCGTTTTAGAAACTTTTACAAGGCTTTCAGTGGCGTAAACTTCTTTATCCATATTTTTCTTTTAGATTAATCTTTAGTATTTAATTCTATTAATTTTTGGTCTTCATCGACCATTTCGCCTTCAACTACAAAAATAGAGACAACCGTACCAGAAACATTTGAAACAACGGGGATTTCCATTTTCATAGATTCAATAACTATTACGTCTTGACCAGATTCAACAACATCTCCAACTTTACAATTAATTTTCCAAATCGAACCTGATATTTCTGACAAAAGAATAGCTCTTCCCACAGTGATCCCCCTCAATGAATAAATTACAACCTAACGTAATTAAAAAATATTTAAAAGATTTAAAAAAAATATTATCATAAAAATTGTATTGGGAGAGTCAAATGCAGACACCTTCTTTTAAAAATAAAATAAATCCTGGCAAGGCCCCAGAAAAAATCAGTGTTTTTTCAGAACCGACAGAACTAGCTCTGAAAGAATGGAATAATAAAGGCTTACAATTGCCGAACGTATCTATAATAAATTCATATAGAAAGGAGCAAGTCGTAACGCAATTAAAGAAGAACAGAGTGGATGCCATTTTGCTTTTTGACCCGTTAAATATTAGGTACGCAACTGGCACATCAAATATGCTTTTGTGGAATACACATAACCCTTTTAGATCCTGCTTAATTTTTGATGACGGCCACTGTATTCTTTGGGATTACCAAGAAAGTACGCATTATGTAGAATCCAATTATTTGTACATCGATGAAGTTAGAACTGGTGCATCTATGTTTTATTTTGCAAAAGGTGATAATGTAAAGCCTGCCGCTGAAGACTTTTCTTATCAAGTAAGTCAATACTTCGAAAAAAAAAGAAAAAACAATAAGAAATTGGCGATAGATAAAATAATGCTCGATGGATTTAAAAGTCTAGAAAGTAGAGACTTTAAAATCGAAAATGGAGAAAAAATAATGGAGCATGCGCGATCGATAAAATCTGCCGAAGAGATAAAAGCTATGAGATGCTCTATTTCGGCGTGTGAAACCTCAATACATGTTATGGAGAAAGAAACAAAGCCAGGAATGACTGAAAATGATATCTGGTCAATTCTTCATTCGGAAAACATTAAAAGAGGTGGAGAGTGGATTGAAACTCGATTACTCTCGTCCGGTACCAAAACAAACCCCTGGTTTCAGGAATGTGGCTCTAGAATACTTCAGAATAATGAAATAGTGGCTTTTGATACTGATCTAGTTGGTTGTTACTCGATGTGCACTGATATTTCTAGAACATGGTGGATAGGAGACCAAGAGCCAACAAAGGAAATGAAACAAGATTATCAAGTAGCATTGGAACATATCCAAAAGAATGCTGAACTTGTTGCTCCTGGTGTTCACTTTAAAGATTTAACCTTTAAAGGACATCAACTTGATGATATGTATAAAAAACAACAATACAGTTGCAGGTTTCATGGTGTTGGGCTGTGCGACGAGTTCCCTCTGATAACATATCCAGAGGACTATGAAGAGGGTGCATTTGATTATGTCCTTCAACCAGGAATGACATTATGTGTAGAGGCATTAATCAGCCGTGAAAACGGCGAATTTTCAATTAAGCTTGAAGACCAATTACTTGTAACAGATAGTGGATTTGAAAATCTTACCTCTTATCCATTCGATGAAAAGTTTCTAAATTAATCCTCTTTAAATTTTACCTTCTGTTAAAAACACAAGAGCAAACGAGTCCTTATTAATCCCGAAAAGTTGGTTTTCTGTGGCATATATCAAGGCTGCAATGCCTGCACCCCCGGAAGGGCTAGTTGTTATTCCAAAATCATTTATAAATTTCAGTTTTTTCTCGACATAATCATCTTTCAAGTGCATGAAGTAATTGGCTGTCTTTGAAAGCGAATAAAATGCTGACCAGGATGGCTCTTTGCAATCTAAACGCCCCATTGTTGACACTTGGCCTTCTGCAACACTTGGTTTTTCATTTTGTAAAGACACAAACAAGGTCTTTGCTTGACTAGGCTCAACAACAATTATCTGGGAATCTTGCCCTAAAAACTTTCGAAGGGATAACGCAATGGCAGCCGCAAATCCACCAACTCCTGCCTGCAAAAAAACATGTGTTATTTGATTTGAATTATATGATGATAGTTGTTTGCGAACCTCTTCACCTATAATCATGTATCCTTCCATAACATCAACGCCCGACTGGCAAGTTTCCCAAGTTGAGTCAGATAATAAAACATAATTATTATTACGTGCGTATTTTTCGGCTTCAACCATACTTGCTTCGTAGTTATCTCCTTTAAACTCGACATCTGCCCCTATGTTTTTAAGCTGGTCTGCAAAAGCTTTAGGTACGTTTTTTGAAAGAAAAACAATCGCATTTGCACCGAATAATTTAGCTCCTACTGACATTGAAATACCATGGTTCCCGGCACTAGCTGTCACAAAAGTAACACCTCTCAACGTATTTCTTAAATTTTCTAATGAAACTTCGACTTTTGCGCCCAAGCGTGAATAAGCCATTTTTGCTATAGCATATGTTGCGCCTGTTGCTTTAAAGCTACCTAAGTTAAACCTTTTTCTTTCATCTTTTATAAGGACAGAGTTTAAACCAAGATTTTCTGCAAATGTCTTTTGGTCATAGAAGTCTGTCGGCATGTACTCTGGACAGAAATCTAAAAGCTTCAACAAAATATCTGTACTGTCATTCAAATCTTTTACATTGGAGGGCTTCTTTAAACCAATAGGAAAAAAAGGATTAGATATATAGTTCACTTATTATTCTCTAAAAACTGCAAAAATATAGAGCCCACTTCATTTGGCTGCTCAACGCATGGCAGGTGTCCAGCCTTTTTTATTACTTTAAAAATACTACCTCTAATTAAACTCGCAGCATTTTGAACAAGATTAATCGGAGTAGAGCCGTCTTCCTCCCCTACTATTACTAAAGTAGGCATATTAATTGTTTTGGCCTGTTCAGTTAGATCGCAGCGGGAAATAGCTTCACAACATCCAATATAACCAGATTTTGTTGTCCTTGTGAGCATTGATCTCCACATTTGTAATTCATCAGCACTATATTTTAAAAAATAAGTAGAAAACCATCGCGCCAAAATATCATCTGAAATTGCTTCTATCCCTCCTTCTTTGACACGCTTTATTCTTTCGGACCACATCTGCTTTGAACCAATTTTTGGTGCTGTATCACATAAGATTAATTTATTACAAATATTTGGTCTTTGCTTAATGAATTCCAGGGCAATCAAGCCCCCTATTGATAGTCCTACCAGACAAATATTTTTAAGATTTAGATAATCAACTAAATTACTCACATCTTTTGCAAGGCATTCAATAGAAATGTCGTTTTTAAAATTCGTTGACAATCCATGACCTCTTTTATCCATTCTGACAGTTCTAAAACGTCTTCCTAAAACATATAATAGTTTATCCCATACCCGAAAATCAGTTCCTAAAGAATTTAGAAAAACAATTGCAAAATCATCCTTGGGACCCCTGTCATCGAAATGAATATTTTCTAATCCTGATTTTAAACTTTGCACCTTTATTAAATTCTCCTATAAATTAAGTACATGTTAGAATATTAAATTTAAATTTTTTAATCAATTTTATATTCCTCAAAAAAAAGGATATCGATATGACTAAGATGACCACTGAAGAAGCCTTTGTAAAAGTATTACAAAAACATGGAATCGCTCATGCATTTGGAATTATTGGCTCTGCTATGATGCCTATTTCCGATTTATTTCCTTCAGCTGGTATTCAATTTTGGGACGCTGCTCATGAAGGTAACGCTGGAATGATGGCTGATGGTTACACAAGAGCAACCGGAGAAATGTCTATGATGGTAGCTCAAAACGGACCAGGTATCACAAACTTTGTTACTCCGGTGAAGACCGCTTATTGGAACCACACCCCTCTTCTTTTGGTAACTCCTCAGGCTGCTAATAAAACAATAGGTCAAGGAGGTTTTCAAGAAGTTGAGCAAATGGCGCTATTCAAAGACATGGTGGCATATCAAGAAGAAGTAAGAGATCCTCAGAGAATAGCCGAGACTTTGAATAGAGTTATATCTAGAGCAAAAAAGGCATCTGCTCCCGCCCAAATAAATATTCCTAGGGATTTTTGGAACAAGGAAGTTGATATAGATATTCCGGAATTAATTGAATTTGAATTACCTGATGGAGGCGAGGACACCATAAAAACAGCTGCTAACCTGCTAGTAAATGCAAATTTTCCTGTAATCCTTAATGGAGCTGGAGTGGTATTAAGCGATGCAATAAATGACACTATACAATTAGCAGAAAGGTTACACGCACCGGTATGTACGGGTTACCAACATAATGATGCTTTTCCAGGCTCACATCCGTTTCATTGTGGACCTCTTGGATATAATGGATCGAAGGCTGCTATGGAAATAATAAAGAAAGCTGATGTTGTTTTGGCCGTTGGAACGCGTCTAAACCCTTTTTCAACGTTACCTGGTTACGGCATCGACTATTGGCCAGAGAAAGCGAAAATAATCCAAATAGACTTAAATAGCGATCGTATAGGATTAACAAAAAAAGTGTCTTTGGGTATTGTTGGTGATGCAAAGAAGGTAGTTAAGAAAATTCTCACTTTTATGCCTGAAATAGCGATTGATGATAAAGTTAAAGAACGTACTGATTATATCTCGCAAACTAAGTCAAAGTGGGCTCAAGAACTAAGTTCTTTAGATCACGAAGACGACGACCCAGGAACTACTTGGAATGAGAGAGCAAGAAAGAGAGATCCCGAAAAAATGTCGCCTCGAATGGCTTGGAGAGCTATTCAATCAGCATTGCCTAAAGATGCTATTATTTCATCAGACATAGGGAATAATTGTGCAATAGGTAATGCATATCCTACTTTTGAAAAAGGGAGAAAGTATCTAGCTCCAGGTTTATTTGGGCCGTGCGGATATGGGTTGCCTTCAATCGTAGGCGCAAAAATTGGAGTGCCAAGTGTTCCTGTAGTTGGATTTGCAGGGGATGGCGCATTCGGAATTTCGGTAAATGAAATGACTTCTATTGGTAGGTCTGAATGGCCAGCTATAACTATGATAATCTTTAGAAATTATCAATGGGGAGCTGAAAAAAGAAACACTACGCTTTGGTTTAAAGACAATTTTGTAGGAACGGAATTAGACACCAAGGTATCTTACGCAAAAATGGCAGACGCTTGTGGCTTCATTGGAACAACTGCTAACTCTATGGAAGAATTAACATCTATTTTAAAAGAAGCCATTAACCAACAAATGGAAAACAATAAAACTACATTCATTGAAGTGATGCTAAATCAAGAACTTGGAGAACCTTTTAGAAGAGATGCTATGAAAGCCCCTGTTCCTGTTGCTGGAATATCAAAGGGTGATATGAAAGCAGTTGGCTAGTTAATAGGATTAGAAAATTGAGCCCAAGCTCTTTCATATTAGATCAATCAAAAGTATTTGCTCCAAAAAGCTTGCTAACAATGGCAAAAAACAGGGCAAAAGTAGCTAAAGTAGTAATCGCATTTTCTCATAGCAAGTCCGCTATTTCAGGCGCAAAACAAGCTTTTGATTTAAATTTGATTGAACCAATCTTTGTAGGCCCTAAAGATCAAATTGAAAAACAGGCTAGAGGTTTAAGCTGGGATATATCTTGTTTCAGAATAATAAATGAAACTGAAGAAGAAAAAGCTGGGGATATCAGTGCCCTTTTATGTGGGAACGGTGAAGCAGATATCCTTATGAAGGGGGATTTGCATTCAGATACTTTCATGAAATCTGTAATTGCAAAAAAAAATAATCTGAGAACAAAAAACAAGATTGTTCACCAATTTTATATAACTAATGACGATATGAATACAGGAATTATGGTCTCAGATGCAGCAGTAAACATCAAACCTAGTGAGAAAACTCTAAAAACAGTGATTGAAACAATGGTTAAAAGTTTGAAAACACTGGGTATAAAAACCCCAAAAATTGCATTTTTATCTGCTAGTGAGATTGTTATGGAAAATATGGAGTCTACTATAATTGCTCATAACTTGAAGGAATGGGCCACAGAAAATATTAAAGAAGCATTGTTTTCTGGCCCTCTAGCTCTTGACCTTATAATTAGTAGAGATGCTGCAATTAAAAAAGGATTGGGGAATGACCCTGTTGCGGGCCAATCGAATGGGATCGTAGTACCAGAAATTGTATCTGGTAATACTCTTTACAAGTCACTTGTATATTTTGCTGGAGGGTGCGCTGCAGGTATCGTTCTAGGAGCTAAAGTACCTGTTCTACTCACAAGTCGGGCAGATCCACCGGAAGCAAGGCTTGCTTCTATAGCACTAGCCAGCATTTTGAGTGATGACAGTGCCTAACATGGCTAAACATTATGAATAGATAAACCAAGATCTTTAATCTCTTTTTCAAAATGCTTTCCGGAAATCACGGATCTCTTAGGTTCGCCAGTCAAATATTTGTTTGAAACTTCTACAAGCCTTTCAACTGAACAATTAATAACACGGCTCCTGAAAATTTTTCTTTTGGATTGGTCTATTCCTCTTATATTTTGATTAAAATCCGCTCTTGCCTCTCCAGCGGGTGAGCCGGGTTTGTCAATCGAAGAGATAATGCCTAATATTCCTTCTTCCAATTTTTCTGAGTTTATAGATTTCAATGACCATTCAATAGATTCATTGAATGCGTTAAAAGTCTCCTTGCAATTTGGGTCTCGATATGAAAAAAATCTAAAAGAACGAGATGCTGAGTCCTGCTGAGCACCTGATCCGTAAGCTCCTCCCTTTTCCCTTATTGCAGAGTGAAGAAATCCATTTCGTAAAACAGCTCCTAAGACAGTAAGTATCGGAGCATCTGGATGATCATAACCTACTGTTGGGAATGCCTGCGCACAAAAATTTACGTCCGATCCAGTAATCCACGCAATTTCCTCAGATTGCAAGTCTACACCATTTAGAACGTCTAAGGTTTCTAAACCGGTTTTGGTTGTGGTTTCCTTATCAAAATTTTGATTACTTGCGCTTATAACTACCTCTATTTTGGAAGCAGGATTAATGAAGCTCTTTAACTTTAAGAATGACTCGAGCAACATGTCCATTTTTATTTTTCCGTTTGAGTCTCGTAGCGTTTTGAGATTATGTATAGACGACACGCCACCGACAAATTCTGACACAGCTCCAAACTTTGAGATTTGAGCTGACGCACCATTCATCGCTAGTATATGGCCACTCTGAGTAATTGATTTTTCTTTTCCAGCAATTTCGAATTGTGTAAGTTCTTCCAATCTTTTTATTTCATCTAGTCGAAATCCATCAATGGTATCGTTCATTAAACTTTCAAGTTTCGAAAAGTTTTTTTTAAGAGCACTACCATGCAAACCAGCACTGAGGAGAAATTTATCACCTGAACTATCCGGAAGAACATTGAAACTTAATCCTATACCACCAGTACTTAGAGACTGTTCTTTCTGAATTTTCTCATAATCTTTCTCTCCTACACCTACACTTGTCACAACATCTGAGAAAAAATTACTATATCTAAGATCATCCAAATTTGCTGATTGTAAGGAGAACACTTTTGTGGTGTAATCTATTCCATTCGTTCCAGCATGGTAAAGATATTTGATCTTATCGCCATCTTCTCGTTTGCAGCCAGTGGTATAAAATCTCTCTTTCTCAATATCATTAACTGTTACACAGGGAAGTAAACTAGGATCATCTTTTGAGTTCTGCCTTATTTCTAATTTTGTAGTAAGATCACGGATATTATCTTTCTGTGAATTTGATAAGGACCTATTTTTTTCAGAAAGTATCTTCTCAAGTTTCTCCATCTTATTTTTATCGTAATCAGTGTTTGGAATCAATTGAAAGGTGACCCTGTGTTTATTTTTAATAAAGAATTTTTCAACAAGCCTCTCTAAATGATTAGGTTCTTCCAATCTTCTCTTCAATTTTGACAGAGATCCTTCAAGATCAAGAACTTCTAATGGATTAGAGTCATGCAAAATTGAAGGCATTGTCCCGAGCAAAAGTTGCAAACCATACGGCATACCACCTGATATCTCCCTTTGTGATATTTCTATTTGATGCAAGGACGCCTCTATCAAATCTTTCTCAACACCAGTTAGAACTAGATCCCTGAAAACATTTAAGACTAGCTCCTCAACATCTTTGTCTTTTCCTTTTTTAACTCCCTCTAAACCGGCTACGAAAGCCATTTGCTTCTGCTCCGTTTCCATAAAAGTTATGGGAGATGGCGCTTTTCCTAAATCAGTGCTCTCCAAAGCCTTTCTGAGTGGAGAAGAAGAATTATCAAGCAAAATGTTTTCTAACAAACAAGCTTCTAAATGATCAACAGGATCTTTCGTGGAGTCTAGCAACCAGGCAACCACGACATGATGGTTATTTTCGTCGTCAGGAAGTGGGTTGTAATATGCGTGGCTATATTGTTCGACTTCGAAGGCAGGCTCCGGATTTACCCTAAGATTATCAAGTTTTGGAGTGAACTTTTTTAATACTGAGTCCTCAATTTCTTGTTGCAGTTCACTTGCATCTACATTTCCATAGGAAAAAAACACAGCATTTGAAGGATGATAATACTTTTTGTGAAAGTTTTTTAGATCTGCGTAAGTCAGGTCAGGGATGAAATCAGGATCTCCACCAGAGTTAAATCCATAAGTAGTTGTGGGATAAAGTGACTTCGAAACCCCATGCCATAATTGCCTTGGAACGGAACTCATAGCACCTTTCATCTCATTATATACAACTCCTTTAAGCGCAAGCTTTTCTTTATCGCCATCTTTAATTAATTCAAACCTATGGCCTTCTTGCATAAAGTCGAGCTCATCTATATTTGGAAAGAAGGCAGCGTCTAAATATACTGATAAAAGATTCCTATAATCCTTATCGTTCAGCGTTGCAAACGGGTAAGCAGTAATATCTGGATAAGTCATTGCATTCATAAAAGTGCTTAATGAACGTCTAGTCATCATAAAAAATGGATCTCTTACTGGAAATTTTTCTGATCCACATAAGACCGTGTGCTCCAAAATATGAGCTATACCGCTGTGATCTTTAGGAATAGTCCTGAAAGCAACCGAAAAAGCCTTTTCTGTACTGTCACAATCTAAATGTAGATGGGTGCATCCAAATTTTGAATGTTTAAATACGTGAGCTTTTACCCTGAGCAATGGGATTTCTTTGGTATTTTGAATTTCGAACATGATTGGAAGATAATACCTTTGAATTCGAATACAAGCTAAATAACACCCAAAGTATTAAAAATTATATTTTTAATACTTTGGGTAACGCTCTGGATTGTGATACTCTGTTGTATAAATCTTTTTTGGGGGGATTTTAATGATAATTGGGGTGCCTAAGGAAATTAAACCAAGTGAATATAGGGTTGGTATCACACCCTCAACTGCTTCACGATTAATCGAAGAAAATCATACTGTGCTTGTTCAAAAAAACAGCGGTGAAGGTATTGGTGCTACTGATGACGATTATATAAAAGTGGGAGTAAAAGTTGTTGATGGACCTGAAGAGATTTTTAAAAACAGTAATATGATCGTGAAAGTAAAAGAACCTCAAGAATCTGAATGGAAAATGCTCAAAGAAGAACAAATTCTTTTCACTTACCTTCATTTAGCTGCCGATCCAAAACAAGCAAAAGGCTTAATAGATGCAAGGTGCCACGCAATTGCATATGAAACAATTACTGACAACAAAGGCGCGTTACCCCTCTTAGCACCTATGAGTGAAATTGCTGGAAGATTAGCAGTTTTTGAAGGTGCTTATCACTTAAAAAAGACCTGTGGAGGACCTGGCTCTTTAATATCTGGAGTTCCAGGTGTAAAGCCTGCGAAGGTCATTATTTTAGGTGGCGGTATGGTTGGAACAAATGCAGCTCAAATGGCAATTGGAGTGGGGGCCGACGTTACAATCTTCGATAAGTCTATAGAAAGATTAAGATACTTAAATGATATCTTCGGTAATTCAGCTAAAGTTCTTTACTCCGAACCTCTGGAGCTTAAAAGCCAACTGGTTGACGCAGATCTAGTGATAGGTGCAGTATTGATACCCGGTGCAAGCGCTCCAAAACTAATTGAAAAATCATTTCTATCGAAAATGAAAAATAATTCTGTTTTGGTTGATGTTGCTATTGATCAAGGTGGATGCTTTGAAACATCGAAACCAACAACGCACCAAAATCCAATCTACTATGAAGACGGCGTTTTACATTATTGTGTGGCAAATATGCCAGGCTCTGTGCCTAAGACAGCATCTTATGCTCTTAATAATGTTACAGCTAACTACATTTCAAAAATAGCAAGTTTGGGACTCGAGGCTTTAGAACAAGATCAAAATTTAGCGATGGGATTGAATGTCTCAAAGGGACAAATCACTCATTCTGCGGTAAAGGAAGCTTTGTTAGAAACTGTAAGCTGTAACTAAAAAGTTGAGATTGCAAAATGAATGTGGACTTAGTTGACACTAAAGTTTTACTTTTAGGGTATACAGGCTATATCGGCACAATACTTGCGGAAGTTTTGTTAGAAAAAAAAGTTCAGGTTATTTGCCCAATACGAAAGAAAAATAACCTTGAGAAAAAGAAAAATATTGTCTTTGTAGATATCTCTCAAATTGAGAGTTTTCTCGAAACATTGAGCGTAAAACCAACTACTATTATTTCCTGTATTGCTTCAAGAAGAGGAGGCATTACAGATTCATGGAATGTCGAATACTCTCTAAATAAATTCTTTTTGGATTTATCTAAAAGGGTAGGCATAAAGAGATTTATTCTTATATCTGCAATATGTGTTCAGAAGCCCACTCTAGAATTTCAAAAAGCAAAATTAGCCTTTGAAGATCTTTTACAGAATTCAAGTCTTGAATATGAAATAATAAGGCCAACAGCTTTTTTCAAAAGTCTCTCTGGGCAGATTGATAGAGTTAAAAAAGGAAAAAGCTTTTTAATTTTTGGTAATGGCGAATTAACATCTTGTAAGCCAATCTCTGCACGCGATTTAAGCAAATTCATTATCCCACTCGTTACTAGAAGTCATTCTGAGAACAAAATTCATATAATAGGTGGCCCAGGTCCGCCAATCTCCCCTAGGCGCCAAGCTGAATTATTATTTGAGCTATGCAAAAAAGAAAAAAAATTTACTCGCATATCCCCAAAGCTTTTACTCGTGATCACCTATGCTCTGATCCCCTTATCAATAGTCTCAAAAAAAATACGAGATTTAAGGGAATTCCTTAAGATTGCTTATTACTACGCGACTGAGTCTATGTTATTCTGGGATGAAAAAATTGGTTCTTATAGCTCCAATAAAACACCAGAATACGGCAATGAGTCTTTAGAAGAATATTACAAAAAAATACTCAAGAACAACATGGTTTATGAAGAATTAAAGGATCAAAAACTATTTTAGATAAAAAAAATATTAAGCATTTTGCTGGCGACTTTGACTACATTGTTGTGGGTGCAGGCTCTTCTGGTTCAGCAATAGCATACAGATTAGCGCAAGAAAACAATATGAAAGTTCTATTAATTGAATATGGGGGACAAAACAGATCGATATTCATAGATATGCCAGCGGCTCTATCATACCCCATGAATTTGAAAAAATATAACTGGGGTTATAGAGCAGAGCCAGAACCAAACTTATATGGAAGATCATTAATCTGTCCCCGAGGAAAAGGTTTAGGTGGATCATCTTCAATCAATGGAATGATTTATGTACGGGGTCATCCTCAAGATTTCGATAATTGGAGCACCAAAGGGGCCTCAAGTTGGTCATTTGCAGATGTTCTTCCTTACTTCAAAAAAATGGAGTGTTGTGAAAGTCGACAATCAGCTTGGAGAGGAAAAAATGGCCCTATCCGTATAAAAACTGCAGAACAAAAAAACGTATTGCATAAAGTTTTTTCAGATGCAGCTATACAATGTGGTTACTCTTTTACTGAAGATTATAATGGCTATAAGCAAGAAGGCATTGGAGCTGCAGAAATGACTGTATATAAAGGCAAGAGATGGTCTACTGCCCAAGGCTATTTGAAAAATATAACAAAACAAAAAAACATTTGCGTAATGACTTCATGTTTAGTGAATAACCTATTGTTTTTAAATAATAAATGCAATGGAATTATTTTTAAAAAGAAATCTGAAACTTTTTCTGCGCAATGCAAAAGAGGTGTCATATTAGCCGCTGGTCCCATTGGCAATCCCTGTATTTTACAGAGATCTGGAATAGGAGATTCAAAACATATTGCGAACATTGGTATAAAACCTTTTCTGGATTTAAAAGGTGTTGGAAATAATTTACAGGATCATCTTGAGTTATATTTTCAAGTGAAATGCACTCAACCCGTTACTCTTTTTAGAAATACTAGCTTATTTTCAAAAGCTAAAATTTTCTTACAATGGTATATGTTCAAAAAGGGGTTAGGAATATCAAATCAATTTGAAACTCTTGGCTTTCTTAAAACAGATAGACATCAAAAGTATCCAAACCTGCAGTATCACTTTTTACCTCTAGCAATAAATTATGATGGATCATCACCACACATAGGAGATGGCTTTCAGTTCCACGTAGGAACGATGCGGTCAAAATCTAGGGGATTTGTTGCCATTAAGAATGCAGATCCACAAAACTCTCCTACTATAAAGTTTAACTATCTTAGTCACTCTGATGACCTAAAGGATTTTCGAAATGCAATAAGAATAACAAGAAACATTCTAAATCAGCCTGCATTTAAAGATTATGCAGGCGAAGAAATTCAACCAAAGCCAACGTTGAAGTCGAATAGGGAGTTGGATGAATTCATAAAGTCGAGCGTTGAGTCAGCGTTTCACCCTTGTGGTACCTGCAAAATGGGGGATCCTGCTGATAAAGAAACAGTTGTAACCCCCGAATGCAAAGTAAATGGTGTGGAAAATCTTTTTTGTGCAGATTCTTCAATTTTTCCTTCGATAACAAATGGCAACCTCAACGCCCCGAGTATTATGGTAGGCGAAAAAGCAGTAGACCATATTTTAAATAAGCCTTTATTACCAAAGGAGAATTTAGTTCCTTATAACTAGATCCTTATATACCATAAATTTATTTTGTTATATTGCTACAATCACCCTTCCCTACAAATTTTTTGGTCAGAGATAATTTAAAATATGTCTATCACCATCAATATATGTAAAGTTTTTCAGCTGAGCATGTGAAACCCATTTAAACTCTGAATGAACATTTAGACTGATTTGACCAGATAATATAATTGCATAATGATAGTGGACATAAATATTTTTATCTGTCTTATTCAAGTCAATAGTTGCTATCATATTACCAACTTTGATATTCAGAGAAAGTTCTTCTCTAATTTCCCTTATCAGAGCAGAAGTGAAAGTCTCGTTTTCTTCGACTTTTCCCCCTGGAAACTCCCATATCCCCTGAGAATTATGTTCAAAACTTCTGTTTGCAATAAGAAATAAATCATTTTTCTTAATCACAGCCGCGACTACATCAATGCTCGCTTTATGTATAGACATCTTTAAAACCTTGTTTTCATTTTAAAGATAAAGAGCAATGAAAAAAAAGGGCAAACAGACAAAGCTAATAAAAAAATAATTAAATTATTCATATTTTCGTGAAATATTCCTGATAAAAAAGGCGCACATGCCATCCCTAGCGCAGTAGGCGCCCATATGTATCCTTTAACTCTCCCAATAACTTGTGGCTCAAAAAATAAATTTGGGACATATCCACCTGTTACAGTCAGCAAGCCATGACCCATGCCAAAAAGAGCCATAGCGATAATACATACATATAAGTTGGGTGTAAGTATTATGATTAATGATAACGGTACAATTGCGCTAGCTACTAGGCCTGTAAGTCTAGCATCCAGAAATGTGGCAATCTTCATCTCTAAAAATCGACCTACTAGCTGAAACGGTCCATATATACTCGCTAATACTATTGCAATTGAAGGATCATTAAAATTTGAGTTAAAAAACTGAATCAATGACAGCGCAGTGGTAGAAAAAATTAAATATTCTGTAAACCCAAAAATCATCAAAACAGTAATTATGACTTTTTCTTTTTTGGACAATCTTAAAGGAACAAGATCTATAATTGGTTTTTTAGCCTCATTTTTCTTCTCTTCCTTTTTAAAGTCTAAATTTATAAAAAAATAAACGGCCATTAGAAATAAAGATAATGACAGAAGCAAAAATATTGAATCCAGCCCAAAATAGTTGCGCAAAAAACCGATAGTCAACCAACATACCGAACTTGCGATAGCACCATAAAATGTGATTATGGTAATATTCTTTCGTGAATTTTGGTCATCTAGTTGAATTGCCGTGCTGAAAGCTACGTTGTAAGACGCTGAACTAAAACTTATTCCTATCAGCAGCATTGAAAACAAAAATCCTAATAAGTCCTCAGTAAAATACAGCGAGATAAATCCTATTGATCCGATAAAAAGCCCAGTATAAAGAACTTTCAACCCTCCAGATCTATCAATTAAATAACCAATGTAACTGGAAATAAGTACATTTATAAACAAAGACAGACTGACTATCATGGTAGTCGTCTCAAGGGACATCCCCAGTTTTTCAGCTAACTCTACTTTGATTTGCGCAAAAGAATAAAACATCGCACCATAGGCAACGATCTGACTTACACCCAGACTATGAACTGGAACAAAGCCTCCCAAGGTACTTTTCATTCCTATAATATTTTTAGTTTAATTTTTCTTAGGGGGTCTTTTATCAAAGGAAGTTAAATGTTCAGGAATGTGATGATAGTCTTTTATATCACAAGTAAATATTGCGAAATCAGGAGAAAAAACTTCAGGTGTATCAAGAGTACCCACCTTAACAATAAATGAGCCTGGCCTCGAGGGACTAATGCTTCCAAAACCAGTTCCACACTTATCGCAAAAAAACCTCTTAACTGGTGTTTCTAGATCTTTTCTAGCAAATACCGAGGGTTTTCCTTTTGTAAACTGGAAATCATCCTCTGAAAAAACCATAACAGTATTTGCATTTCCACCGGTTAGATACTGGCACTCACGACAGTGACATTGGAAACTAGCTTGCAATTCTCCGTTAATTTCATAGTGAATATCACCACAATAGCACCTGCCACTAAGTTCCATAATAGACCCCTCTCTTTGCCTTATAGGAGTTTAAGTCTATCACTCTATAAAGGCTCTAGCAATAGCCCCGATTGAACAGTAAAAAACGTCTCTTTCCCAACCAGGAGATAGAAACATGCCATTTGCTGTTGTACTCTTTGTAGGCACCCTTCCTTTTTCTTCGCCGGTAATTGTATCGAAAACGACAATATTGTCATAGCCGGTACGAAAGTCATTCACTGCAATCTCTCTCGTGTCGCTGTACATCACCATTTGCATAGAAATTCTAGTAGGCTTTTCCCATAATTTCTTAAAACCCAGATCTTTTGAGTAATTCAAACCCGCTAGCAAGCCATTTCCTGTGTCAAACGCTATCGCGACTTTATGAATGGGATCAAATGCTGGGGGGCTAAAAATGCTTCCTAGTTGTTTATCAAAAGGCTGTACAACCTCTAATTTTTTGTCATTTTTTATATCAACTCGAAATAATTTTTGTGGCGATGATGATAACCCTTGAAAAACAGACCCTCTAGCTGGAAGGTCTTGACCAAATGGTCTTGTAGAAAATATAGTCACATTAGCTCTATTATCGCCATTATCTAAAAACCAACATCCGCCATCACTTATACAGCTATCCCAACTAAAACTCTGCTCCTCATAATTCAGTGTTCTATATTTTGGCATCCAACTCTGATCTAAAGTCAAGCTTGCATTTTCGTATTTGTATCTAAAGAAAGTGTCTCGCCCTGGAACATATATCCATTGTGTTCCGTGTGTATCAATATCCATGGCTATTCTACCCATCGAGTTTTCATCAATGGCAACTTCATCTGCAACCTGATTAAGAAACTCTGGTTCTAAAATAACAAATTTTGACTTTGCATCCCATGCATGCTCGATATTTTTCATAACAAGGTTTCCATCTTTCATAATCAAGAAACTGTTGTATGCAGAATTTTGTGGTAATTTTTTTGAGGCTACTATTTTGCAATCTGGATCCAGCTTATAACAATAATTTCCGTTATTGAGATAGAGATAGCCATTTTCATGCACAACAACACCCCCACACCAAGTATGGCCTCCAGATGGTAAATTAGGTGAACGCGAGATGCATTCTAAAGAATGAGGATCTATCTTTTCTAAAAAGCCATATTTTTCAGTAGAATTAATATGGTTGTTTCCCATCAAAAAAACTTCTCCAGGATCTCTTAGAACCATCATTACATTCCATTCTCCATTTGCCCTTGTTTTTTGAGATAAATGTTCGCCGTTGCTAATATTTAATCCAGGTGATCTAGGTATTTTTTGTCTTCTAGGACCGCCACATTCAGCGGGCCAAGGGCTATCATAGTAGCCTTTGATTTTTTCATTTGAGTCTAAATTTATATGCATTTACTTACCAAGATATCCATATTTTTCACGCAAGACATGTTTTGTAATCTTACCTCCAGCATTTCGCGGCAAACTATCTACGATGTGAAATATTTTTGGTATTTTAAAACCTGCTAATTGCGACCTCAAAGATGATCTTACTTCTATCTCTGAAAAAATATTGTCATTAACGATGACTAGAGCTACAACAGCTTCTCCCCACTTTTGGTCTGAAACTCCAATTACAGCACAATCGATAATTGAAGGTTGCAACATCAAAGCATTTTCAACTTCTGCGGGATAAACGTTTTCTCCACCCGTTATGATTAAATCTTTTATTCGATCTCTGATAAACAGATAGCCCTCTTCATCCAGATACCCAGCATCTCCTGTATAAAACCATCCATATTTGATAGCTTCGTTATTTGCCCTTTCTCTATTAAAATAGCCATCCATAATTTGATCGGTGCGGCATATAATCTCTCCGATAGTATTGGTAGGAACTTCATTATTATGAGCATCAACTATTTTTATCTCTGAATTGCTGAAACATTTTCCACATGATTCTAACCTTCTGTTTGCTTTTAATTGGCTTGGGTCCAAGGACATAAACATACCAGTTGTTTCGGTCATTCCATACACGTGGGTAAAATTTGAGTTTGGAAATATTTTTTGAGCACGCTTTAACGTATCAACAGGCATGGGAGATGCTCCAAAAACGATGTTTCTAACATTTTTCAAAGCTTTTTTATTCTTTTCAGCAGCTTCAACTACCATTTGAATAACAGCTGGCACCATCAAAGTAGTTGCTACATTGAAATTCTCAATGATATCCAAGATCTTCTCAGGATTTATATCTACCAATAAAATATTTTTACACCCTGACGCTAGCCCGAAGAAAAGCCATGCACTTCCCGCTATATGAAATAGTGGCATACAAACAAGATTAACGGCATCTGAATCAAATGGCCCTAAGTTATCCGTTCCATTTGTAATTAAAGACATAATTCCTTTTTGGGAAATTAAAGCACCTTTTGGATTGCCCGTTGTTCCCGAAGTATACATTTGAAAAAGTGGTGTGTTGGTGGCCTTATTTGAATATAATGAAACATCTAATGCACCTAAACTTTTAGCCTTTAATAATTCCCCTAGCTCACTAATTCCTAAAGAAAGCTGCAAATCAGTTTTGTCAAAATTAACTTTTTCTACTATTTCTCTAAATTCCTCACTGAAGATGATAATTTTTGAACCAGAGTCTTGAATTATGAATTTTACCTCTTCATAGGCAAGCCGGAAATTTATTGGAACCATAACAAGTTCAAGAATAGATGATGCATACATCAGCTCTATAAATTCCGGTGAATTCTTTGCCAAAAAAGCAATTCTGTCTCCGGGTGAAACTTCACTTTTATTTAGAAACTCAACGAGAGTTGCGACATTTTTAAGAATCTCAGCATTAGTATAATGCAGCCCATTAACAGAAATAGTGACTTTATCTGGATTTTTTTGACTATTAAACTTGAGGATATCATGAACTGTTTGAAAAACTTGAATATTCAACTACAGCAACAATGTTTTAAAAAAAATTTGCGCACAAAACAAACTAATTTACAGTTAAGTCGGTGGAAGTAATTTCCGAGTCATAGTTATACACAAATATTCCAGAGAAATTTGTTTCCTTATAAACAAATGTATCTTTTAACTCGGTAAAGAAGGAGGCTGAATGCTCTTCAAATTTTTTTAGATCGCTACCACTTTCGAATTTAAGTGATATTGATAAACTTCCACACTTACCAATTGATATGTTTAATGATCTTATGTTAAAATTAACGATCTTTTTTCCTAGATTTTCAGAACAAAAAGTAGCAGCAACCTTGGCCTCACTGAGACCTGCAAATTTTAAATTATACACTTTAGCGTACATCTTATTGCTCCAACTCGCTAAACATTTGGTCAATTAATTTATTTGCGTCATCTCCAGTCATTTTAATCTTCTTCATGGGCTTTGCTTCTAGCTTCATAGCACGCTGAAGATTAATCCCTTCAGTTGAAAACACTAATGCCCCTTCACCATTAAGTTTACACAAACCTGATTCAAGTAATCGGTTGGTTTCAGTCTTATCGGGTGTTAATCCAGCAGATATTGATACGAATGTCTCCAAGTCTGCAATAGTAAGTTTTTTATCAAATTTTTTGAATTGAATAAGAGCTTCTAACATCTTTTGAGAAGTCATTTCTTTTTGCTCAATTTGCAGATCAAGAAGATGTGCTATGTTCTTCGTTATCTTTTTAACCAAATCTATCTGGTGTCGACTGAGGTGCTTAGGGCCCTCGAGATTAAACATACATAACGTACCTAGAGCAAAATTATCTTTATTAATTACAGGAAAGCCAGCATAACCTTGAGGTCCAGCGTTTGGATGATTTTTCCAGATCGGGTCTTTCGATATATCAGGCATTATTAAAGGTTCGGGATCCAATAATACGTAGGCGCATATATTCGTCTCTGTTCTTGGGACCCTATCTCCGACCTTCCTAGCAGGATCTGGATGCCCACCCTCTGTAAGAGCCATTTCACATTTCATCTCGCCATCAAATAAACTAAAAGTTGCATTACCATAACCAGTTATATCCTTAGCAAGATCACAGTATACTTGGAATAAATCTGGATTTGGTGCGTCAATCAAGCCAGTTTTAACGACAGCTCTGGCCCTTTGCTCTTCATTTGCGGGACGAGGTGCTAAACCAACAGACATGAGTTTCTCCTTGTTAATAGTTTAAATGTTAAACTAAAAAACAGTTATTTCAACTTTAAGTTAAAGTATTTGTATACAAAGTTCTATAATATCCATACATTAAAAAATTAATATCTAAGAGGTCAAAATGTCACAAAAAATCTATCAAGTGGTTATCTATAAATCAATTTCTGATGAAGAAAAGCTAGCTAAATACGCAGCTCTGGCCGGTCCAGCAATTAAAGGAGCTGGGGGAAAATTCCTTGCTAGAGGAATACCTGTAATGACAAAAGAAAGTGGTGAAAAAACGCGAACTGTTGTTTTGGAATGGGAAAGCTTAGAACACGCTGAAAATGGCTATAATAGCAAAGGATACCAAGAAGCATTAAGAGCTTTGGACGGAGCAGCTATTCGTGAATTTAGGTATGTCGAGGCGGCAGAGTAGGTCATTTTCTTAATCTATTTTATAATACAATTGTGATACGCAATTGAGAGAACATCTGCTATCAACTTTTAAGCTTTCTTTACCGTTAATAATAGCACAAATAGCTCAGCTAGGCTTAGGGCTAACCGACGTTGCGATGATTGGTTGGTATGGGACTAGCGAACTAGCTGCCTTAACTCTAGGGCATACATGTCTTTTCTTTGTATATATAACGCTAACTGGCTTTTCACTAGCTGTCATTACAAATGTATCAAGAGCTTTCGGTAAGGAAGATCCAGAAGCACTTAGAATTAATTTCAGAATGGGTCTATGGCTAGTTTTTGCCTTTTCACTATTTGGCGTGGTTTTAGTGAGCAACACTTCAGCATTTCTTACATTTTTAGAACAGGATGAATATATTGTCGAAACAGTGTCTCAATATATTCAAGTAGTTCAGTGGATGATGCCATTTTTACTTCTTACATATGTAATAAAGGCATTTTTGATATCGGTGAAAAAGCAACAAGTTGTGCTTGCCATTTCTATATTGGGCTTAGTCACAAACTTTGCATTTAACTATCTATTTATCTTTGGCAACTTTGGATTTCCAGAGTTGGGGATAAGTGGAGTTGCTTGTTCTTCACTTTTAACAAGTGTTGCCATGATGTTATCTGGATTATTATACATTCACTTTTCTGAATTGAAAGAAAAGCAAATCTTCAAAGATTTTTTTGTTTTTGATCCTGAAATTTTTAAAAATCTTTTCAAACTTGGTTGGCCGATATGTTTAACAATTATGGCCGAAAGTGGAATGTTTTCATTTGCCTCTATTTTGATGGGTTGGATTGGTGAAGTAGAGTTAGCGGCCCATGGTATTTCAATTACAGTATTCGCACTTTTTTTCATGATACCTCTAGGAATCTCCCAAGCCGGCACGGTTATTATTGCCAAAACAATTGGAGCGAATGAGTTAAGCAAGTTGGACCAAGCAGCTTCCTCTGTCTATTTTCTTGGCCTTGGGTGGGCAGTATTAAATACCTTCCTAATAATATTTTTTGGTGATTTTATAATCTCTTTATTTTTGAATAGTAATGATCTAAACGTAGAGATAGTTGCATTTTATGCAGGAATTTTTCTCTTCGTTGGCTGTTTTTTCCATTTAGCCGATAGTGGACAAATACTTTTCGCTGCACTCTTGAGAGGTTTCTCAGATACAAAGAAACCCTTCATTATTTCTTTTTTTTCTTATTGGGCTGTAGGTATCCCTGCTGCATATTATCTTTCTCAAAAAACTTCATTGGCCGGCTCAGGAGTTTATTACGGCATTGGACTGGGTTTATTAGTTTGTTCCATCCTTCTTTTTTTTAGATTTTTAAAAATAAAGAATATAAAAAAGTCTTCTCTAAAACGCATAGAGCTTGGTGTTTCTGAAACATAATTATAAAAAAATTTATTCTAAGTTCGTGACTTTAAGAGAAAAAAGATTACTGTAACAATAGTGCAACTAAAGGACTTAACATGGCAGAGAACGTTGTTCAATTAAATAAATCTTCTCAGCAAGACATAGACAGGAAAATCGCAGTTATTTTTGTTACTGACGTTGTTGGTTTCAGCAAATCAATGGAAGTGAATGAAGAAGAAACCTTACGTAGCTTTAGAGCTTGCCAGGAAATCCTAGATAAACTTTTTGAAGAGCATGGTGGCAGAATTTTTAATACGGCAGGAGATTCTGTATTAGCTGAATTTCAGAGTGCTGTTTCTGCAGTGGTTTGCGCAAACGAGTTTCAAAAATTAATAAAGGAAAGAAATAAATCAGTTTCTGAAGAATCCCAAATGAGCTTCAGAATAGGTTTGAATATGGGGGATGTGATAATTGAAGGAGATAATCTCTACGGTGAAGGTGTAAATGTAGCCGCGAGACTTGAGGCTCTCTCACAAGCCAATGGAATATGTGTATCAAAAAGTATAGTTGACTTTGTAAATAAAAAGACAGAACTGCTATTCAATGATCTTGGGGAACAAAAGGTAAAAAACACTGAAGTTCATGCTTACGATATTGCGGACCCCGATCTACAAGTTAGAGAAAAAAATGACAAAAAACTTGCAGAGGCTGCAGCTGAAAAAATTACAAAAACAAGTAAAGCGCCATCAGTAGCAGTTCTTCCTTTCTCGAATTTAAGTAATGACTCCGAGCAAGATTTCTTTGTTGATGGGATCACTGAGGATATCATTTCCTATCTATCTAAACTGAAGACATTTCCGATTATATCTATAAATTCAGTAATACCTTACAAAGATACGAAAGAACCCACACAAAAAATTGCCTCTGACCTAGGTGCTAGTTATTTGGTGCAAGGAAGCATAAGAAAAGGCGGTAACAAAGTTAGAATAATGGCAAAACTAACCGATGCTGTTGAAGATACCCAAATCTGGTCACAAACCTGGGATCGATCATTAGATGATGTCTTTGAAGTTCAGGATGAAGTTTCACAAAAATCTGCGGCGTTAATCAGCCCAGCAATTATTACTAATGAAAGAAAGAAATTATCAGATCGTGAGATGAATGCTCTCAGCAGCTGGGATGAGTATTTGCAAGCTGTGAATTCATATGCACTAATGAATGCGTCTAAGACAACTGAAGAAAAACTGCTTCACCTTCAAAAATCAATAGAACACGGAGAAAAAGCGACGGCGTTAGATTCAAATCATAGTTCTGCATTTAATCTTCTAGCTCAAGGTTATAATTTTCTAATTTTTGAGTCGTCGGTACAGGATAAAAGGTCAGAAAATGAAAAAAAATTTAAAGAGTATACAGAGAAAGCATTTCAGCTAGATCCCCAAAATCCCGACTCAATTATGAATATGGGGTTCATGGCGTTTTTTGATGAAGATAAGAAGAAATTTACAGATTATGTTAATAAAGCTTTAGAGGTTAATCCTCACCATTCTCGTTCTTTAATGGCTAGAGGTATGAATTTATTGGAGGAGGGCACGGACTTTAATGCAGCAATAGACTCCTTTACTAGAGCCGCTGAAGTTGATCCACTAGGAGAAGATTATGGGGAAACTGTTATATTTTTCTGCCATCTTGGAAATCGCGATTGGGAAAATGCCATGCAGTCTGTAGATCGTGAGATTAGAGAAAATAACCATAGTAGATATTTTGGTTTCAAGGCAATTGTATTAGCTCATCAAGGGAAAGTCTCCGAAAGTAAAGAATGGCTTTTAAAATATCAAAAAGAGCGTCCAGAAATTAAAAGCATTGAAGATTATAAAAACGTAGCTCCAGATTTTAACAACGAAATAAAAAGCATTATGATGGAAGGTATGAAGATAGCAGGCTTACCTGAGTAAAGATTCTAACTTGCGTGTTGAATTTCTACGGAATTACATAATTTTTCAACCGTTTTTTCAGAAACAGGCGCAAAATAATCTACTGTGTCGTCTATGTACTGTTGATCGACTTCGAAGTCTAACCAAAAAGTTAAAATAGCATCCCAGGCTGGAATTTTATCGCCTTTATAGCCAGCAATTTTAGGCAAACTTACTTTCATCCTAGTTAGGTTTCTTTTGGAGTACTGTGAAGCCATATCAACTAATTCTTTCCTGAAGTCCGTTAATTCAAGATTACTAGATTTATTCATAAAAATTATAAGCTTGTAGTCTGAAACGTCACCTTCAACAGTTATAATATCCTCAGCAATGATTAACCTTACAGCACTGCCATCAATAAATACTTTTTCATCATCCTGAATATCTTTATATTCCTTAGTAGCAGCTAAAGAACGCATTGCATTTGTATCTTCAAACCATATTTCCGCAATACCATCGACAGTATCTTCAAAAGTCAATTCGTCATTATAGATTGGGTGAGATTGAACATAGGTTCCCACTAGTGGCGATCTAGTAACAATTTCGGCATGTTCATTTTTCCAGTAATTGTGGAACTTTTCATATGTTAGTCCTTGTTTTTTCTTAATAATTGTAATTGCGTTAATCATCCTTGTAATATCCTATAATGTCGCCCTCATTGGTAACCCCTAGCCCATTTATACTTCTATTCACATAATTAAAATAACAAATGATCTGATTAGCTTCTAATATCTGCCCATCATCTAAACCCGCAGTTCTTAAATTATCCACATCAGCTCTTTTAATATCGCTCGGTCTTAAAGTCAGTTTTTCTGCATACTGCATCAAAGCAAGTTCAACTCCTGTGAAACAATCTTGTGGTTTTCTTTTTTTCAATGAAAAATAGATCTTATTACTCTTTTCTTTATCACGAATTAAAAATTCAGCGTTTTTCCAATGATTTAGAAGAGAATATTCACATGAATTTAAAATAGATACATATGAGCTGATAGTTTCTTGTAACCATTCTGGCAATGTATTTGTATCATCGTGCAAACAGCTTTTATAAAGTGCCATATGGCCTTTCATAGTATTAGGTCTTAATGAATGGACCCTTAGAACATTATCAACGGTTCCGTGAGGGGTTCTTGCTTCATCCAAAGCCTGCTTAAGTTCAGTGTCAGCCATTTCATCAGAAAGCATTTTTATCCAAGACGACATTTTAAAAAGCTCCGTTTATAGAAGGGCGGCTATACCGCCCTTCAGAAAAATCAGACTACAGGCCCCACTTTTCGGCAGTTTTCTCAAAAAAGCCTTTTGCCTTCTTTATTTCTATCCAGTGGTTAACAAAATTAATCCACACTTGGTCATTTTGAGGAAGCAACATAGCAAGTGGAGTTGGTGAACGCGGTGCATCTATACTAATTTCTTTAACATTTGAATACTTTGCCTTAAGAGTAGAGCCTTCCAAGTTAGATGTAACGAATACATCTGCTCGCCCTGCTAATACTTCCTGATACCCTCTAGCAGGAGCCTCAACGCTTTTGATGCTGGCATTTGGAAACCAACCCTTAACTAAGGGCTCCATAGCTGTTCCAAGAGTGGTGGCAACCTTTACTCCATCTTTATTGATGGAGTCCCAACCATTAAACTGCCCTACTTTATCAGATGTAGTAAAAGGTTTGAAGTTAACAGCCATGTAACTCTCAGAAAAACCTGCAGCTTTCATTCTTGAAGGCTTGATAGACGCTGAACCCGTTATATGGTATTTCCCTGCGACTACGCCATTTACTATTGTCTTCCAGTCTGTTGGTACAAATTCGATTTCCACTCCAAGGTCATTTGCTAACTCGGTCATTATGTCAATGTCATAACCTTTGTATTTATTAGTCGCTGGATCCCTAACCGTGAAGGGGTTAAAATCGCCTGTGGTCCCTGCTTTCAGTTTGCCGCTACTTAATATTTGGTTAAGCGCTGACTCCGCGCTTACTCCACCAACGACAAGAACCATGCTCATCAATGTAATAAAAATAATTCTTAAAAATTTCATAAAAATCTCCCTTAGGTATTAAAACCAATACTATTAGTTTATAAAAACAACTTTTTTTTGACAGTAACACTATAAGTACAACCAAGAAATATGCAACTAAGAACAAGGAGTTGCTTTAAGTATTGTCATGCGGTTAAGCTAAATAAGGCAAAACGCAAGATTTAATCGGAAGTGGGCATAAATTGAAAAATACGTTTGCAGTCGAAATACAAGGACTAACAAAATCATTTAAAGACTTTAAAGCCCTCAATACCATAGACCTTAATATCAAGCATGGTGAAAAAGTTGTTATTTGTGGCCCCTCAGGATCTGGTAAATCTACGCTTATAAGATGCATTAATGGCCTTGAAGACTTTGATGAGGGGAAAATATCAATATCAGGCAACCCTCAAAATCCTACAAAAGAAAGTTTTGTTTCTGATTTTCATATAGGAATGGTTTTTCAACAATTTAATTTGTTCCCTCACCTCTCAGTCATTGAAAACTTAAAACTAGGGCCAATGAAGGCACTAGGATTATCAGAAAAGGATGCAGAGACTCGTGCAAGAAAACTTTTGGAGAGAGTAAAAATACCAGAACAAGCGTTAAAAAAGCCAAATCAGCTATCGGGAGGCCAGCAACAGAGAGTTGCGATTGCCCGCGCGCTTTGCATGGAGCCAAAACTTATGCTATTCGACGAACCGACTTCTGCTCTGGATCCAGAGATGATTTCAGAGGTCTTAGAAGTAATAGTGGATTTAGCCCGAGAAGGAATGACTATGGTTGTTGTTACCCATGAAATGGGTTTTGCTAAAAAAGTTGCCGATCGAATAATATTCATGGATGGTGGATCAATTGTTGAGCAGAACAGCCCGGGAATGTTTTTTAAAAAACCCCAAACTGCAAGATGCAAAAAGTTTCTTAAACAAATACTACACCACTGATTTAGCAATGTTTCGTATTTTAATATTATTTTTTATTTTTTTTACTTTAGGCAGCTGCTCGTCGCCCGAAGGCACTTGGGGTTGGTATGTAATTGACCCTTCTACTAAAGCTGGGTGGACAAATATAAAATTTTTGATTGGAGGGTTTTACTCAACAATACTTTTATCAATAATTGCTGCCTTTTTATCAATTTTTATAGGCCTTGTTGTAGCATTGCCAGCAATGTCCGACAATAAACTGCTAAAACTGTTCAATAGAGTCTATGTAGAATTTATTAGGTCTATTCCTTTGTTACCAATGTTGTTCTGGGTGTTTTACGGACTTCCTGTCATTTTAAAGTCAATGGGCATAGATGCCAATATCGATGCTTTCTGGGGCGCAATTATCACATTAGCAATTTCGGATAGTGCATTCACCGCAGAAATTTATAGGGCTGGCATACAATCCATTTCTAAAGGACAAACTGAAGCCGCAAAAACTATTGGCCTAAACTATTACCAAACCATGAGATATGTGATCATGCCCCAGGCATTGAGAAGGATCCTACCTCCACTGGCAAACCAATTCATCTATATTGTAAAAATGTCTGCATTCGCTTCTGTTATTGGGATGCAAGAGTTAACAAGGAGAGCAAACGAGATAGTTGTAACAGAATACCGTCCTTTAGAGATCTACACACTTTTGATTTTTGAGTATCTAATTCTAGTGTTGCTTATTAGCTTTGGGGTAAGATATTTAGAGAAAAAACTTGGATCCAATGAAAGCGCCAACAGCTAAGACCATTTTGGAAATAATGAACTATTGAATAAAATATCAGAAAATTTAGACTTTAAGTAAAGTTAGAAAAGAAAGATAAGATATGGACTGGAAAAAATTAACCGCCGATACAAAACAATTGTTTTCAAAACTTCAAAAGGAAACCCCAGATACGTTTGAAGGTTTTGGAGTTATGGGTAAAGATGCAAAGAAGAATGGTCACTTGAGTGAAAAAACCAAGGAATTTATTGCCCTTGGTATCTCAGTTGCTGTCAGGTGTGAGAGTTGCATAGGACTACACGTTGAACATTTAGTTCGTTTAGGGGCAACAAGAGAGGAATTGGTTGAAGCTCTAAGCATGAGCTCATATATGGGTGGTGGTCCCTCAATAACATATAGTGCAAAGGCATTGGAGGCCTTTGATCAACTATCAAATTAGGAATTATAATGAGCTCCTCATTAGTAAAAGAGTTAGACATAGACAAAGTTCCCATTATTGATATTGGATCTCTTAGAGATAATTCGGACCCCATTTCGGTAGCAAAAGAACTCTATAGTGCTAGTACAGGATTAGGTTTTATTTACATTAAAAACCACGGTATTTCACAAAAAAAAATTGATATGCTGAGAGATGATGGTCTCAAATTCTTTAGATCTAGCAAAGAAAATAAAGAATTAGTGGCGATTTCAGAAAGACATAGAGGTTGGCTCGGTTTTGGTGGTGCAAAAATGAAAGATGACGCAAAACCTGACTTAAAAGAAAGCTTTATTTGGGGATATGAATACCAAACAGGGGAAGTTGACGACCACCCCATTAGAGGTCCGAACAAATGGCCAGACTTTATCCCAAGCTTTAAGGAAAATGCTCTTAATTATTTTGACTTAGCAGACAGCTTGGCTAAAACTCTTCTAGAAGGCTTTGCTTTGGGCCTAGATCTAAATAGAGATTTCTTTATACGGAATGCTACTCAACCCTTAAGCCGCGCATCTCTCGTATATTACCCTGATCAACCAAAAAGAATGGGTGATGATCAATTTGGTGTAAGCGCTCACACAGATTTTGGTGTTTTAACCGTTCTTTGCCAAGATACAGTTGGAGGACTTCAAATACAGGATTCATCAGGTGACTGGTTTCATGCACCACCGATAGAAAATACATTGGTAGTTAATGTAGCAGACCTTCTTAGTAGATGGACAAATGGTTTATATAAATCCACACCCCACCGAGTTGTCAATCAATCGGGGAAGGAACGTCTGTCGATCGTTCTAGCGTTCGATCCAAATCCAGAAACACTGATTAATCCAGCTGATATATTTGGTCAGAACGAAAAGAGCCTTAGCGATCCAATAACATGTGGCGACTATCTTATTTGGAGATTTGGCAAAGCATTTTCATACAGAAAATAGCCCGTATGAATGACACGAGACTTTTAAAAGCAGCGCATAATCTTCTGATAGAATGTGCAAGACTTAAGCAATCAGATACTTTATTAATTGTGAGAGAAAAAGAAAGTTTAGGCTGGTACAAGAATGATATTTCTGACTTTATTTTGCAATATGCCAAAGAAATCGGTATTCACACTTCTTTAGATGAAGTCGGGTCACCCGAGACAAATCGAGATCAAAATTTTTATGAAAAAATAAATAGGTACAGTTGTGTAATTTTTTTTGCAAGATTGGGCGATCAAAATCGTTTTGAGAAGAAAGGCTTTTCTACAAAGCGAGTTATGAGCTATGTAAGAGACTGCAAAAGTTTAGCATCTATTTTTGGCACTCTGGACTACAACTTAAACATGCTTATAAAAAATGCTATTGACCAGTTGATAGAAAATTCCAATATAATTAAAATTAATTGCCCACTAGGAACAAATTTGATTGGAGAAATAGCTCCAGATAACTCTGAAACTACAGAAGTATCTGTTCTACGATTCCCAATACTTGTTCCTAAACCCATAGACGCAAAACCGTTCTCAGGCAAAGTTGTTTTGAACAACTATCTGACATCTACCGGATCTAGATTTTATAAACCTAATTTTATAAAGATAAATAGTGAAGTAACTATTCATATTGAAAAAGGTAGAATTGCTGATATTCAGGGAAGATATGAAGATGTAAATAATATTCAGAACCATTACGCGTATGTTTCCCAAAAGTTTGACATAGATATGCATGCAGTACACTCTTGGCACCCTGGGATACATCCAGGAGCAGAGGATAATAAATTTTATGAGTATGACCCTGATAAATGGTCAAATACAGTGTTCGGACAACCCAAATATCTTCATTTCCATACTTGCGGGAACTATGCACCAGGTGAGATATGTTGGATGATTCCTAATCATACCGTGCTAATCGATGACAAGCCACTGTGGAAAGATGGAGAATTAATGCTCGATGGCTTTGAGCATACAAAAGGTCTCATGGAAAAACACGGAACTTTAAAAAACGTTTTTAGCAGTATTTAACCCAAAACGGACATACTACTTTCTTCATTAATTACTCGGTTGCGTGAATAAAAACCCAGATCAATTTCTCTATCAATATAATTTAATTTAAGTTTGATAGGATCCTTATCATGATCATGCCCATTTTCGCACTTCACTATTAATTCAGCCATAATCTTTCCAGCCATCGGAGCGTTCTTATATTGATTTCCACTCGAGCCAACCGCCATATAAAATCCTGGCAAAGAGGATTTATCGTAAATGGGGATCCAATCATCAGATACGTCATATAAAGCCACCACACCCTTTGAATTTGATGGTATTGGCAAATCTGGGTACCTCTGTGCCTGTCTTAAAACTTGGGTTCTCCATTGCTCAGAAAAGCTTTCGTCCCAAATATCAGGATCTACGAACAACCTTTCATCACATTCTGGGTCTTCACTACCGATAAGCACATTGTTTCCAATTTCAGGTCGGCTATAACACCCTATATCGCTATCAGAAATTACAAAACCTTCTTTCTCATAATCAAATCCAGATGGAGAAGGCACATGACAAACCTCAACCTTTAAAGCTTTTGTTTTTATATTCATATCATTTTCTACGTTTGCCATCTGGTTGACCTTCATAGAGTGTGGCCCAGCAACATTCACAACAATTTTTGCGTTAATTTTATCACCATTTTCTAAAACAACGCCACTCACTCTACCCTTTTTCTGAATTATCTCTTTAACGCTTGATTTAAATAGAAATTTTGCTCCTTTCTTTGAAGCTGCCATTTGTAGATTTTGCGCAGAAAGCTGAGGATCATTTATATAACCTGCTGTGGGAAAGAAAACAGATCCTCTTAAATCATCTCCGGTTTTTGACCCAAAGCTTTTATCGCTTGTTGACTTTACAGGTCCATATTTATTCGTATCAACAATTATTAATTTTTCTTTGATTTTTCTTGGATCCCATAGCTCATGGGGTATATTCAGTTCTTCAGCTCTTTTAATTACTTTATCTAGATAGTTGTTTTGCTCAGTTTGGTAAATCATACACCCACACTCAATAAACTTAGCAAGATTATCGTGTTCTGATGCCTCTAAATATGCCATCCAATCTTTCCAAAAGTGATAACTCTCATAAGCAAGAGCGCAGCCATCAAACGTCGAGTAATGTACTCTAATAATTGCACAGGAAGCCGAAGTAGAGCCATAACCTGAAACGTGATTTCTATCTATGTTAAGAGTCTTAAGACCTTGTTTGGATAACTCAAAGGCAACGGCGTTGCCGATAACACCAGCCCCAATAATGATAGCATCAAAATTTTGTTCGTTACTCATTTGCTTCCTTTCATAATTGTAAAAAATTATACTCTAAACTAAATTATTGCTGCTAATTCCGAAGCTTGCTTAATTGCGACCTTTGCATCTAATTCTTTAGCCTCATAAGCACCCCCAACCAGGTGCATGCGAAATTCAGTATTATTTGCCGAGTTAAAAAATGAACGGTCTGGCTCCTGTCCAGCACAAACAATAATGTTATCACATTCAATAAACTGATCCTGACCATTAATAGAGATGTAAATACCATTTTTTGCAATCTTTTTATAGGTAACTCCCTTAAGCATCTTTATTTCTTTTTTCCTCAAACTTAACCTGTGAGTCCATCCAGTAGTTTTACCTAGTGCAATCCCTAATGGCGTTACTTTTCTTTGCAATAAATAAATTTCACGCTCAGATTTACTTGCTTTAGCCATTACACCCGTTACACCTCCTCTCGGATGATTGTTAAAATCTATACCCCATTGCTCAGCAAAGTCGCCTATATTGGTAGAGGGGTTCTTTTTACCATGAGATAAGAGTTCAGCCATATCAAACCCAATACCCCCAGCTCCAATCAGGACTACCTTTTTCCCAATTTTATCTATGTTCGTTATTGCATCTATATATGAAATTACTATCTCTTCATCAGAGCCAGGAATATCAAGAGACCTTGGATATACTCCCGTCGATACAATGACATCATCATATTTTTTATTTATTAAATCAACAGGTTGAACCTTTTTGTTTAAGTATACTTTAACACCATTTTTCTTAAGCATGGTAGAAAAATACCGAATTGTTTCATGAAACTCCTCTTTACCGGGTATTTGTTTGGCCAGATTAAACTGACCCCCTATCTGATCACTTGCCTCAAATAATTCAACATGATGCCCTCTTAAAGCTGCAATTTCAGAAAAAGCAAGTCCTGCTGGGCCAGCACCAATAACGGCAATAGTTTTTTTATTCATAGTTGGTAAATAGTTCAGGTTGGTTTCATTACATGCTCTCGGATTCACTAGGCAAGATATTTCTTTTTTATCAAAGGCATGATCTAGGCAAGCTTGGTTACAAGCTATGCATGTGTTTATTTCGTCTTCCCTGCCCTCTTTAATTTTTTCAAAAATTTTACCATCTGCAAGAAATGGTCTTGCCATCGAAACTAAGTCGGCATCACCATTTGCCAAAACTGTCTCTGCGACATCCGGCATATTTATTCTGTTTGATGTAATTACCGGAACATTAATTACACTTTTTAAGCGTTTAGTTACTGAAGTAAAAGCTGCTCTTGGAACCATAGTTGCAATGGTTGGAACAGGGCTTTCATGCCATGAAAAATGAGTAGACACTATCGAAACACCTGAATTTTCTAAGGCCTGCCCTAAGGTACAGATCTCTTCCCATGACATTCCTCCCTCAAGCATATCCATTGCTGGTATTCTGAATATAATCAGAAAATCTTCACCGACAGATTTACGAATTCCTTCCACAATTTCTGTTGCAATTCTTATTTTATTAGGGAAACATCCTCCATATTCGTCTGTTCTCAGATTTGTTTTGTTAACGAAAAAAGTAGAAATAAAATATCCAGCTGAACCAATGATTTCCACTCCATCATAATTAGCTTTTTTACATAGTTCTGCACACTTGATAAAATCACCAATTTGTTTTCTGAGCACCTCTAGTGACATTTCGTTAGGAACAAGACGACCAATTCTAGATCGAACTGGACTAGCGGCAACTAATTCCTTACTGATTGCCAACGGACCGGAATGTAAAATCTGCATACAAATTTTTGTGTCTACATTCGCATTGTGCACTGCATCTGTTACAAGCTTATGTCTTGCGACTTGACTTTCTTGGTTAAAAATAGCCCCGTCAAGAGCACCTTCTTCATTGGGGGAAATACCTCCCGTTATTATAAGACCAACGCCTGTGGATGCCCTTTCAGCAAAATATTCTCCCATTCTAGAAAAGTCGTCTTGCCCTCCCTCTTCTAAGCCTGTGTGCATGGATCCCATGATAATTCTATTTTTTATGAAGTGGTTGCCGACTATCAGTGGTTCAAAAATATGCCTATATTTATTTTTCATTTTACTTCCTACTTTCTTAAAAGTTTTTTACTCAAGACAACCAATCAACTAGCAGACCATCCTCCATCGATAATATGCTCTTGCCCCGTAACAAATTTACTTTCATCAGATGCCAAATAAATTGCTAGATCAGCAATTTCATCTGCCAATCCGAGTCTTCCCATGGGTTGCCTATTAACAAAGTCATTCATAGCCTTATCATAATCACCGGTCGCTTCCAGCCTTTCGTGCAATGATGGGGTATCAACAGTACCTGGACATATGCAATTACATCTAATTCCCTCTTTAACAAAATCTACCGCTACAGACTTAGTTAAACCGATTACTGCAGCTTTTGACAAACCATAAATACAACGATTTGGTGCACCAATTACAGATGAAACCACGGAACCAATATTAATTATACTACCACCACCATTATTCTGCATAAAAGGGATAGCAGCTTTTATAGTGCGATACATGGACTTGATATTTAAATCAATTGCGTCATCAAACTCTTCTTCTTTAGATATAAGTATTGTGCCTGAATGAACTATACCTGCACAATTAATCAATATATCTGGCTCAAAATCTTTTATCGCTTTAATTATAGCTTCAGCATCTCTCACATCTACGTAAAGAGACTGGGAGACTTTTAATTGCGTTAATAAAGCTTCGTTTATGTCAACGGCCAGCACTTCGGAACCAAAATGGAAAAATTTCTCTGCTATAGCTTTACCAATTCCCTGACCGGCGGCAGTAACGAAAGCTTTTTTGTTTTTGAGTCGCATTATACTGGAAGATTGTTAATTTATCTTGAATAATTAAAATAAAAATATTTTTGATCGAGGTCAATAATTGGAACTTTTTTTTCTTGGCATAATTGGCTTCTTACTTCTTTTTGGCTTCAGACCCATATTAAAAATACTCAAACTTTTCATGCTAGGGTCTAGCTTATTTTGGTTAGTTATAATAGGTAGTATTGCTTTTGGTATAATGATATATTTGGTCTAGTGAATGAGCTTCAGATGGTAGATATATTAGTAGTTGGTGGTGGAATTGCTGGTCTCTCAGTTGCAGGTAGACTAAGTAAATCAGCGAAGGTAACTTTGCTAGAGGCCGAAAAAAATCTTGGGTACCACTCATCAAGTAGATCCGCTGCCGCATTTATCGAAGACTACGGAAACGAGGTTATACGGGAATTCAATAGTGCAAGCAAAAGCTTTCTTTCTAAGGATGGCGTAGACGTTCTGTCCCCAAGGGGCAGCCTAATTTTAGGAAAAAAAGACGAAAAATATGCATTTAAAGAGCAATGTTCAGGTTTTGCCCACAATGAAATATCAGTCAGCGATGCGCGTAGCTTAATTGAAATAATCAATAATAAATCGGTAAAATATGCTGGATACAAAGAGGACATTTACGATATTGATACAAATAAACTATTGCAACATTTTACAAAAGATATAAAAGCCAACGGGTCAGAAATTTATACCGACTCCAAAGTAATTGCTGCTGAGTTTAAAGAAGGGAAGTGGCACATTGCAACGGATAAAAAATTATTTATTTGTGATGTCATTGTAAATGCGTCAGGAGCATGGGTAGATGAATTAGCATTGAAATGTGGCATCGAACCTTTAGGCTTTTTACCTCTTAAAAGATCTATGGCTAGAGTGCCTGCTCCTGATGATAGTGGTAATCATAAAAGTTGGCCAATGGCTTTTGGACTAAATGAATCTTTTTACGCAAAACCTGATGCAGGAGAAATGATTGTCTCCCCATCGGAAGAAACCAAATCTTTTCCTCATGACGCGTACGCAAATGATGAGGACTTAGCAAAAGGCATTTTCAATTTTGAGGGAGTTGTAAGCTATTCTGTTAATAGAATTACATCAAGCTGGGCGGGCCTTCGAACTTTTGCACCTGATCGTACCCTTGTTATTGGTTTTGATAGCGTTGTTCCCAGTTTCTTTTGGTTTGCCGGTCAAGGAGGATATGGCTTTCAAACGTCAGCTGCAGCAAGCAAAATGGCTAGTGAGATTATTTTAGGGGAAAAATCAAGCTTTGGAGAGTTGCAAAAGAGAGTTTCTCCAAATAGATTTAATTAGCATTTGAGCGTTCTTACTGATCCTTGATTGATACTTCGTATATAGAATTCCAAAATTTTCCAGTTACAAAAATTCGGTCTTCAACTTTATCATAAGCTATCCCATTCAATACATCTTCAGCTCCAGTTTTTTCACTTATTGATGAAAAATCAATCCATCTGACTAATTCACCGGTAGCACTATCGATACATGCTACTAAGTCAGATTTCCATATATTCGCCCAAATCTCATTTCCAACAAACTCCAACTCATTAAGATTGTTCACAGGTAATCCATTATAGGTAATCGCTATTGACCTTATGACCCGAAGGGTACTCGGATCATGAAATTTTAAAATGTTACTACCATCACTCATTACTAAATATTTGTTGTTACTAGTAAGCCCCCAACCCTCTCCATTATAAGACAAAATTTTTATTATCTCGAAAGTAGTTTTATCGTATACGAACATAACCCCCGATTTCCAAGTCAGTTGATAAAGCCAACCGTTGAATAAAGTAAGTCCTTCAGCAAAAAACTTATCCTCCAATGATATTTTTTTTATCAATTTTTCAGAGTGCGTATTATATTTTCTAAGACTTGAATTTCCATATAGACCGGTACTTTCATAAAATATTCCTTCGTCTACAATGAAACCCTGGGTAAAAGCCTTACTATCATGGGGAATTTTTCTTATGATCTTAGGGGTAATTGTTTCCTGAGCATAAGAATGAAGAACGTTAAGCAAAAAAACAAAAAGGAACAGTATATAGACACGACTTTTTATTATCGATAAAAGTCTTGTAAAAAAGAAAAGAGCAGACAAAAACTTGCATGTTGAGGTCATGTCTTTTAGAAAATAGTGTATTTTTTCGTTAAAAGGAATTTAAATATCGTGCATTTCGCATCAATAACAAAAAGAGTAGCAAAATTAGGCTCTGAAAAATGGATGCCCCATTTGAAAGCAAAGAAAATGGCTGAAATTGATCGTGATGTAATTTTATTAACCATAGGCCAGCCTGATATTTCCGTTTCAGACGAACTTATCAACATTACGATCAGGGCCATTAAAGAGGGTAGAACAGGTTATTCCAATGGAAGAGGAGAACAAAACTTAGTTTCCAGCCTAGTAAACAAGTATAATGACGAATGTGGGCTTAATATAAACGAAAATAATGTCTTATGTTTCCCTGGCACTCAAACCTCACTTTTTGTTTCGATTATGGGCCTAGTTAATGAAGGCGATGAGGTTCTTTTAGGAGATCCGCTATACGCTACCTATGAAGGCGTTGTAGCCGCTGCAGGTGGAACGGTGAAAAGAATAGAACTAAAAAAAGAAAATAGTTTTCGAATGAATCCTAGCGATTTAGCCAACTCTGTAACAAGCAAAAGCAAAGTTCTTCTTTTGAATAATCCACATAATCCATCTGGAGCATTATTGACTAAAAAAGAAATAGAAGAAATTGTTAAAGTTTGTCTCCAAAACAATTTGTGGATAATCTCAGACGAAGTGTACGCATCCCTAATTTATGATTTTGATAACAAAACGGAATTTTACTCACCACTAAATGTTCGAGACGCATTGCATCGTACTATTGTTGTCTCAAGTATATCGAAATCACATGCAGCGCCGGGGTTTAGAAGTGGATGGCTGGTTGGTCCCAAAGACTTTTGCGATGCGGTTTTGCCTCTTTCTGAAACAATGCTATTTGGCAACCAACCATTCATAGCAGATATGACAGCATATGCGCTTAAAAATGATTTTCATACTGCAAAAAAAATGAGGGATTCATATTATCATAGGGCCGTAAATATTTATGAAGCTCTAAAAAAAACCAGTAAAGTGGAACCAATAATGCCGCAGTCAGGAATGTTCCTACTTGCCGATATATCTAAAACAGGACTAAGTAGCGACGCTTTTGTTAAACAACTTCTAGATGAAGAAAAATTGGCTCTCATGCCAGGCGCATCATTTGGAGAAAATGCCCACCATTTAGTACGCATAAGTTTAACGGTTCCTGATAAGATGATAAACCTGTCTTGCGAAAGGCTAAAACGTTTTATAGATCGAATAATTTAGACTTTTCCTGATGGTAGAAGCTATATTGCTTTTAACGCTCTTTCAATAGAGCCTACTAATTCATCTGGGTCTTCAAGACCAACAGATACTCTGAAAAAGCCTTCGGATATACCAAGCTCTTTACGCGCACTTAGATTAAGGTATCTATGTGAACTAGTTCCGGGATGCGATATTGTAGTTCCAATATCTCCTAATGTGGGAGCAAATGCTATACCCTCTATATTTTCAATAAATTTATTTGCATCTATTCTATTATCACCTATTTCAAAACTTACCATATTGCAGCCATTTCCATTTAAGAGTTGCTTTGCAAGTGATATATCAGGGTGCTCTGACATGGTGGGGTAAAGTACTTTTTTAACCTTTCTATTTTTCTTCAAGGCTTCAGCAAGGACCTCTGCGTTTTTTTGAGCTTTTTCAAATCTTAATTCAAATGTAGCAAGACCTCTTTCAGCCAGCCAACAATCAAAAGGACTTGGAGTTGCGCCAATTGAAACAGAAAAGTTGTAAATTGCCTCCATCTTGTTTTGATCTTTTGATGAAACATATCCTAATGTGGTATCGGAGTGACCAGATAACAATTTAGTAATAGAATGAATAACAAAATCAGCGCCATAATCAAAAGGCTTAATGCATGCAGGTGTTGTAAATGTATTATCAACAGCCAATAAAATATTGTTTCTTTTACATAAATTTGCGATACCCTCTATGTCGGCAACCCTAAGTGTTGGGTTAGACACACACTCAATTAAGATCATTTTTGTATTTTTTCTAATCTCAGTTTTAACTGAGTCAATATTTGTTGGATCAGCGAACGACGTTTGAATACCAAATCTAGGCAAATCTTCACGCATCAGTCTCAATGTACGACCATATAATTGGCTACCTCCTAAAACATGGTCGCCCAGAGACAAGGTACCCATAATAAGAGACGAAATGGCAGCCATTCCTGAACTTACAACCAAACCGGTGGAACTCCCTTCAAGCTTATCAATCAAACGAGCTAAGATTTCTGCATTAGGATGCCCTTCTCTTGCGTATGTATAACCTTTTTGCTTGCCTTCATATTGTTCATCGAGCGAATTGGGAGATTGAGAAGCATAAACAACCGATGGCATAATAGGGGTTGCAACCTGCTCTGATATAGAATTTGGCACCCCGTTTGGCCTTATTATAGTGCGTTTCATTTTCATTCTAAATTATTAAGCTCCTGTAACCCTTAAGCATTTTAAACCCATCTCCTTCCACATTTCAACAACCGTAATTTTATCTTCAAATACTAGGACTGGATTAAACCCATCAACAATCATTCTTTTATAGAGATCCCTTTTTACCATAAAATCTTTTCTGTAATCTCCTTTTGGTCTCATATACAAGCAGCTATCTATATCAATATTTTTACCGCCTTTTAATATTTTATTTATCTGTTCAATTGTTTTTTCCCTATAGTCCTCAACCCTACCGGTACAAAAAATGATTTGATTGGCGTCATCTTTCAGCAAAGACTTCAACAAAGAACAAACTTCTTCGATCGGTCGATCTTTATCCATATTGCTATAAAAACTTTTCCAGTCTTTTGGGTCCTGCAAAACAAACTTTACTCTATGCGAGATGTCTAAAATAGTTCCATCAATATCAAAAATTATGTCTATGGTTTTTTATCCTGTACTATGGTTTTTTTGCCTTAAAAGGTTTTTTTCTTCGGGGGTAGCATGTCGTGCAAATCTCGCATACAGTTCCATCACACCCCCTTGCTGTGCAGTGAGATCTACCATAAAAGATTATCTGTAGGTGTAATTTATTCCACCTTTCTTCAGGGAAAAGTTTTTTTAAATCTTTCTCTGTTTGCGTCACGTTTTTTCCATTGGTTAAACCCCAACGCTGTGCGAGCCTATGAATATGTGTATCAACTGGAAAAGCTGGGTACCCAAATCCCTGAGACATTACTACACTTGCAGTTTTATGTCCCACGCCGGGCAGGCGCTCGAGATCCTCAAAGGTTGAGGGAACTAGACCCTGATGTTTTTCAATAATCATGATGGACAATTTAGAGATATTTGATGATTTTTGAGGGGCAAGACCACATGGCCTTATAATTTCATATATTTTTTCTGTTTTTAATTTACTCATATCCAACGGATTGTCTGCAAGCGAGAAAAGTTGTGGGGTAACTTGATTAACTCTTTCATCAGTGCACTGTGCACTAAGCAAAACGGCAATAAGTAGTTCAAATTTACTGTTATGATTTAGAGGCACTGGTGTCTCGGGATAAATCTCATCCAGACGCTCCACCACATAGGCTGCTCTATCAATCTTATTCAAGTCATTAACCTTTCAAATAAGCCAAAAGTTCAATTTTCACACATTTTCCTTTTTTGCAGCAAAGAACTATGGAATATTGGTACTGTTATGAGCAAAACAGAAAAGAATGCGTTGGATCTTCTTAAGGGAGCTTACAACCTAATAACTCCAGATGACAACAAGAAATACTATAAAGGTTTTGCACCTTTCTACGATAGTGTTTTTGTAAAAGATCTTGGTTACACTTACCCTACTGTAGTGGCAAATCTTCTAGTTGAGAAGTTTACAATAGATGGACCTATCTGTGATATCGGCTGTGGCACTGGGTTAGTCGCAAACGAAATTAAAAAGAAAGCTCCAAATGCTGTTATAGACGGAGTAGATATATCACAAGATATGATACAAATATCTAGAGAAAAAAAACTATATCGAAATTTGCTTGAACTTAATCTTGAAGACCCTCTTGACCCATTATTACAAGATTATTCAGCTGTAGTAAGCGCTGGAACATTTACACACGGGCATCTGGGTTCAGAAACTTTGAAGCGCTTAATTTCTCATTTTAATTCAGGCACTAAATTTGTAATTGGAATTAACTTTGATCACTACCATTCGAAAGGCTTTGAAAAACAGTTCAAAGCTCTTAATGAAACCAATATTATTGATTGCTTTGAGCTAAATGAAGTAAAGGTCTATAATAAAGATAATAAGAATCTAAATATAAAAAATGGTAAAGCCTGTGTTTGTTTGTTTTCCAAAGCTTGATTAAGAGGTATTTACATTAATTGATCCAGTGGAAGCCTATTGCTTCTGTTTGAACCATAAAATCTTTTACATACTAATTTTTGTTATCTTGTTTTAGAGTAAAAATTATAATAAATTTACGACACGAAAAAAACTATGTAGGCATTAAAAATGAGAAACTCAAAAACAGTATTAATTGATAAAAATCCAGGAAGAAATTCTCAAACTTTTGGAATTGCAAGAGAACTAGGAACGGATGTTGATTTAATACATGAACCCTCAGTTGGTGTTGTTGGAAACAAGGGCGACTCGCAATGCTACATAGGTGTTTCAAGCAAAGTAGAGAAAATTCACGAAATTTTAAAGAATAGAATAGGAACAGATCCAGAGCAATTATCAATGAGGTTAGTGCAACCCGAGTTTACCATAGCTACTTCAGATGGAATTCGTAATGGGACTAAGGAAATGAGGTATTCCTTAATTGGACGAGAAGTAACTAATGATTCAATGTGTGAACACTTAAGCGCCTCTGGATTAGAAGGGGTTATTGCAGTAGTCGCGTGTGATAAACCACCAGTAGGCACACTCGCTGCAGTTTTAGAACATAACAGACCAGCCATTATCATGTCAGACGGATCTATACGACCAGGCAAAGACTCAAAAACTGGCGAGCCTATAGATATAATTTCAAGTTACCAAATTGCCGGCAATCCAGACGAAGAGTTTAAAAAACGAATTGCATTAGAGGCGTGTCCTGGGTTTGGGAGTTGCGGAGGAATGTTCACTTATAATACGATGCAAACGTTTATTGGTGTTGTAGGCATGCAGCCTTTGCACATGGTATCTCCCGCATCACAAGACAGCAGAAGGCTTGATGAATTTCCACAACAGCTTGTTGAATTTCTTGAAAAAATGATTGAAAAAAACATTACTCCCAGAGATATCGTAACAAGAGAGTCAATTAGAAATGCCATAATTGTTGCCATGGCAGTTGGAGGCTCAACAAATGTAATGCTACATGCTCCAGAGATCGCCAGAGCTGCGGGCTACAAAAATTTTTCTCAAGACATTATGAGTTCAGAAGAATTCAACCATTTATCAAAAAATGTTGTGCCAGTTATTGTAGACGCTAGACCTTTTGGGAAATATTCGATGGTGGATATTGATACAAAGGGAGGCGTACAAGTTATAGTTAAAAATCTGTTGGAAGCAGGCTTATTGAATGGAGACACTATGACCTGTACGGGTGAAACTCTTTCCGAACAAATAAAAGGATTGTCACCACCCGATCCAGATAATGAGGTAATATATAGTGTTTCATCACCCTATAAACCGACGGGTGGACTACGTGTCTTGGGGGGGAATTTGTCTCCTGAATATAGCTCAATTTTAAAACTTGCTGGAGTAGAAGGAGGGCTTGAAAATAATGTATTTAAAGGGCAGGCTAAAATATTTGATGGGGAACAAGCTTTATTAGATACCTTGGACAAAAGACCAGAGGTTTTTGAAAACTTTGATATGATAGTTGTCAGATATGAAGGACCAGTAGGAGGTCCTGGAATGCCTGAAATGCTAGATTCAACTTCACGAATAACAACACTTTGTAGAGAAAAAAACATCGTGGTTGCACTGATGACAGATGGCCGCTTTTCTGGTGGCTCAGTTGGTTTAGTAATTGGGCATGTAGGGCCCGAAGCAGCAGTGGGAGGTCCAATCGCGCTTATCGAGGAAGGTGATCAAATAATCGTTGATTTAAATAAGAATGAAATTAATTGTGTGGAACTTGAGAACAAAAATACCTATGACAAAAGAATGAAAGATTGGCAGGAAAAAGTTCGTGAAAACAATGGCATCCATCCTGCTGTTGGAAATGCTGACACGCGTTTATTGCATAAGATGAGGTATTCAGCTGTTTCTGCTGTGTTTGGAGCGGGAATGCATCCAGAACGAAAAATTTTTGTTACTGACCCAAGAGAAGGAGTAAAATCATCGTTCACTCCTCAAAATAAGTTTAGAACATAGAATAATCTACAGCTTGATCTTTATTTAATGTATTTTTTACTTTAGGTAGGGAATATTTTAGACCGGAAGCGCAATTAAATAGCACAACACGATCATTGTTTGAAATCAGACCTTCTCTTAAAGATTTTTCAAATGCGGCGAGAGTAGCGGCTCCTTCCGGGCACAATAAAGTTCCTTCGGTTTTTGAGACGAAATCTCTTGCTTCAACAATCTCATTATCACTTACGGAAATTGCAAACCCGTCACTTTCATTAACGGCTCTGATTATCAAAAAGTCTCCTACTGCAACCGGTACCCGTATCCCCGCTGCTATAGTATTAGCATTTTCCCATAAATTCGCCGTCTCTTTGCCCTGCCGCCATGCATCGACAATCGGAGCGCACCCGTCAGCTTGTACTGCAACCATACGAGGCAATTTTTTTCCAACCCATCCTAGCTTTTGTAGCTCTGAAAACGCTTTCCACATCCCAATTAAACCAGTTCCACCACCAGTTGGGTAAAAAATAACATCTGGCAACTCCCAGTTTAATTGCTCAGCTAACTCTAAACCCATTGTCTTCTTACCTTCAATACGATACGGCTCTTTCAATGTTGAGACGTCAAACCACCCTACTTCATTCTTGCCTTCCCGTACTATTTTTCCACAATCATTGATAAGACCATTAACTTTAAAGATTTCAGCTCCAAGTCTACTTATTTCTCTGATATTTATCTCAGGAGTGTCGTCTGGGCAGAATACCGTACATTTTATTCCAGCCTTTGCTCCGTAGGCTGCCATCGCAGCACCGGCATTACCATTCGATGGAATTGCCAAGTGACGTATACCAAATTGTTTTGCCATTGATACAGCAACACCTAAGCCACGTGCCTTAAAAGAAGAAGTAGGTAGTAAGCCTTCGTCTTTCACCAATAAATCTCCCTTTTGATTAAATTTTTTAGCTACATTATCAAGTGAGATCAAAGGAGTTAAAACCTCTCCCAGTGATATTATGTTTGATGTCTCAACCGGCAACAGAAATGAATAACGCCAAAAACCGTTTTTATTCGTTTTTTTTATGTAGTCCTTAGAAAATACTTCTTTAATTTTCTCCAGATCATATCGAACTAATAATGGCTTTCCTTTATCCGACAAACTATGAACGAGATCTTTTTCATACCGTTTACCAGAAATGGAGCATTCAAGATGTGTAACAAATGTGTTTTTTTTCATATATTTAGATAGAAAACATAAAGTAAAAGGAAAATTTTTTTAACTTTCTTAAGCTTGTATATTATCAATTGCGTTCTTTATTTGAGTATATTCTTGGTGTGTAAGTTTTTCCTTATCTATTGAAATATTAAAACCGGCCCCAGTTAAAGTAATAATTTGGTTATTATCTACTTTGGTATCTCGATCAAGCTCATAATATTTTATCTTTCTTAAGTATCCTTTTACGTCTATCTCTTTTGGATCATAAAATTTAAAGAAAGAATTCACCAAAAGATATGTCTCTTCAGATATACAAATAGAGCCTGAGTTCGCAACACTTTCAAGCCTAGAGGCAAGATTAACGGTTCCACCAACAGCCGTATAATCTAATCTTTCATTACTCCCAAAGTTGCCAACAGTGCAATATCCTGTGTTAATACCAATCCGTATTTCAAGGTCATTTCTCAATGAAAAGTTTTTTCCCCAAGAACCTTTAAGTTCATCCATTTTTTCAAGCATCTCAACAGCCATTTCAACACAAAGCTTAGCATCTTCTTCTGGCCCCTTAGTTGTTGGGTCTCCAAAGAAAATCATAATAGAGTCACCAATAAACTTGTCTATAGTGCCACCGTATTTGAGCGCAATAATAGACATTTCGTTTAGATAAAAATTAATTAAGCTTGTGATTTCTTCAGACTCCAATTCATCTGAAATGCTTGTAAAACCGACGATATCAGAGAAAAAAAGAGTCAATTTTTTTCGAGAACTTGTTACCTCTGCACTCTGCTTTCCGCTGAAAATCTGTTCATGGATCTGAGGAGATAGATACTTAGCTAATTTACCAGAAATACCCTCTAATTCTTCTGATTTTTTTAAAGCTTCTTCCTTGGCCTGATCGGCTATTTTCTTTTGCGCCTCAAGCTGAGTTGATAGTGATTTTCGTAAGTTAGCTTCTAGTTTTAACTTAGAAAGCTCTCGCTTAAGTTGCGTCAATTCCTCTTCGGGACTCAAATCATTCATCGATAGATTAACCCTTGCAATCCATATCGGCGCCACAACAAGTGGGTGACTTTATCTTTCCATGGCCATTTGGACAGACTGACACTTGTATTTTTTTTCCTTCATCACTGGTAACAAAGTCATTCTCTAATGCAGTCTCACATTTAGCGCAAAAAGCATTTACTGCCATTCCACATTTAGCACATTCATAAGTTGCCATAATTAAATTACTCCTATAAATCAAGCACATTGATAATTTTAGTTCTTTTGGCTTTTCAAAGTCAAGGTCTCAGAAATTTCGTACTGTCGAAGTTTATTTAATTTCATGCAAACTGTTATTACGATATCATAATCAAGTTAATGATAACCAATAAGGCTTACCAAATGACAATTACCTTTCTCGATCCATCAAACGCACCAAAACCTGCTGCTAATTACTCAAATGTGGCTATTATACCGGCAGAAAAAAAATTGCTATCAATATCTGGACAAATTGGAAACGATATGGAGGGTAATGTCGCAGAAAGTCTAGAGGAGCAATATCGATTAGCATTACAAAACATAAATTTGATTGTTAAATCGCAAGGTGGCACGAAAGAGGATATAGCAAAAATCACTGTTTTTATGACCGATGAACCTGACTGGGTAAAGATTAAATCTGCTGCCGATGAATTTTTAGCTTCGCCGAGGCCCTAAATGTCATTTATTTATGTAAAAGGACTTTTCAGAGCAGATATAAAAGTAGAGATTGAAGCTTTGGCTGCCGTTGACTAGAAAGGATTATTCAAATGAGTAATATAGAGATAGAGGCACTTACTGTTGAACAGATATATGATTTAGCATTTAATGTGTTGAGTAAATTTGGTTGTAATAAAGAAAATGCAAACGCTATAGCAACAACTGTCGCAACAGCGGAAAGAGATGGGTCATTGTCACATGGCCTCTTCAGAATTCCTGGCTACGTTGCATCCTTGAAATCAGGCAAAGTAAATGGAAAGGCAGAGCCAAAAATAACCTCTTGCCTGCCATCTGTTATAACCGTTGATGGAAATTTAGGTTATGCCCCCTATTCGCTTGAAAAAAGCTTACCAGCACTGTCGGACGCGGCTCTAAAGCACGGTATAGCTGTAATGCGCCTTATAAATAGTTTTCATTTTGCAGCTCTTTGGCCAGAGACTGAGTACTTGGCTGAACGAGGATTATCGGGTATTGCTTGTACAGTTTACAAACCTTCTGTTGCACCAGCTGGCGCAACAGAACCATTTTTTGGAACAAACCCCATTTCCTTTGCTTGGCCAAGAAAGAATTCAACCCCTTTAGTTTTTGATATGGCTACTTCAACACTTGCAATGGGAGATGTTCAAATCGCAGCAAGAGACGGACATCCCGTTCCTCATGGAACAGGTCTTGGACCTGATGGAAATCCATCTGATGATCCAAAAGAAATATTGAAGGGAGTGTTATTACCTTTTGGAGGATATAAAGGGTCAGCTATATCTATGATGATCGAGCTATTTTCTGCAGGATTAACAGGAGACAATTTTTCTTTTGAAGCAGCAAAAACTGATAATAATGATGGAGGACCAGCAAAGGGAGGCGAACTAGTTTTAGCTATTAACCCTGAGCTCATAGCTGGGCCAGACTGGAATACTCATAGCGAAGGGTTCTTTAAGGAAATAAAACAGTTAAAAGGAATACGGCTTCCTGGGGAAAGACGACATCGTAATAGACTAGATAACAGCGCTAGAAAAATAAATAAGGAGCTACTAGAAAAAATAAAAGGACTATTGGAGAGCTAAAAGAGGTGTAGTACTCTAAATATCCAAAGTATTTCTTTTTTCCCATTCTGAAAAATGTGCCGTATAAGAATGCCATTCTTCCATTTTGAGCTTAATAAATGAATCAGAAAACGCTTTTCCTAGCCCCTCTTTAAAGCTTTTATCTTTGTCAAAGGCTCGTAAAGCATCAAGTAAGTTCAATGGCAACTTTTCAGCCTTGGCAATAGCTTTTGCATCTTCATACATATTTGTATTTGATCTTTCCCCAGGATCTAACTTTTTATCAACGCCATTTAACCCTGCCGTAATGATAGCTGCCTGCAACAAATAAGGATTGGTTGCCCCATCAGGAAGTCTTAGTTCAAATCTTCCAGCGTCGGGTACTCTTACCATATGAGTTCTATTATTTTCTGTCCAAGTAATTGTATTTGGTGCCCAACTTGCCCCACTTAAAGTTCTTGGAGCATTAATTCGTTTATAGGAATTTACAGTTGGGTTTGTAATCGCAGCCATAGCCTTGGCGTGGCTAATTATACCTCCAAGAAAGTGTAGACCCTCTTTTGACAAACCAATATCTGACTTCTTACTAGCAAAAACATTTTTCTTAGCCTTTAAATCCCAAACTGATATATGAGCATGACACCCATTGCCTGTTAAGCTTTCAATTGGCTTTGGCATAAAAGTCGCTCTGAGACCATGCTTTTCGGCGACGGATTTAACCATGAATTTGAAGAAAGAATGTTTATCTGCAGTTCTTAACGCATCATCAAATTCAAAATTCATTTCAAATTGACCATTGGCATCTTCATGATCATTTTGATAAGGGCCCCAACCCAATATGCCGAGATAATCACAAATTTCGGCTATCACATCGTATCGGCGCATCAGAGCCTGTTGATCATAACAAGGTTTTTCAGCATTATCATATGGGTCAGAAATAGCTGATCCATCAGGTGTTAAGAGAAAAAACTCAGCCTCTATGCCAGTCTTCACCCTCATGTTACTCTTTTTTGCTCTATCAATAACTTTGTTTAGAACATTTCTTGGTGCCTGCTCCACCAATTTGCCCTCCATCATACAGTTACTTGCAAGCCAAGCGACGTCCTTTTTCCAAGGAAGTTTTATCACGCTCTGAGGGTCGGGCACTGCTAGCATATCTGGGTACGCTGGGGTCATATCTAGCCAGCTAGCAAAGCCAGCAAAACCGGCTCCATCTTTTTGCATATCTGATATGGCCGATGCAGGAACAAGCTTGGCTCTCTGCACCCCAAAAAGATCAGTATATGTAACCATAAAGTATTTTATCTTTTCTTTTTTTGCGTAATTTTTCAAATCCATTATTTGTCTCCATTTATCACTTGAGATAAGAACCTAATTTTTCATACAAACCAACCTTATACCGCCAATAATATTTTCAGCAAAACACTTCGCCGCGGTTTTATAAAAGTCTTCAATTGTAATATAGCCATCAACACCATGAATTTTTTCGTGCTTGCTTCTATTTGTTTGAAGCAACTTCAGACGTTCGTTTGTAAAATTTTCCCAGTCTGATGACATATCCTTATGCTCAACAATTTCAAAACCAACGTTAGCACAGGTATCTAAATAATCAGAATATTTTTCTAATGAATTTGCAAAGAGTTTCTTTTCTAACATTTTTTTATGAGAGCTCTCAAAACTGCTCCCAAAAGTAAGATCTTCAATAAAGAGCATGCCTTTTTTATTTAACAAGTTAAAAAGTTTTTTAGTATATTTTTTTCGATAAGGAATATGGTACAAGGCTAACCAAGAAACAATTTTATTAAAACATGGATCCTTTTGAGAAAAATTTAAAAAATCTTGGTTTATGTGTGTAACAAAGCTTTCAAGACCTGTTCTAAGTGTTAATTCCTGACCGACCTCGGAATAATCTTGCTGTAGTTCCAATGCAGAAACGTTTGCTCTCGTTTTGTAAGCAATGTATCGAGATGGGCCTCCCCAGCCAGCTCCTACCTCCAAGACATTATCATTTTCCTGAATATTAATAGACTTTATGGCCTCTTGAACGCTTAGTGTGCCATGATAATGCAATTGGTCAAATTGATTGACGTCTTCTAAGTTTAACTTATCATCTTCCGAATAACCGAGCGCTTTCAAATCTTTGAATATTCTGTAAGCATCAGAATAAAGTTTCATTTCTTTTATGTTATTCATATTAAATAACAGCACTATTTCTTTAAAATAAATTCTCTTCTTCTAGAACCTTTCTTGCTACCCTAAAGCATTCCACAGCTTGTGGCACACCGCAATAAATACCAATAACGTGTATAATTGCCCGCAATTCATTTTTAGAAACTCCATTTTTTATTGCTCCTCTAAAATGTGTTTCCCACTCTGTCATTTTTCCAAGAGCACCAATCATCGAAAGATTCATCATTGATCGTGTTTTTGCGTCAATTACTTCATCGCCCCAACCAAAACCCCAACACCAGGCTGTCATTGCTTCTTGAAAAGGTCGGGAGAATTCGTCTGCTTCTTCCAGGTTTTTCTTTACATAATCCTCTCCAACCGTCGATACTCTCTGCTTTATACCCTTTTCAAATAGGTCCTCAGTAAAAATAGACATAAATATTCTCCTTTTTATATAATTTTTGTGGCACTTCTTGCTAACTAAAATTTACAGCTTGTGAGATGATAACACTTTCTTTACCGCATCATCTTCCTTCATGTGAGAAATAAATTTACCTAAATTATCTTTATCATTAAGTAAATTATCTATACTAGGATCCCATCTCGTTACCATATACAAATAATAATCCACTGCTGATTTGGTTTCCCCTAATAAATAGGGATTAAGTTTCATATTTATATAATTGTAAGCGGTTTCACGGTCTTGAGTGGCTAGTTTTCCAACATCCTCTGCAACATCTTTAGGTGCATAACGGTGCGAGTAAAACTGTCTATGATATCCAGCATATATTGACGTCGCTATCATTGCTAAATACTGCCATAAAAGGTTACGCTCAGACGAGGAGCTGTGAGGAGCCAATTGAGGAAATTTTTCTATCAAATGGGTCACAATTGCTACTGTTTCAAATATGGTTTGCCCATCTGGACAGACTAAAACTGGAATTTTTGAAAAAGGACTTATACTCTTAAATTCATCCTGCTGTGCCTCTTCGATAGATATATTTTTAAACTCATACTCAACATTTGCAGCAGTTAACAAAAACTCAGCGATCAATGATCCTGCTCTCGGACGCCCTATTACTACGTATTTTTTCATATAATATTCCTTTCAGGGTGGTATTAATTTAAAGTATATAAAGCAATTAAATATTAAAGTATAAAATCAGAAGTTTATTAAAAGATGTTTTTATATAATGAAGTTCAAAAAAGAGAAGCTAATCAAGAACGGGTAAGGGTTGGACTAATTGGCGCCGGCAAATTTGGATCCATGTTTTTATCTCAAGCACCGTTCACCATTGGTTTAGAAGTTAGTTCAATTGTCGATATCAGCGTAGAAAATGCTAAAAAAAATTGCAGAGATGTAGGCTGGACTGAAGAACAGATAGAGTCAGTATTATTTTTTGATAATTTGAAAAAGATGATCTCTCAGACCAAAATAGATGTATTGGTAGAAGCTACCGGAGATCCTGTAGAGGGAACAAAACATGCACTTATTGCTATAGAGCAAGGGTTGGATATTGTTATGGTAAATGTTGAGGCTGATGTGTTGAGCGGACCATATCTAGCAAAAGAAGCAGAGAAGGCTGGTATTGTTTATTCTATGGCTTATGGCGATCAACCTGCTCTTACTACGGAACTCGTAGAATGGGCACGTGCTTCTGGGTTTCAAGTGGTCGCAGCAGGCAAAGGAACAAAATATCTACCTGAATATCATTATAGTACACCCGATACCGTTTGGGATTACTATGGGTTAAATAGAGAAGAAGCTTTATCTGCCGGAATGAATAGTAGAATGTTTAATTCTTTTTTGGATGGAACAAAATCAGCTTTGGAAATGGCTGCAATAAGCAACGCTACGTTATTAAAACCTCCTCCAAATGGTCTACAGTTTCCTCCAGCTGGAATGGATCATCTCTCTCATGTTTTAAGACCTCAAGTTGATGGAGGTATTTTAGAGTCGCCTGGCACAGTTGAAGTCGTATCTTCGTTAGAAAGAGACGGAAGACCAGTTTTTAAAGACCTCAGGTGGGGCGTTTATGTAGTGCTTGAAGCAGCAAATGAATATGCAGCAAAATGTTTTACCCAATATGGTATGAATACAGATGATACTGGGCGATATTCCTCAATGTACAAGCCATTTCATCTTATAGGCATGGAATTGAACACATCAGTTTTTTCCGCTGCTATTTTAAAGAAAGCTACAGGATGCACGAAAGAATTTTCTGGAGATGTAATTGCAACTGCAAAACAGAACCTAAAAAAAGGGCAGTTATTGGATGGTGAAGGAGGTTTTACAGTTTGGGGAAAACTTTACCAAGCAGGTTTTGCAAAAAAAATAAATGGGTTACCAATAGGTCTCGCCAATAATGTTAAATTAAAGACTAACGTTGAAAAAGATGCACCAGTATGTTGGTCGGATGTCGACCTTGATGTTAACTGTCCAGTAGTAAAGATAAGAGAAAAAATAAAATTAAGCTGAAATAAAGATTACCCAAGCGCTAATTAATAAGTATCATTAATTAAATTACAATTACTTTGGGGGCTTTTATGGCAGGGTCGGTATTGATTGTGGGTGTTGGTTTAGGCCTAAGCGCTTCATTAGCGCGACTGTTTCATTCTGAAAAGAAAACTATTTGTTTAGCATCAAGAAATACAGAAAAATTAGCACCGCTTAAAGAGGAAACGAATGCTCATGTTTTTACCTGTGATGCTTCTGACCCAATTCATGTAGAGGAGTTGTTCAAGAAAACTGACGAGGCAATAGGAACTCCGGAAATTGTAATCTACAACCCTTCGGCTCGGGTAAGAGGATCAATTGTAGACTTGGATCCTCATGAAACTAAAAAAGCCATTGAAATAACATGCTACGGAGGCTTTTTAGTTGCGCAGCAAGCTGCAAAAAGAATGTTAAAAAAAGGAGAAGGAAATATCTTCTTAACCAGTGCGTCAGCTGCAGTTAAGGGCTTTCCCCTTTCTTCAGTATTTGCAATGGGAAAGTTTGGATTGAGAGGCCTAGCACAATCTTTAGCAAGAGAATTGCATCCTCAAAATATACACATAGGCCATTTCGTTATTGATGGCGGTATAAGTACATCCCATCGTGAAGAGAGAAAGGAAGACGGCTCATACAAATTTTTAGATCCTGACGAAATCGCAAAGAGCTATTTGCATTTTTATCAACAACATAAGAGCGCGTGGTCTTGGGAAATAGAGTTGCGTCCTTGGGTTGAAAAATTTTAGTTGAAAGTAAAAAACAAAAGAAGTGGCAGAGAATTTTAAAAAGAAAATATGCCTAATTACTGGGGCTCGTACGGGGATTGGTTTATCAATTGGTATAACGCTAGCCAAAAATGGTTATAGAGTGATATTTTCGGGTAGAAGTGTAAATGACTGTAAAGATACAGTGAATGAGCTTATGGTAAACGGACTTGAAGTGGTTGAATCTCCCATAGATTTATCAAACCTTTCTTCTTTAAAACATCAAACAGAGATGGCCTTATCGATTTGGGGAACAGTTGATGTTTTAATCAATAATGGTGCGGTAATCGAACCTATTACTCCGTTAGAAAAAATAGAGCTTCAAGACTTTGAGAAAGCCGTTAGGGTAAATTATTTAGCTCCGTCCTTATTAATATCATATTGTTGGAACAACCTTCAAAAAAATAAAGGAAAAGTAATAAATGTGCTATCAGGCGCATCGATAAACGCAATAGAGGGTTGGACAGCCTATTGCTCAACAAAAGCCGCACTTCATATGATTAATCAGCAAACACATCTTGAAGGCAATCAGCATGGGATCTCATCAATTGGCATAAGACCTGGACTGGTTGATACTGAAATGCAAGGCAGAATAAGAGCAAGTGGCATCAACCACGTTTCAAAAATTAAAAAAGAAGACCTAATGAATTCTGAAAAAACAGGCTTATTTGCTTTATGGTGTGCTTCAAATAATGCCAATGAATTTTCGGGGAAAATGATATCAGAGAATGATCAGATTGTTAGCGCTAAATACGAGGCTTGGATAAGTGCGCAGAATCTTAAGTTGTAACTTTTAAACTAAGCACTTAAAATTTGACCATGGTGCCTTGCCTATCATTAGGCATACGGTGTCTTGAGCCTTTTTAAATTTTGCAGAAAAGATTGTTTTAAAGGATAAAAATTGAGTAGCGAAAATAGTGTAGCTAGAGATCCCCTTTATGGATGGGTAATGGTCATTTCTGTCTTTACTCTAACCGCTCTATCATTTGGCACAATGGGTTCGATATCTGTTTTCTTAAAGCCATTATCAAATGAATTTGGATGGACACGCGCGAATACAGCTTTTGGATATACAGTCGCGTCTCTAGGTTCTGCTTTTTTTGGAATTATCTGGGGCTATGTCGCTGATAAATATGGAACAAGGCTTTTCGGCTTTTTTGCTACGTTTTTTATGGTCTCCTGCTTATTTTTTCTCAGTAAACAGAATAATATCCTTCATTTTTACGCATTATATCTTTGTTTTGGCGCCTTTGGAAATGCTGTTGTTGGCTCTCCTCTTTATGCCAACGTAGGCTTTTGGTTCAAGAAAAATCCTGGCTTAGCAATTGGAATAACTGCTGCGGGTGGGGCAGCTGGCCAGGGGTTAATTCCTTTATTATCAACATATCTAATCAAGGCTCACGGGTGGCAAGATGCTTATATGTATCTGTCCTACATATATCTTATGATAATGGCTCCTTTTTCTTTCCTGATTAAAGAGTCGCCATGGCGAGAAAGAGCTCGTATTGCTATAAAAGATGACTTCAGGGATTTTCCACTTAGTGAAAAAGAAGTTATTACCTGGATTTCGTGTGCTGTGATTTTTTGCTGTATATGCATGTCGGTACCTATCGTTCATTTAATACCCTTACTTACGGACGCTTCATTCTCGGAGGACTTTGCTGCAAGCGTTTTCCTTGCCCTGATGGTCTTTGGAATAGTTGGACGCATTATTAGTGGCAAACTTGGAGATATTATCGGTGCCTTGCCTACTTATATTCTTATGTCTATCGGCCAAACAATTACAGTACTTGGATTCCCATACATTGATTTTAAAGTTGGTTTATTTATTGTTGCTGCAGCCTTTGGTTTTACATATTCCGGCGTAATGTCAGCAATTTTAGTCTGTGCTAGAATGATGGTATCGGCAAAATTAGCTGGAAGAGCAATGGCCTTAGGCTCTTTTTTTGGTTGGGTAGGTATGGGCTTAGGTGGGTATTTTGGAGGATTACTTTATGATATAAAAGGCGATTATAGTTGGTCATTTCAGTTTGCTTCGCTTATGGGGTCTATTAATCTTTTAATTCTCTGGCAATTTCACTTACGAATAAAGAGCCAGCGAGAAGTGATCTCTTAAAACTAACTTATTAATGGCAACTCTTTTGGAGCCCTTTTTGTTAATAAAATTGGTCCATCCTTTGAAACAAAAATATTTTCCTCATGAACTATAATTTTTCCAGGTTTATACTCCATCGACGGCTCGATAGTGAGAACCATATTTTCCTGAATAATAGTATTATCAAAAGAAGAGATTGATGGAGGTTCCGTCAATTGCAACCCAACTCCATGGCCATATCTACCTTCACCTTTAACTATAAACCCAAAGTCTTCAATTTTTTTGTTTATTTTTTTCCATACATCTTGTGTCTTTGCACCTGGTACTAAATTTTTAATGCCTTCCTCTGTTGCGTGCCATAAAATTTCATTTGTTCTTTTGAGTTCGTCAGATGCTGTTCCAATTGCAAAATTTCTATCGAAATCACAAAAATAACCATCAAACGTAGAGCCCGTATCTATGAAAAGGAAGTCTCCCGAAGAAATCAATTTATCCGTTGGATTTCCAATAATCTGCGAAACCCCACCTCTACCTGATATAACCGGTAAATAAGGAATACTATCCACTCCTCCTTTTAAAATTTCTTTCTTCACCTTTTTTGCTACATCACGCTCACTGTCGCTAGCCGATATAAACGTCGGTAAAACGCAAAAAACTTCACTGACAATTTGTGCCACTTTCTCTATTTTTTTTATCTCATTTAACGTCTTAACTGATCGAAGTGCCCAAATCAAAGAGGCCCCATCA